>JBKHWA010000098.1:0-33818 GCA_046566765.1 Gammaproteobacteria bacterium
CCGGTGCCGCAGGACGTGCTGGAAAAAGTGTTCGCGCTGGCCCAGCACGCGCCCAGCAACTGCAACATCCAGCCGTGGTTCTCGTGGATCGCTTCCGGCGAGACCCGCAACGAGATGCGCAAGCGGATGATGGAGCGCGTCACCACCGGCAAGCCGCCGATTCCCGACTTCGACCACCTGCCGAACTTCGAGGGCGTCTACCGCACCCGCCAGGTGGAGTGCGCCGTCGAGCTGTACAACAACATGGGCATCGCCCGTGACGACAAGATGGGCCGGATGAAGGCAACGCTGCGCAACTTCGAGCTGTTCGATGCGCCGCACGTGGTGTTCATCGGCATGCAGCGCAATTTCGGCGTCACCTTCGCGCTGGACGTCGGCATGTACATCCAGACGCTGATGCTGGTGATGGCGGCGCACGGCATCGGCTCCTGCGCCCAGGGCTCGATGCGCTACTACCCGGAAGACGTCCGCGAGGTATTCGGCATCCCGGACAACATCGGCATCGTGCTGGGCATCTCCTTCGGCTACGAGGACACCTCGGTGGCCGCCAACAAGACCCGCGTCGGCCGCGCGCCGCTGGGCGAGAACGTGGTGTTCAAGGGCTGACCGCGTTACCTGCGCGCGGTCAGCGCGCGCGCAGGTAGATCGCCCTGTTGGGCGATCCCGATACCGTACGCTCCTCGATCACGAACAGGTCGGACCTGGCCTTCACCAGGTCCGACAGTTTGCGATAACCGTACAACCGCGAATCGAAATCCGGCTGCAACTTGTTCAGGTAGCTGCCGAACGCACCGAGGCCTGCCCAGCCCTCATCGTCGACCGATTCTTCCAGCGCCTCCAGCAGGAACTGCACCGGCATGGCCGGTTTCTGCTCCGCCGGCTCGGCGACCGGCTTTGCCGGTTTCTCCGCTGCCGCCTTGTCCGGCCCCGCCGGTTTCGCCACTTCGTCCCTGTCCACTTCCGCCTTCACCGCTGACGCCTTCGGAGCAGCCACTGCGGCGGGCTTCGTGGCCGCCTTGGTGCCGGCTTCGCGCAGCACCTCGGTGAAAATGAACTTGTGGCAGGCATTGCGAAACGCGTCCGGTGTTTTCTTCTCGCCGAAACCCAGCACCGTCAACCCCTCCTCGCGCAGCCGCATCGCCAGCCCGGTGAAGTCGCTGTCGCTGGTGACCAGGCAAAAGCCGTCGAAATTTCGCGTGTACAGCAAATCCATCGCGTCGATGATCAGGCTGCTGTCGGTGGCGTTCTTGCCAGTGGTATAGGCGAACTGCTGCACCGGCTTGATCGCGTGCCGCTGCAACACCTTCTTCCACGACGCGCTGGTCGGCGCGGTGAAATCGCCATAGATCCGCTTGACGGTCGCCTCGCCGTAACGGGCAACCTCCGCCAGCAACTTGTCGATCACCGTCGCCTGCGCGTTGTCGGCATCGATCAGTACGGCCAACCGCAACGACGAATCTTCGCTGGTTCTCGGGGATTGTTTTGCGGATGCCATCTCGTCTTCCCTGTCGAATGCCGGCGGCCCGGCGTGAGGTTGATGCGGGATGCTAGCCCGTATTGCGCATGCCGGCGGCAATGCCGGCAATCGTCACCTTGAGCGCGAGGTCGATCGCCGGGTCGACCTCGTGGTTTTCGGCGATCAGCAGGCGGTGGCGGCGCACCAGTTCCGCCTGCAGCAGGTGCAGCGGATCGGTGTAGGGATTGCGTACCGCGATCGACCACTGCATCACCGGGTTGCCGGCCAGCAGCGACGATTTCCCCGTGAGTTCGAGCAGGTCGCGCACCGTCGCATCCAGCCGCGCGCGCAGCGCGCTGCCCAGCGGCTTCAGCGCATCGTCGGCCAGTTGCCGCTCGTAGTACGCGGCGATGCGGTTGTCGGCCTTGGCCAGCACCATCTCCAGCATGTCGATTACCGCCTGGAAATACGGCCAGCGCGCCAGCATGGCATCGAACTGCTCGCGTTGCTCCGGGTGCTCGCGCAGGAAGGCGAGCGCGTTGTCGGTGCCCAGCCAGGCCGGCAGCATCAACCGGATCTGCGTCCAGGCGAACACCCAGGGAATTGCCCGCAGCGTCTCCAGCCCGCCCTGCGCGCGGCGCTTCGCCGGCCGTGAACCGAGCGCCAGCGTCGCCAGCTCCTGCTCCGGCGTCACCGTGCGCAGGTAATCGACGAAGCGCGGCTCGCCGCGCACCACGTCGCGGTAACCGGCGACGGCAACGCGCGTCAATTCGTCCATCAACCCGCGCCACGCCGGTTCCGGCGCCGGCGGCGGCAACAACGTCGCCTCCAGCGTCGAGGCGACGTATACCTCGAGGTTTTCCAGCGCGACGCCGGCCAGCCCGAACTTGAAACGGATCATCTCGCCCTGCTCGGTGACGCGGATGCGGCCCTGCACCGACCCCGGCGGCTGCGACAGCAGTGCCTGCCGCGTCGGCGTACCGCCGCGGCTCACCGAGCCACCGCGGCCATGGAACAGTTCCAGCCGCACGCCGTGGCGCGCGCACACCGCGGTGATCGCTTCCTGCGCGCGGTACTGTGCCCAGCTGGCAGCGAGGTAACCCGCATCCTTCGCCGAGTCCGAATAGCCGATCATCACCTGCTGGTAATCGCCGATGTGCGCGCGGTAGGCCGGCAGCGCGAGCAACGCGTCGACGGTGGCGGCGGCGTGCTCGAGATCGTCCAGCGTCTCGAACAGCGGCACCACCGGCAACGGCTGGCGCACACCGGCGATTTTCTGCAGCAGCGCCACCGCCAGCACGTCCGACGGTGCCCGGGCCATCGAGATCACGTAGGCGCCGAAGGCGCTGCGCGGCAACTGCGCCAGCGCATCGAAGGTATCCAGCGCCTCTCGCACCGTCTCGCCGCACAGCGGCGAATCGCGGAAATCATCGCCCACCAACGGCCGCCGGTTGTCGAGTTCGGCGAGCAGGAACTGCTGCCGTTCGCGCTCGCTCCACGCCGCGTAGTCACCCAGCCCGAGCCATTGCGTGATCGCCGCCAGCGTCTCGGCGTGGCGGGTGGATTCCTGGCGGATATCGAGCCGTACCAGGCAGCTGCCGAACACGGCGACCCGGCGCAGGGTATCGGCGAGCAGCCCGTCGGCGATGCGGCCCATGCCGCAGGCGACCAGCGAATCGTGCGCCAGCTGCAACGGCGCCAACAGGTCGGCGTCGCTGTCGACGATCGGGCCGGCATCAATTTTCTGGCCATTCAGCCGCGCCTCGATCCAGGCGCGGGTGTTGCGCAGGCGGTCACGCAATTCCTTCATCAACACCCGGTACGGTTCGCGGCTGTCGCCGACCACCGCCCGCAGCGCGGCACTGGCCTCGTGCATCGACAACTCGCCCTGCAACTGCTCGACATCGCGCAGGAACAGTTCGGTGGCCTGCCAGCGCGCCAGCAGGATCACCTCGCGGGTGACACGGTGGGTCACGAACGGGTTGCCGTCGCGGTCGCCGCCCATCCAGCTGGCGAAGCGCACCGGCGCGCAATCCAGCGGCAACGGCTCGCCGGTGTGCTCGCGTAGCCAGCGGTCCAGTTCGCGCAGGAACACCGGCACCGCCTGCCACAGCGTCTGCTCGATGGTGGCAAAGCCCCACTTGGCCTCGTCGACCGGCGTTGGCCGGGTGCGGCGGATTTCATCGGTGTGCCAGGCGGCGCTGACGGTGCGCAGCAGCGCGGCACGGGCATCGGCGCGCTCGGCCGGGGTGAGATCGGCGTGGTCGAGCTCGGCGAGACGGCGGGCGATCTCGTCGTACTTGTGCATCAGCGTGCGGCGCGTCACCTCGGTGGGATGCGCGGTCAGTACCAGCTCCACCGACAGATCGCGCACCGCCGCGGCAAGTTGCGCCGGTGCGATGCCGGCACGGCGGGTGGCGGCGGCCAGCGCCAACAGCGTGCCGTCTTCCGGCGGCCACCGGCAGGCCAGTGCCGCCTGCCGGCGCACCCGCACCCGGTGGTGCTGCTCGGCGATGTTGGCGAGGTTGAGGAACTGGTTGAACGCGCGCACGACGTGCAGCAGCGCATCGCCATCCAGCGCCGCCAGTTCCGCCGGCAGCGCGGCAGCATCGGCGCGACCGGCACGCGCGTCCACCGCCAGCCGGCGGATGCGCTCGATGCGGTCGAACAATGCCGCACCGCCGTGTTCGCGCAGCGTCTCCCCCAGCATCTCGCCGAGCAGCCGTACGTTGTCGCGCAGCGCTGCGTGCTCGCGCAGCGGCGACGGGGATTCGGCGGGACTCGGTGTGCTGGCGGGCTGCATGGTCGATGGCCTGGAGGCAGGTTGGTTGGCGCTACACGGAATGCGGACCCGGCATCGCCGGGACTGTGCCGGATACGACACGCCCTCTATGATAGGCCGCCGCCGGCAGCGGCCGTCGCCCTGCCCTCATGAATCCCCGCCGAATTCCTGCATGAACCCCATTGCCCGAGACCGCCTGACGCTTGCCTTCGAACTGGGCGCCCGCCTGCTGTTCGCCATCGCCACCTTCCTGTTTTTCGTCGAGCTGCCGGTGGACGGCTGGACCGGCAACCTGCCGCTGATGGTCGCCGGCCTGGTCGGTTACGTGGTGGCGCAATCGCTGCTGTTCGCGCGCGCGCTGTACGGCAGCACGCTGGTCGGCCGCGAGGACTGGTGGGTGCCGGCGCTGGCGGCGCTGGTCGATGCCGCCGCCATCGTCGGCGCCGTGGCATCCGATCCCTACGACCTGCCGCCAACGCTGCTGCTGGTGCTGGTCGCCGCGCTGAACCTCGGCGTGCGGCACGGCCTCGCCGGCTTCGTCGGCGCCGTGCTCGGCGCCGGTGCAGTGGTGGCGGCGGCCATGTCCGCCCGCGGCTGGTACGTGAGCATCCCGGTGGCGCACGCAATCGACTGGCTGCTGGCCTTCATGGCACTCGGCCTGGGCTGGTTCGCGCTGCTGGCCTGGCGGCGCCAGGTACTGGCCAGCGAGGCCACCCGCACCGCCGACCAGGACGTCGAGACACAACTGCTCAACCGCCGCGGTTTCGACATGGCGATGCGCTACCTGGCACCGCTGCAGCACCGCACGCAGATGTCGGCAGTGATCATGCTGGCCAGCATCGACCGCCGCGGCGGCGGCGAGTTCACCCGCAAGCAACGCGCCGCCGCGGTGCGCCAGTTCGGCTACGCGGTACGCCAGCGGGCGCGCCGCAGCGACGTGGTCGCGCGGCTGTCGGACGACGAGTTCGTGTTCATGCTGTTCGACACGCCGCCGGCGGGCGCCGAGACGCTGGCGCGGGCGATGCTGGAGATTTTCGACGGCTGGGCGGCCACCCAGGACGGCCAGCCGCGGCTGACCTTCGGGCTGATCGCGATGCCGGAGGACCCGGCGGCGATCGACCAGCTGATCGCGCGGGCGAAGAGCTCGGTGCAGCGGGCGCAGAAGCACCCGAGTTCGCCGGCCGTGGTTTCGGCGCCGGCGCTGTAATCGCCTGCGCGCGGCAACGTGCGCGCTGCCGGTTAAAAGCGGGCATCGCTTGTGGCGTGCTCCAGCGGGGCTGGCGGGGTGCCGGTCCGTTCCGGCGGCTGAGTGTCTCGTCGCTCGCTTTGACCAACCTGCCGCTTGCAAGGTCACGTGCTCGCTTCCCTCGACACATGCCGCCTGCACGGACCGGCACCCCGCCGCGTGAAGGACGGACTGCGCTCCCGCAGGAAGATCAAAGGCAGAATCGGTGCCGCTTTCACGGTGCTGCCCTGCGCGCAGTACGCTCTTGATCTGCTGTAGTGCCAGGCCTCGCTGGTTTCGGCCTGCGGCCGATCCCGGTAACGGCAAGAGCAACTGCTACAGCAACTGCAAGCGCAACAGCAACAGCGCCCCGCACTCACAGACAGCGATACACCGCATCGATCAGCCGCGCCGCCCGCGGATCAAGCAGGATGTGCGCACCCATCCGGTTCATCACGTAACCGAAGGCGATGCGCCGCTCCGGATCGGCAAAACCCACCGAGCCGCCGGCGCCCGGATGCCCGAACGAATGCCGCCCCGGCCCGAATGCCGCCAGCGGCCGGTTTTGCGACAGCATCCAGCCCATGCTGAAGCGGGTATCGATGCCCAGCACCGCGTCGCTGCCGGCCGATTGTTCGCGGCTGCAGTATTTCAGGATGTCGCGCGGCAGCACCTCGACGCCATCAACCGAACCGTCGCCGGCCAGCGCCGCGTAGAAACGCGCCACCGCGCGGGCGGTGCCGTGGCCGTTGGCGGCGGGAATTTCCGCAGCGCGCCATTCCGGCGTGTTGCTGCCGGTGGCTATGCTCATCGGGTTGGCAAACGCGCGCGCGGTGATGCCGAACGGGTCGCTCATCATCCGCTGCATGAAACTCGCCGCTTCCAGGTTCGCCGGGTCAGCCTGCGGTTTCGAGATGCGGGCGATGCGCGCCTGCTCCGCCGCCGGCACACCGATGTACAGGTCGAGCCCCAGCGGGCGCGCAAAAGCCTGTTGCCAGAACTCGCCGACGCGCAGGCCGCTGGCGCGGCGGATCACCTCGCCAATCAGCCAGCCGAACGTCACCGGGTGATAACCGTGGCGGCTGCCCGGTTCCCACCAGGGTTTTTCCGCGGCCAGCGCCGCGCACATCGTGTCCCAGTCGTAGAGCGCGGCATCCGGCAACTGCGCGCGCACCGCCGGCAGGCCGCTGCGATGCGTCAGCAACCACTGCACCGGGACCTGCCCCTTGCCGGCCTGCGCGAACTCCGGCCAGTAATCGGCGACCGGCCGCTCCAGCGACAGCTTCCCCTCGGCCACCAGCCGCAACGCCATCGCCGCCACCATGCCCTTGGTGGTGGAGAACAGGTTGACCAGCGTGTCCTCGCGCCAGGGCGCGGAGCGGCGGTTATCGATGTCGCCCGCCCAGAGGTCGATCACCGGCTCGCCGTCGACATACAACGCCACCGCGGCACCGAGCTCGGCGGCATCGCGGAAATTGGCGAGCAGCACGTCTTTCACCGGCGCGAAGCGCGGCGCGCAGCGTCCGTCGATGGTCACTGCCGGCTTGTCGTCAGCCATGGAAATCCTCCCGCCGATTCAGACGCACATGAGTTTCGTGGCTCGCGACTTTCGCAGCTCGCGGCTGTCGCAGCTCGCGGCTGTCGCAACCCGCGACTTTCGCGACGCCCGCCATCCGCTCGCCGGCCACCCGCCAGGCACGTGCAGATTATTCGCCAACGCTACGCCACCGCCACGGCAGCACCGGCCTAGTGCGAGCTGTCCTCGTCCGCCGTCGCCGCCAGCGCATCGTCGGTGACGGCGAGGTCAGGGAACAGTGCGAACACGTCCGCACCCGGCCGCGCGCGGAACCGCAGCGGGTGATCGTCCACCCGCTCGACCAGCCCGGAACTTTCGAGGTACGCCAGCGCCGCCAGCACCTGGCCGACGATCAGCGCGATCACCGGGCTGGCCGCCGGCTTGTTCATCACCGCGGCGATGCTCTCGAACGCGGTGCGCGGCTCGCTGCGGCAATGCGCCAGCGTACGCGCGAGGCGCCGGCGATGGAATGCGCGGATCGCGTCAATGCGCCCGGCCAGGTCGGTGAACAGCGGACCATGGCTCGGCAGCACCCGCGTCGCCGGCAGCGCGCGGAACTCCAGCAACGAATCGAGATAGGCGCGCAGCGGATCGTCGCACCAGCCCCACCACACGCTGATGTTCGGGTAGATGGTCGGCAGCACGTGGTCGCCGCTGAGCAGCAGGCCGTCGTCGGCCAGCAGCGCGGCATTGGCCGGCGTGTGGCCATAGCCGTAAACGACGCGCCAGTCGCGCCCGGCCAGTTGCAGTTGCTGGCCATTGGCGAGCGTGCGCGTTTCACCCTCCAGCGCCGGGCAGCCGTAGCGGAAGAACTTCAGCATGCCGAGGATGTTGTAGCACTGGTCCTCGGGGATGCCCCAGCGGCGGAAAAACGCGGTGACTTCCTCGCCGTGCTTGATCGAGCCGCGCCACAGCCGGTGCAGCGCGTCATGCTCGGCATCCGGCAGCTGGATGGCGGCGCCGGTTTTTTCCGCCAGCCACTGCGCGTTGCCGGCGTGGTCCGGGTGCGCGTGGGTGAGCAGGATCGACCGCACGCCGCGCGCCGCCAGCGGCCCGGCCAGCACGGCTTCCCATGCCGCGCGCGTGTCGTCGGAGTAGTTGCCGGTATCGACGATGACGAGCCCGCCGTCGTCGTCCAGCAGGTAACTGTTCACGTGCCCGGGGTTGGCGCGCATCGGCAGCGACAACCGGTAAACACGGTCGGCGATCGCGACCGGCTCGCCGATCCGGATTTCCGGCAGGGTGAGGATTCCGCTCATGGACCGATACTGCTCCGGTAACAAGGGACTGCGGTTTGCGGACGACGCCCTGTATACGCAAGCGACTGCCGGGCCGGCCATGACCGCCACGCTGCCGGCGCTGGATATTGCGGTCAGTACGCAACGGCGGGACGGGCGGCCCGGGCGCACGACCGCTGTCGTTGTGGGCGCCGGCCGGCCTCGGCTAATGTCGCTGCATGTCGCATCGACCCCCGCCCCGCACCGCCGCCTTACCCCTGCCCGTTGCCCTGCTGTCGCCGCTGCTGGCCTTGTCGCTGGCGGCCTGCAGCGGGGGCGGCGGTGGCGGCGGCACACCGGCACCCGGCAACGCCGCGCCGGTGGCGAGCTTCATCGTCACCCCGGCCAGCGGCACCGGGGCAGCACCCTTCATCGTCGACTTCAACGCCGCCGGCTCCACCGACAGCGACGGCGCCATCGCCGGCTACAGCTGGGATTTCGGCGACAGCAGCAACGGCACCGGCAGCACCGCGCGACACGTCTACACGGTCGACGGCAACTACACGGTGGTGCTCACCGTCACCGACGATGACGGCGCCACCGACACCGCGTCGTTCAACGTCGTGGTCAGCAGCGGCGGCAACGCGCCACCGGTCGCGGTGATCAACAGCAGTGCGCGCGACGGCATCGTGCCAGCCGCCGGCACTTTCAGCGTGCAGTTCGACGCCAGTGCATCTACCGACAGCGACGGCAGCATCGCCGCCTACCGCTGGGACTTCGGCAACGGCGACATCGCCGACCTGCCGGTGGCCACCGTGCTCTACGACGCTGCCGGCAGCTACGACGTCACGCTCACCGTCACCGACGACAGCGGTGCCAGCCACTGGCAGACGGTGCAGGTGGTGGTGGCCGCGCCGGCCGACACCTTCCTGCTCACCGGCAACGCCCGCCTGCCGGACACCCTGTTCTCCGACTGCGACACCGCCGATACCGTGCTGCACAGCAACGGTGCCGCGCTCGGCTGCAACCAGGCGAAGGCCGGCGCCCAGCACCTGCGCGCACCGTCGGTTACCGGCGGCTTCGTGGCGGCCGCGCTTACCGGCGGCGTGATCGACGGCACCGACCTGTACCGGGTGACGCTGGCCGGCGGCGAAACGATTACCCTCACCACCGCCGACGACATCGTCGGCGTCGATCTCGACCTCGCGCTCTTCAACTACGCCGACGAGTCGCTGGTGGCCGCTGCCACCGAGGCGTCACCGGAAAGCCTCACCGTCGTCGCCGGCGGCGACTACCTGCTGCGCGTGCAGGCCGCGAGCGGCGGCTCCAGTTACGTGCTCAACATCGGCGTGCCGGTCACCGCGTTCCCCGGCGCCACGTTCCCGCCGCTGCCGACGGCGGCGGTCGCCGCCGGCGACGACGACGGCGAGATCGTCGACGGCGAATACATCGTGCATTTCACGCAGCTGCGCACGCCCTGGCGCACCGATGCGCAGGCCGCTGCGCGCAGCGCCGAGCTCGGCCTCGACGTGGTCGGCGGCAACGACGATCGCCCGCTGTTGCTGCGCGAGCGCGTGAGCACCCGCGCCAGCGCCGGCCACACCATACGCCGCGGTCCCGACGCCGCCATGCAGCGCCGCCTGCACGAGCTGCGCGCGCGCGGCGACATCGCCTGGGCCGAGCCGAACCGGGTCCGCCCGCTGCAGGCGCTGCCTGCCGAGGACAGTTATTACCGCTATCAATGGAACCTGCCACTGGCGCGTTTCCCCGGCGCCTGGGAAATCGACATCCTGCGCGGCAGCGGCGCCGTGGTCGGCGTGGTCGATTCCGGCATCCTCGCCAGCCACCCGGATTTCGACGGCGGCACGCGGCTGGTCGCCGGTTACGACTTCGTTTCCGATCCGGCCAACGCGCTCGACGGCAACGGCATCGACAACGACCCGGCCGATCCCGGCGGCGGCGTCGGCCGCTCGATGTTCCACGGCACGCACGTCGCCGGCATCATCGCCGCGAAGACCGAGTTCAGCGTGGTCGGCGGCAATACCGGCATGGCCGGCGCCGCGCCGGCGGCCAAGGTGATGCCGGTGCGCGCCTTCGGCCGCTACGGCGGCACCAGCTACGACATCGCGCAGGCCATTCGCTACGCGGCCGGGCTGGCCAACGACAGCGGCGGCGTGCCGGCACAGCCGGCCGATGTGCTCAACCTGAGTTTCGGTTCCACCGGCTGGTCGCAGATGGAGCAGGACGCGATCACCGCGGCGCGCGCGCAGGGCGTGATCATCGTCGCCGCCGCCGGCAACTCGAACAGCAGCACCACCATCTACCCGGCCGGCTACACCGGTGTTGCAGGCGTCGGCGCAGTGACGCAGGCGTCGGTGCGCGCGCCGTATTCGAGTTTCGGCAGCCACGTCGACATCGTCGCGCCGGGCGGCGACACCAGCGCCGACCTCGACGGCAACGGCGTGCCCGACGGCATCCTCGGCACCGTCGCCGACGACAGCGCCGGCATCCTCGCCATCGTCTACGGCTACGACTTCTACCAGGGCACGTCGATGGCAACGCCGCACGTGGCCGCGGTTGCCGCACTGATGAAGGCGGTGACCAAGGTAACCACCGCGATCACCCCGGCGCAGTTCGATGCGCTGCTGGCCGCCGGCGAACTCACCCGCGATCTCGGCACCGCCGGCCGCGACGATGACTACGGCCACGGCCTGGTGGACGCCGAGAAGGCGCTGGTCGCTGCCGGCACCGGCCTGGTCGCCACGCCGGCCACCGCGGTGGCGACACCGGCGCGGCTGAACATCGGCCCGCTGTCGACGCAGGCGTCGCTGGTGATCGACAACGGCGGCGGCGGCACGCTCACCATCACCGGCAGCAGCGCCGACGTCGGCTGGCTGACCGTCAGCGAGGCGCAGGTCGACCCGGTGACGAAACTCGGCCGCTACACCGTCACCGTCACCGGCACGCCGCCGGCCACCAACGGCGTGCACACCGCGATCGTTTCCTTCAGCCACGACGGCGCCGGCAGCCCGCTGCAGGTGCCGGTGGCGCTGACCGTCGACAACACGACGCCGGCCTCGGTGCCGGTGCCGCTGTACGTGATCCTCTGGGATCCGAAGGGTTCGCCGCAGCAGCCGGCACTCACCCAGCCGGTGGTATCGCCGGTGCCGGAGCTGTCGGCGGCAATCGACGGCAGCGGCGCGCTGGTCGCGTTCGATCTCGGCAGCGTGCCGGCCGACAAGTTCGCCACCGCTTCCGGCTACCAGCTGTACATCGGCACCGACATGGACAACGACGGCCTGGTCTGCGATGCCGGCGAGATCTGCGGCGCCTGGGTGTCGCTGGCGCAGCCGCTGACCTTCGTGCACGTGCGCGACCGCAGCCTCGATGTCGATGTCGGCCTGACCACCGCGCTCGGCACGCTGGCGCTCGACCCCGCTACAATCCCCGCCGGCGGCTTCCCCCGCCGCTGACCGACCCGCAGGAGCCCTCCGCATGTCCACCCGCGCCGGCGTCGCCGCCGTCCTCAGTTTCGTCATCCCCGGCCTCGGCCAGATGTACAACGGACACTTCATCCGCGCCGCGTTCTGGCTGCTGATCGCGTTCTGGTGGATCGACAACCCGATGGCCTGGCCGTTCGACGCCGGTTTCTGGCAGTGGATGGCGCACTTCGTGCCGGCGCTGACCGCCTACCACAAGGCGCGGCAAGTCGAGCTGATCGCGGCGTGGAAGGCGGAAATGATGCGCCGCGTCGGCGGCAACGCCGGCAACAACAACGACGGCGGCAGCGGCCGCATCATCGACCAGTGAGCGCCACGCCCGCCGGCGACGGAACGGCGACGGGTCCCGGCTACCTCCGGCTGCTGTTCGCGCGCCGCTTCGGCCCGCTGTTCGGCACCCAGTTCCTCGGCGCCTTCAACGACAACCTGCTGAAGCAGGCGCTGGTCACGCTGGTCACCTTCCGGCTGCTCGACAGCAACGCCGGCATGATAAACAACCTCGCCGCCGCGCTGTTCATCCTGCCGTTCTTCCTGTTTTCGCCGCTGGCCGGGCAGTTGTCAGAGCATTTTTCCAAGCCGAAGGTGGCGCGCGCGGTGAAGATCGCCGAGGTCGCGATCATGGTGGTCGCCGGCATCGGCTTCGCGTACTCGAACGTGCCGCTGCTGCTTGCGGCGCTGGCGCTGATGGGCGTGCACTCGGCGTTCTTCGGGCCGGTGAAGTTCGGCGTGCTGCCGGAACTGGTGAGCACGCGCGAGCTCACTGCCGCCAACGCGCTGATTGCCGCCGGCACCTTTCTCGCCATCCTGCTCGGCAATGTCGGCGGCGTTTACGTGGTGACGCACGCCGGCCAGCCGTGGGAACCGGCGCTGTGGATGGGGCTGGTGGCGGTCGCCGGCCTCGCCTTCGCCTGGAACATCCCGCCGCTGCCGGCGGCCGCCCCGCAACGTCCGCTCGAATTCCATCCCTGGCGCGAGCTGAAATCGTCGCTGGCATTCGTGCGCGGCAACAAGCCGGCGCTGGCGGCACTGGTCGGCATCTCCTGGTTCTGGCTGGTGGGCGTGGCCTACCTCACGCAGTTGCCGGTGCTGGCGCGCGACATCGCGCATGGCGACGAGAACGCCTACGTGCTGATGCTGCTGGCGTTCTCGATCGGCATCGGCATCGGCTCGCTGGTCTGCGGCCGCATCTCGCGCGGGCCGGCCACTGCCGTCGGCGGCAGCCTGCTGATGGCGTTGTTCGCCGCCGAACTGGTGCGGCTGTGCGTTGTCGGCGACCCCGGCCTGTACCACCTCGTGGCGGTGCTGACGCTGATCGGTGCCGCCGCCGGCCTGTACATCGTGCCGCTGTACACCGCACTGCAGGTGCACAGCCCGGCCGACAGCCGCGCCCGCACCTTCGCCGCCGCCAACCTGCTCAACGCGCTGGCAATGGTGCTTTCCGCGGTGCTGGCGATCGTCGCGCTGGTGGTACTGAAACTGCCGCTGGCGGTGCTGTACGCAGTGCTGATGGCCGGCACGCTGGTGGCCACCCTGGTGCTGTGGCGGTTGCTGCGCGCCTGACCCGCGTTGCCGGCCTCCCCTGCCGGACGCACTCCCGGCAAATCGCCGGCAACAAAAAAGGCGCCCGCAGGCGCCTTTTTCGTATCGCGGATTGCTCCGCTACGCCGACAGCCGCTCAGCGCGGCTGCATGCGGATCGAACCGTCGAGACGCACCGTCTCGCCGTTGAAGAACGTGTTCTCGACCATGTGGCAGACCAGCGCCGCGTATTCCGGCGGGTTGCCCAGGCGCTTCGGGAACTGCGTCATCTCGATCAGCGGCTGCTTGACCTTGTCCGGCGCGGCATTCATCAGCGGGGTGTTGAAGATGCCCGGCGCGATGGCGTTGCAGCGGATGCCCAGCGGGCCGAGGTCACGGGCGATCGGCAGCGTCATGCCGACCACGCCGCCCTTCGACGCAGAGTAGGCGACCTGGCCGATCTGGCCGTCGAACGCGGCAACGGAAGCGGTGTTGATGATCACGCCGCGCTCGTTGTCGGCCAGCGGATCGTTCTTCGCCATCTGGGCGGCGCACAGGCGCAGCACGTTGAAGGTGCCGATCAGGTTGATCTTGAGGACGGTCTCGAACACGCCGAGATCGTGCGGCGCATTCTCGCGGCCGACGGTCTTCATCGCCGAGCCGACGCCGGCGCAGTTGACGCAGATGTGGATGGTGCCGAACTTCGCGACCACGGCCGCCACGGCGGCGGCGATCGAGTCGGCGCTGGTGACGTCGCCCTGCACGAACATGGCGTTGGCGCCCAGGTCGGCGGCGGCCTTCGGGCCACGCTCGGCGTCGCGGTCGAGGATGGCGACCTTGCCGCCTTTCGCGATGATCGCCTCGGCGGTGGCGAGGCCGAGACCGGAAGCGCCACCGGTGATGACGGCGACTTTGCCCTTGATATCCATGGTTGGTTCCCCTGCGGATGTGGATGCCTGCGGATGTGAACGCCCGGCGACGGCTGACCGGCCGGTCGAAAGCGCGCCGCAGTATAGGGGCGATGCCGCCCGGGGAGGAGTCCCTGCCGCCCGCGGGGCACGGGGCGTTGCCCCGGGGTCTGGCCCGTGAAGACGGCAGGACGATGTCCGGATGAAGTCAGGACGACTTCAGGGCGACTTCAGGGCGACTTCAGGGCGACTTCAGGGCGATCGGTGCCGACAACCGGCCGCCGGTGAAGTGCGGCAGCCGCTCCAGCCCGAAGTCGCCGGGCACGCAGCGGCTGGAGCGCACGCTGCGGCACATGATCCCGAGCCGCTTGTATACCTCGGCCACCAGCTCGCTGCAGAACACGCGGTGCACGCGCTGCGGGCGGCGGTTAACGCTCAGCATGTCCAGCGCCAGCGTCGCGGTGAAACTCTTGTAGCCGCGGTAACGCCACAGGTCGGCGATCTCCTGCAACTCCGCGTCGAAGCCCGGCGGCCGCACGTCCAGCTCGAGTTTGCGCAGCGCGATCGCGCCATCGTAGGCCGCCAGTTTTTCCGCCAGCCGCACCACCTGCACGCCGCGCACCGGCCGGCCGAGCGCGATGTCGGCCGATTCGTCGGTCGAGGTCGACTCCAGCAGCAGCGCCTCGCCGCCGTGCGGATCGCGCACCACCATGCCGACGTGCGACCAGCGGCTGCGGGTGAACAGCCGGATGGTGCCGCTGACGAGCCCCTTGCCGGAAAACAGCACCAGGTCGCCGGAGTCGGCCTGGGCCAGCAGTGCGTTCATGTCGCGGTCGTTCATGCCGGTGTGCCCTCGTCTATGCGCTCGCGCGCAGTGTGCCGGCGCGGCTTGAAGGCGACATGACGCCGGCGTTGCAGCGCTGTCGGCGGACGGTCACCGGATCGCAACATCGGTCGCCCATGCTGGGACGTTCCCTCCGCGGCATCGCCATGACCGATCGCACCACGCTGCTGCACCGGCACCTGCCGGAACTGCTCGAGCTCGAACTCATCCTGCGCCGCGGCGGCGGCTGGCTGCGCAGCGAGGTCCTGCACGAGGTGCGCTGGCCCGGGCTGCCGCCGGAAGTCGGCGCATTGCCGGTGCACGGCATCACCCTCGGCAGCAGCGACGACAACGCACCGGCCATCGGGTTCTTCGGCGGCGTGCACGGCGTCGAGCGAGTCGGCGCGCAGATCGTGCTCGCCTTCCTGCGCACCACGGTCGAACGGCTGCGCTGGGACGCGCTGTTCCGCGAGCAACTGTCGAACGTCCGGCTGGTGTTCCTGCCGATGGTGAATCCCGGCGGCATCTGGCGGCGCACGCGCGCCAACCCGAACGGCATCGACCTGATGCGCAACGCGCCGATCGATGCCATGGGCGACCACCGCGGCAAGGTGCCGTTCCTGGTCGGCGGCCACCGGCACGGGCCCTGGCTGCCCTGGTATCGCGGCAAGCGCGGCGCACCGATGGAACCGGAAGCGCAGGCGCTGGTCGACTTCGCCCGCCGCGAATTGCTGCGCTCGCCGTTCAGCCTGTCGGTCGACGTGCACTCCGGCTTCGGCGCCCGCGACCGCCTGTGGTTCTGCTACGCGCGCACCCACCGGCCGATGGACCACCTCGCCGAGGTGCTCGCGCTGGAGCGTCTGTTCGACGCCACGCACCCGTTCCACCACGAGTATTTGGTAGAGCCGCAGTCGGTGAACTACACCACCCACGGCGATCTCTGGGATTTCCTCTACGACGAGGCACGGCAAACGGTGCCGGACCACGTGTTCCTGCCGTTCACGCTGGAGCTGGGTTCCTGGCTGTGGGTGAAGAAGAACCCCGGCCAGTTGTTCTACCTGTTCGGACTGTTCAACCCGATCCTGCGGCACCGGCTGAAGCGCGTGCTGCGCCAGCACACGGTGCTGTTCGATTTCTGCATCCGCGCCGCCAGTTGCCGCACCGACTGGCTGCCGGCCGGCGAACGCCGCGAGCAGTTAACCCGCGACGCCCTCGAGCACTGGTTCCGCGGCGAGTGACGGCGCCGTCACCGCGCGGCGCACCGCGGCCTGCGCCGACATCGCCAGTTCCTGCGGGCTGTCGCCGCGCAGCGGCGGCAGAAAATGCACCTCGACCTGCACCGCGTCGCCGCCGAGCAACCGCCACAGGTGCGCGGTGAACTCGTCGTCGCCAATGAACGGCACCCGCGGGTGTGGTTCGCCGTTTTCATCGAGGTAGCGGATCGCCACCGGCTGCACCGGGTGGCCGTGGTCGCTGGCAGCGGTGAACAGCGGCGAGTGGAACGCGCGCACGTCGCGGCCATCGGTGGTGGTGCCTTCCGGGAACACCAGCACCGGGTTGCCAAGGCCAATATGCGCCGCGATCTGCCGCGCGCGCTGCCGCACCTGGCCCTGGCCGCGACGGATGTACAGCGTGCCGGCGGCGGTCGCCAGCCGGCCGATCAGCGGCCACTCCGCCACTTCCGCCTTCGACAGGAAATGCACGCCGGCGATGCCGCCCAGCACCGGGATGTCGATCCAGGAAACGTGGTTGGCCACGAACAACGCCGGCTGTGCCGGCAACTCGCCGACCACCGTCACTTCCATGCGCAGGATGCGGGTGAGTTCCGCCAGCCACCAGCGCGAGGCGCGCCGCACCAGCGGCCGGTGCGGCGCGAAGAAGGCGCCGGCACCCAGCGCCAGCGCGAATCCGGTGCCGATATGGGCGAGTACGCGGACAGCACGCGCACCGCGCCGGGCCGTGTCGAGTACGCCCATCAGGCGGCGAGCTCGTTGCCGCGCGCGGCCGCGTCGCCGCGCAGCGACATGAAGTGCCGCTTGTAGCGCGCCGGGATGGCGTCGACGCCGACCAGCACGAATACGTCCGCGCAGTGGAAATCCGGGTCCCAGCACGGGGCACCGCAGATCTTCGCGCCCATCGACAGGTAGGTGCGCAGCAGCGGCGGCAGTTTCGGTGCAGCGACGGTGCTGTCCACCGCGTTGCCCGCCAGCGCCGGCAACGCCAGCCGCGGTTCCACCCGGTACGCCGGATCCTGTTCCTCGCGCTTCGCCAACGCGGCCAGCATCGCCGGCGCGGCGGGATCGGCCAGCGGAATGCTGGCGCAGCCGAACAGCCAGGTGAAGTTTTCGGTCAGCAGGATTTCCGCCAGCTTGCTCCACAGCACGGCGATGGTGGCACCGCTGCGGTAGTCCGGGTGCACGCAGGTGCGGCCGATTTCCAGCACGCGGCCGTCGAGGCGATCGACCATGTCCAGCCCGAACTCGCCGGCGGAGTACCAACCGCCCGCCTTGCGCGCGCGCGCGCCGGTGAGGATGCGCGTGTAGCCCACCACCTGGCCGGTCAGCACGTCCTTGACCACGAGATGGCGGCAGTGGCGGTCGAAGCCGTCGCGGTCGATACCGGCGATGCCGTCGAAGCGGGCGCCGTATTCCTCGGTGAATACCCGGTAGCGCAGCCGTTGCGCGGCGAGGATGTCGCGGCGCGCGGTGGTGACTTCCGCCCGCAGCCGGCCGCTGTCGTTCTCCGCCACTGCCGGCAGGCCGCCGCGCATGCTGCCTTGCATGGCCTCGGCAGCGATCAGTTGCCGCAGCAGCAGGCTGCCGGGCAGCAGCCGGTCGCGCGTCTCGCGCAGCGCGCTGCCGATCCGGGGAGCGAACGTCTTCAGGTGCCAGGTTGCGGTGGCCAGCATCGTCGGTGGTCTCCGTTGTGCGATGTGCGCAACGTAGCCAGCCGGCGTGTCGTCATCGTGATAAGCCCGTTACAGAACGGCGACGCCCGCATTGACCGCCGGCGACCGGCCGCCTAGCCTGCACGGCATCGTTTCCGCCACCCGCTCTCCCGGAAAATCCCGCGATGCCGATGGTCCGGCTCCACTCCGCCGAAGACTCGATCGAGGCTCATCTGCTCAAGCACATGCTCGAGCAACAGGGCATCGGCGTCTTCATCACCGGCGAACACCTCGAGGGCGTGGCCGGCGAGATGCCGCTGACCGGCATCATCGATGTCTGGGTGCTGGAGGAAGAGTTCGCCGAGGCGCAGGACGTGCTCGACGATTTCTTCGAGACGCTCGATGCCCCCGGCGACGACGACGAGTTGATGGATGCCGACGGCTACTACCTCGACGACGTCGGGGACGAGGAACCCGACGACCGCCCCGCGCACGACGATCCGGAAAATCCCTGGAACCAGCCGTACCGCAAGCACCCGAAGAAATGACTGCCGACCGGAGATCCCGCATGAAACACGCGCTGCCGCACGCCGCCCTCGCCGCCGCCCTGCTGGCCACTGCCACCACCGCTGCGGCCGCCGAAGGCGATCGCCCCAACCGCCATGCCATCGGCATGGACATGGTGCGGCTGATCGACAAGGGCCAGTTCGAGCCGGACGACGGCACGCTCAATCTCTTCTACCAGGGCTACCTGACGAAGGAATCGGCCTGGATCATCGGTTATGCCTGGGGCGAGCTGTCGTCGATCCCGGAGATCGCCTACAAGATCTACCCGCAGGGCTACCTGAACGGCTCGTTCTGGGAGCTGGGCCTGACCACCGTCGACGTCGACGGCACCGACTACAACAACGATCTCGCGGTGCTCGGCGCCTTCGGCTACGAGCGCGCGCCGGCGAAGAACGTGATCGTCAGCGGCTCGGTGAAGGCGCTGGTCGGCATCGACCATCCGCAGACCGGGGAAAAGGACATCGTGTTCCTGCCGTCGCTGTCGGTGATGTTCAGCTTCTGACCGGTGGGCGGAACAGCGGCGGCTGCACGAACCGGTAGAACGACAGGTTCAGCAACCAGGAAAGGCTCAACGCCGCCGCCAGGCCCGGCGCGCCGTACCAGCGCAGCGCCAGCAGCTTGATCCCCAGGCCCAGCGTGTAGCCGATGATCCCCAGCCACATCACCGTGCGGGTGTCGCCGGTGGTGTAAAACGCCTGCCCCAGCACCTGGCCGAGCAGGATCGCCAGCATGTAGCCGCCGAGCAGTACCAGCATCTGCGCGGTCAGCGCGATGTGCGCCGAGTCCGGGTTGGCGCCGGCAAACAGCGTCTGCAACAGCGCTTCACCGGCGAGCAGGAACAACAGCCACGCCGCCAGCCCGACTGCCAGCATCAACGCGAGCGCGCGCTGCAGTGTCCGCCGCGCACCGGCGCCGTCGCCGGCGTGCACCCGCTCGGCGAGCGGCGCCACCAGCGTTGCCGTCACCACCCGGTTCATCATCTGCGTCACCGTGCCGATGACCTGGTGCGCCAGCTGGAACGCCGCCACCGCGCCGGCCGAGACCGAGGCAAACAGCAGGCGATCGACGAACGGCTCGCTCTTGTAATAGGTGGCGGCGAGCAACAGCGCCCGCGAATCGCGCAGCACCTCGCGCAGGTCGCGGTCGCCGGCGACCGGCGCGCGCGGCCGGCCCAGCCGCGGCAGCAACACGGCGGCCTGCAACGATTGCCGCAACACGAACAGCAGCACACAGCCGGCGAGCGTCGACGGCGCCACCACCAGCCACGCCAGCAACGCCAGCGTGTTCGCCAGCAGCGTGCGCAGTTCGGCACCCAGCACCGCCCGCTCGGCGGTGTACAGCGACTGGCACACTGCCATCGCCACCGCTGCCATCACCGCCACGAAACCGGCAGGCAACACCGCCAGCGCCAGCGCGTAACTGCCGTGCGGATCGAGCCGCGGCGCCAGCCACAGTCCCGCCAGCCACAGCAGCAGGCAAAGCAATGCGACGCAGGCCAGCAGCACCCACAACAGGCCCCAGGCAAACTCGCACCGCGACGCGTCGCTGTCCCGCCGCACCATGCGCGGCGCCGCCCAGTTGAGCACGCTGTTGCCGAGCAGGACGGTGACCACTGCCGGCAGGATGAACACGATGAACAACGCGTCGGCATCGTGGCCGGCACCCAGCGCGCGGATCGCCAGCACCGGGAACGCGAGGTTGGCGGCGAGATTGCAGCCGGAGGCGATTGCGATCGGAGTCCGCGTGGCCGGCATGACGGCTACCCCTCGCCGAGGAAGCGGTCTTCGTCGAAGCCCCGGACCAGGTGCGGGAAGTACACGGTGAGCGTGCTGGTCGCGGCGCCGTTGACGAAGCCTTCCGGGAACATCAGCAGCGGCAGCATCGTCACGTAGCCGAGCGCCTCGGTGGCCAGTTGCGCCTGGCCGCCGAGCGCGAGCACCAGCAGCCCGGCCAGCGCCACCGTCAGCACCGACACCATCGCGCCGAAAAACCCGAGCCCGAGCAGGAACACGAACAGGTTGCGCTGGCGCAGCCGCGCCAGCAGTTGCAGCAACGCCAGGGTGGTGAGCGCCGGCACCACCGCGGTCAGCAGCCAGGCGAGCGGCAGCGCGTCGAGTTGCGCCTGGCCCAGCGCCACCAGGAACAGCAATGCCAGCAACGCCGCCAGCATCGCCAGCGCGCCGCCCAGCAACAGGGTGGCCGTGCTCATGCCCAGCAGGTGCAGCGTGATGCCGCTCACCGGGTGGAAACTCGCCAGCCACAGGATCGCCAGCGACAGCACGACCAGGAAGAACAGGTGCTGGCGTGCCGATACCGCGTGCAGTTCGCGCCACGGCGCCAGGTACAACGCCAGCAGCAGCGCGCAGGCCGCCAGCGCGCGCGTGAACAGCACGACACCGGGCGCCAGCAATTGCGGATCGATTTCCATGGGGCGAGCAGCCTATGCGCAATGCCCGCCGGATTCCACGTGGCCGGCCACGACCTGACCCGGCGGCCGCCACGGCTGGCCGTTCCGGTCATTGTCCGCCCCCGGCACGCGTGCCAGCCTGCGGACCGCCTGCATGACGGCACCGCCGTCATCCCACGCCCGGGGAAACCATGTTTGAACTGATCAACATCCTGCGCCGCCGCAATGCGCCGCCCACGCACGGACTGCTGGACACCGTGTACAGGGATTTCCGGGTCGGCCTCACCGATATCGACCTCAACCTGCACCTGAACAACGCGCGCTACCTGAAGTACCTCGATCGCGCCCGCGTCGAGCACATGCTGGCCACCGGCCTGCTGTGGAAAATGATCCGGTCGCGCACCCGCTCGGTCGTGGCCAACACCGAGATCAGCTACATCCGCGAGCTGCGCACCTGGCAACCGTTCACCGTCAGCGTGCGGATCGCCGGCTGGGACGAAAAGTATTTCTACTTCGAGCAGCGCTTCGAGAGCGAAGGCCGGTTGTGCACGCACGCATTCATGCGGCTGGTGCACCTGGAGAAAGGCAAGGGCATTTCCTCGGCGCAGGCACTGGCGCGCATGCGCATCGAGGCGGAGTCGCCACCGCTGCCGGAACCGGTGTTGCGCTGGCGCGAGATGCTGGCCGCCAAGCGAGATTATTCAAAAGGCGGGCCGCCAGGCGCATCGAAGGGCGAAACGCCGGGCGCGGCACCCGCCGCATCATCCGGCAAATAACGAAGCGGCCGGCGATGCCGGCCGCAATCAGAACGGGTTGAGGCGGCTCATCATCCGCGTCATGCGCTGCCAGGCGGATTCCGTTTCCCTTGCCGCGCCGGTCGGTGCACCGGCAACGCCGGCATCGTCCGCCGCCGCGTCATCCGGGTCGGTGCCGGTCTCCGGGAAGGTCTCGAACGGCGCCCAGCGGTGCTGGGCCACGCGGCCGGCCTCGAAGTAAACGCCCTGCTGGTCCAGCTTGAGCGAGGCGATCTCGTTCAGTGCGATGCTCTCCGGCACCTGCTGCAGGAAGCCGGCATGCATGTACTCGTCCGGGTTAAGGCCGTTGTCGACGTAATCGAACGGCGCATCCTCGGAATAGCGCAGGTAATAGTTGTTGCCGCCCTCCAGCTTCATTTCCAGCTGGAAGATCTTCTTGATGAACAGGATCGACAGCGGTCGCTTGGCGTAGAAATCGAACGTGCCGGCATGCAGCTCGACCCAGGTGTAACTGCCACTCTTCAGGCCGAATACCTTGATGCCGTTGATGAAGAACGTGGGCGCCTGCAGTTCCTGGTCTTCCCACGACGTGGACGGCCGGTAGACATAGATCATCGCGTTGCGCGGGTCGAGCGTGTCCATCGGCTCGAACAGCGGACCTTGCGGCGGCTTGAGCCAGGTGCCCGGCGTGGTCAGCAGCGGCAGCGTCGACGGCGCGATGCGCTGCACGGCCTTGCCGACCGAGTCGGCCGGGGACGAAGCCTCGCCATCCGGCGTATCGAGGACGTCGAGCGAATTGGACTGGCAGGCGGAGAGCAGCAGGGCGGCCAACGCTGCCCCGACATACCGCTGCACGCGCAGAGTGCTTGTCATTGTTCTTCTTCTCCGGCCCGCAGGGGCGACCGGCGGCCTGCCTGCGGAGATAAGCGGGTAACTATCCCTGATTTTCCGGGGGCTTGCCAAGGCGGCCGGGCTGCGCACGCCGGTCAACCCCGCAGGTCGAGGATCACCGGCGTGCTGGCGTAGGCGATACAGGTCAGGATCTTGCCGGCGGCGGCGTCGTTGGGCGACAGCCCGTTCGGCTCGTCCATCGCCACGTCGCCGCGCAACAGGGTCGCCTTGCAGGCACCGCAATAGCCGTTGCGGCAGCGGCTGCGGGCTTTCACGCCGTGCCGCTCGGCCACGTCCAGCAGCGACTCCCCGGCCCGCCCGCGCGCCCGCACCAGCCGCGGCAGCCGGAACGGGCCGCGGGTGATGAAAGTGACCGCGTGCCCGCTGGCCGGGCGTTCGCGTACCGGCGGCGACGAGAAGTGCTCGGTGAACAGCCGCGCCGGGTCGACCCCGCCCAGTTCCAGCGTCGTACGGATGTTTTCCAGCAGCGATTCCGGGCCGCACATGTAATAGAGGGTCTCGACCGCCGACCCGACCAGGTCCTGCACGTGGCGGGCCGAGAACGGCTCGGCCGGGCCGTCCCAGCTCTCGCGCGGGCCGGTGACGAACAGCCGCAGGTCCAGCTGGGGATGCTTGCCCGCCAGCGCGTGCAGGGTCTCCCGGAAGATGATGTCGCTGCTGCTGTGCGAGTAGTACAGCAGGGTCACCGCCGGCGGCGACGGCATCGCCAGCAGGGTCCGCAGCAGGCTGAGCACCGGCACGATGCCCGAGCCACCGGCCAGCATCACGAACCGGCGCCCGGCGCGCGAATCCGGCAACACGAAGTTGCCTTCTGCCGCCGAGACCCGGAACTGGTCACCCGGGGCGAGCCGGCGGTTGAAGTACTCACTCACCTTGCCGCCGGGGACATGCTTGACGGTGATGGTCGGACAGGCATCGGTCGGGACCGAGGACAGCGAATACGAGCGGCGGTAGCGGCCGCGGCCCAGCAGCAACTCGACCTGCACGAACTGGCCCGGGCGATACACCAGCGGGCTGGCCGGCTCGAAGGCGACCGTCACCGTCGACGGGGTCTCGCGGGTGACGCTGACGACCCGGGCGGGCTGCATCGCCCGTGCCGTTTGTGCAGGGAGTGAAGAACGGGAAGACGGGGAGTCGGTGCTCACGGGGTACCGCATGACCGGGGAGTCGGGACGCCCGCACTATGCGCGAGCATCGCCCGCAGCCGCAACACCCGGAGCGCCCGGGAAAACCGTAAAATCGCGGCCTCCATCCCTTCGTGCCCCCTGCCCGCCCCATGCGCATCCGCACCCCCTGCGTCGGCATCTGCTCGACCACCTACGGTGGCGACGTGTGTCGTGGCTGCAAGCGCTTCGCGCACGAGGTCATCGGCTGGAACGCCTACAGCGATGAACAGAAGCAACTGGTGTGGGACCGGCTGACCCGGCTGGCGGAGGATGTCACCGCCCCCCGCCTCGCCATCTTCGACGCGACCCTCATGGCCCAGACCCTGCGCTCGCTGGGCGTCCGCTTCCACGATGACCGTTCGCCGGCGTTCGGGGCACTGGAGCTGCTGCGGGCGCTCGGCCAGCAGCGGGTGGACCTGTCGCGGTTCGGGATCACCGTGATGCCGGCCTGGAGCCATCTGCTGCCCGGCGAGCTGTACCGGGAAATGAACGGGGAGATGGTGCTGCGGGCGGAAGCCTCTTTCGATCTGCACCACGGCCGTGCCCGGCGACTGCTGGAGAACTGGGACGGATGACCCGCCTTGGCCGCCTATTGACTTCACTGTAAGGTACCGGCTCCCCGGCCGGGCATCCGGCCCGCACCCCAGTCGCCATCTCCTACTTCCGGAAACCGCCATGAATCGACTCACCAGGATCGGGGCCGCCATCGCGATCATTGCCGGCTGTGGCTGGGCACAGGCAGAGAAGTTGCCGGCCTGGGTGACCGGGTTGCCGAGCAGCGCCGGCCACGTCTACGCAGTCGGCAGCGCCAACATCAAGGAAGAAGGCTCGGAAGCAAAGGCGATCAGCAGCGCCGGCGAGGCTGCCAAGGTCGAGTTGCTGTCGACGCTGCGCGCCAACGTGAAGAGTTCGCAGCAAAGCAAGGCCACGCTGAAACTCCAGCGCAGCGTCAAGACCGAGTCCACGCTCGAGGAACAGGTCGAGAAAAGCACCGTGATCACCACCAGCGCCCGCGACCTGCCGGGCCTGAAGATTGCCGAGACGCACATCGACCGCGACAGCGACTCGGTCTACGCACTGGCCGCCCTCGACCTGTCCGCCGCCACCGCCGAACTCGGCCGGCGGCAACAACAACTGGAATCGCGCCTCGCCGACCTGCGCGCCAAGCAGGATCCGTCGCTGGAGGATCTCGGCGACGCCGAGGCGTTCCTGAAGAAAAACGGGCCGACGCTCGACATGGCGGCGCTGCTGGTATCCCGCCTCGGCAAGCAGGCCGGGAAGATCCAGTCCGCCCACGATGAATACCGCGCGCTGGTCACCAGCCTCAAGAAAGGCATCACCTTCGGCCTCGAGCAGCAGGCCGCCACCGGCCGCGACGTCGGTGCACTGATGTCGGCGGTGACTGCCGCCGGTTATTCGTGGTCGCGGCAGCCGCGATACACCTTCTCGATCGAGACCGGCGTCAAGCCGCGCGCCGATTTCGCCTACGGCCGCAACGTGATCAAGGGCACCATCAACCTGATGCTGTTCGACGGCAGCGGCACCGTGCTCAAGACCGAGAAGCTTGCCGGCAGCGGCACCGGCACCTCGGAAGTGAAGGCCCAGGAAGCGCTCGACCGTCGCTTCGACGAGCAGATCAGCGACACGATCCGCAGCTGGCTCGGCGGCCAGGCGACGCAGGATCCGCTCGAGGTTGCCCAGGCCGACGGCGAGGCCACCGAACCGGCCGACGAGGATCGCGGGCTGACGCCCGGCTCCGACGACCGCCCGGTGAACTGGGGTCGCCGCTGAGCGGAACACGGACGGGTCCAGCCTGAACTGGTGCGCCAGGAGGGACTTGAACCCCCACGGATTGCTCCACTGGAACCTAAATCCAGCGTGTCTACCAGTTTCACCACTGGCGCATGAAGGGCGGCGATTCTAGCAGTGCGGCGCCGGCCATGCCCCGGTAGCGTGGTTGGGGCGAGTCAGCGGTTCTCGAGCAACCGGTAGAGCTGGCGGATATCGGTCGCCATCTTCTCGGTCTTCTGGTTCAGCGATTTCAGTTGCGCCTGAGCCTCGGCACTGGCGGCGGCCGTGGACGCCTGCGCGGCAGGCTTGCCGGCGGTCTCCGCCAGCGCGGTCACGCGAACCGCCAACTGCTCGCTGCGCTGCAGCGCGGCCTTGCTGTCATTGCCGGCAGCCACCGCCTGCGCGCGGATGCCGGCAAGCTGGGCCGCGAGTTTTTCCTGTTCGTTGGCCAGCGCATCGAGGCGATTCTGCACCTCGCGCAACGCCGCGCTGACCTGCAGCGCGTTGCCGCCCTCGGCCAGCCCCGGCTTCGCGCTGGCCGTCGCCGCCAACGCCAGTTGCTGCTCCAGTTTCTGCATCCGCACGGTAGCCGCCGCCAGCTCCTGGCGGACCTCGCCGATCTGCGGATCGGCGCCCACCGCGGTCCCGGCCGGCTGGGCGGTCACGGTGCCGGCCAGGTAAAGCGCCAGCCCGATGGCAATGGCTGCCATCGCCATCGCTGCCCACGCCATGCGGGAACCCGTCGCGCCAGGGGCGGCCACCACCGGCATCGGCATCGGCCGGTAAGCAGCTTCCGGCGGCGGCTGCGGCCGCGGGGGCGGCGGCGGTTCCACCGACACGTTGAACACATCCTGCGCCGGGGGGATGGCGCGGCGCTCCTGGGTGCGCATCGGCGTGGCCGCCGCCGGCTTCTTGGTGACGGCGATCACGTCCTGGCTGAGTGTCGACAGCTTGCTGTGTTTGTCGTCCGACGGGCACATCGTCGTTGCATCCTGGTAGCAGTGGGCACCGGGCCCGGATCAGGGCCGGAACCTAGCACGGGCCGGGGCGGCCGTCAGTGCGGATGTTCACAGGTCAGCGGCGCTGGTAGAGCTCGCTCACCTGCTGGTTCAGGCGGTCAATGGTGGCATTGACCTGCCGGCGGAAGGCATCACTGGACGCCGTCGCCTGCTCGCCGGCCTTGAGCCGGCGGTCGTAGTCCTCGCGCATCTCGCGCAGGTCGGCACCCAGCAACGCCACCTCTGCCCGCAACTGGGCGGCTTCGCCGTTGCGCTCCAGCCGGGCGAGATTGTCGGCCAGCGTCTTCTGCCGGGCGGACAGCGCATCCAGCCCGTCCGCCAGCGCCTTGATGCGGGCGTCGCGCTGGGCCTCGCCCTGCTGGTCGGCCTGCGCCAACCGCTGCATCTCCGCGGCCAGCGCCGCCTTCGCCTCCGCGGTGGCAGCGGCCTGCTGGCGGGCCTGGGCATCCAGCGCCTTCTGCAGGCGGCCGATCCCGGCCTCGAGTCTGGCGATGTCGCGGGCGACAACGTTGAGCGATTTCTGGGTCTGGCTGTCGGCACTGCGCAGCGTCGTGCTGGTGCTGGACACCTTGTCGGCCAGCGTCGCCACCGATTCGCGCGATTTTTCCTCCAGCACGGCCAGCGAGCCGGCCAGTTCGCGCTGCGTCAGCAGTAAATGAATCACCATGCCGAGCAGCAAAACCACCAGCGCGGCGAGCACCGGGATCACCAGCGGATGCGCCGTGGCAGCGGGCACGGCAGCCGGTGGCGGAAGCGCACCGGCATCCGCGGGCAGGCTCACCGCCGGCATCTGCCGGGTAATGACCACGTCTTCGACGGCGGACAAGCCCGGCCCCGACGTTTCCGTCGCGGCCGGATCGAGGGCGGACATGTCGCCGAGACGGATGTCCCGGCGCGGATCTTCGGTCATCGCAAGCTCGCGTGATGCTGTGACTGCGGCGCGGCGATGCTACCCGAAGTGACGGTACTCAGGGCGTTGCAGTTTCCGCAGCAGGCGTCGCGGATGCTGACGCCGGGGTCGCAGCCGGTGCCGGTGCATCAGCCGGTTTTGCCGCGGCGGCCTGGCCGTGGTCGAACAACGGCAGGGCGCCCAGCTGGTAGACCGTGGTGCCGAAGTTGATCTTTCCGTCCTCGCGCACGTACGGCATGAACATCTGCCGCGGCGCACCGTGGCGGTGGTCGACCAGTGCACTGATGCCGTGCACCGGCATCGTCTCGCCGGTCTGGGTGGTGCCCGTCGCCATGGTCGGGCCGACGGTCACGCCGGCAATGATGTCCGGGTTCTGCGCGATCTCACGCATCATCGTCACGACGATACCCTTCAAGACTTCCTGCGCCACCGGCGGGTTCGGTTGTTTCCACTGCACCTGCTTGAGCTCGCCGCTCTTCAGTTGCAGTACGCCGTAAGGCAGGAAGAAATCTCCCTCCTGCAGTGGTGCCGACGCGATCTGCACGGCCTTCTCGACCAGCGCGCTCATTTCGTCGCGCACTTCCTGCGGCACGTCGGCCTGCGGATCCGCCGGCGTGGCCGCAGCCTTGTCGGCCGGCTTGGCGGATTTCTTGGCCGCCGGCTTGGCAGCGGACTTGGCGGCGGGCTTGGCCGGCTTGGCGGCCGCCGGCTTGGCCGGATCGGCAGCAAACGTGGCAACCGGCGCCAGCGATACCGCGGCGGACAGGACCAGCAGCGCAGGAGACAGCAACTTCTTCATGTCGTCATTCACCGGGAGGATTCAGCGGGCGGCCCGGGCACGTGGCCCGGGCCGGAAACGCAGTGACCTTAGCAGAGGCCGCGAACGGCCAACCATAAACGCTGTGTAACGGACCGGGCAGTTCTTGTATCCGCTACCGGTGCCGCCAGTTTCGCGGCGGGGGTAGAATCGCGCCCCCGCACAGCAACCTGACCGGCCACGGTCCCCGGAGTTCCGCATGTCCCAGGACAGCATCGTCATCGTCAACGGCGCCCGCACCCCGATGGGCGGCCTGCAGGGCAGCCTCGCCTCGCTGACCGCGCCGGAACTCGGCGCCATCGCCATCCGCGAGGCCATCGCCCGCGCCGGCCTCAAGCCGGAAGACGTGCAGGAAGTGATCATGGGCTGCGTGCTGCCCGGCGGCGTCAAGCAGGGTCCGGCGCGGCAGGCGATGCTGAAGGCCGGCATCCCGGCAGGCACCGGCGCCACCACCGTCAACAAGCTGTGCGGCTCCGGCATGAAGGCGACCATGCTCGCGCACGACCTGATCAAGGCCGGCAGCAACGACATCATGGTCGCCGGCGGCATGGAGAGCATGTCGCAGGCGCCGTATGTGCTCACGAAGGCGCGTGGCGGCTACCGCCTCGGCCACGGCGAACTGAAGGACCACATGTTCCTCGACGGTCTCGAGGACGCGGAGACCGGTCGCCTGATGGGCTCGTTCGCCCAGGACGTGGCCGACAAGGAAGGCATCACCCGCGAGGAGATGGATGCGTTCGCGCTGGAGTCGCTCAAGCGCGCGCAGCACGCCATCAAGTCCGGCGCCTTCAAGCCGGAAATCGTCGGCGTGCCAGTACCGGGCAAGAACGGCGAGACGCTGGTGGTCGACGACGAGCAGCCGCTGAACGCGAAGCCGGAAAAGATCCCGACCCTGAAGCCGGCGTTCAAGAAGGACGGCACCGTCACCGCCGCCAACTCGTCGTCGATTTCCGACGGCGCCTCGGCGATCGTGCTCACCCGCGAATCGGTGGCAAAAGCCCGCGGCCTGAAGCCACAGGCGCGCATCGTGGCGCACGCCACCAACTCGCGTCACCCCAGCGAATTCACCATCGCACCGATGGGCGCGATCGAGAAGGTGCTGGCGAAGGCCGGCTGGAAGGCGGCCGACGTCGACCTGTGGGAAATCAACGAGGCGTTCGCCATGGTCGCGATGATGCCGCTGAAGAAATTCGGCATCGACCACGCGAAGGTGAACGTCTACGGCGGCGCCTGCGCGCTGGGCCACCCGATCGGCTCCTCGGGCTCGCGCATCATCATCACCCTGATCAACGCGCTGCAGCAGGCCGGCAAGAAGCGTGGCGTTGCCACGCTGTGCATCGGCGGCGGCGAGGCCACCGCGGTGGCGATCGAACTGCTGTAAGACGCAGGGACAACAAAAAACCCGCGCCGGCAACGACGCGGGTTTTTTTGTGCCCGGCAGGATGCCGGCGTTACCAGGGATACTCGAAGAATGTGCCCTTGAACTTCGCGTACGCCGGCTCGGCAACGATCCGCCGCAACTTGAACAGCGTGAAATACGGCGTGTCCTTGAGCACGATGTTGGCCGCCCAGGCCGGGATGTTGCCGCCCGGATCCATCACGATCTCGTAAGTCACCTCGACTTCCTTCGTCTCCGGGAAGAACAGGAAGTCCAGCCGGCCGTTGAGTTGCGGGATGCGCACGTAATCCTCGTTGCGCGGCGCGCGCGGATCGTTGATCGCGCGGATCTGCAGTGCGTACTGGCCGACCTGCTTGACCGTCAGCCGGGTAACCACATCCCGGTCCGACAGCGGCCAGGGCAGCTCGGTCTTGAACAGCAGGGTGCGGTCCAGGTAATCGCTGCGTGCCTGCTCGGTGCCGCTGGAGATGAAGTGCATCCAGCGCGGGATCGCCGAGTAGTCGTTGAGCAACGCTTCCAGCGACGCCGGGTTGGTGATCTGGAAGCGGGTGATGCCGCGGAAGGTCTTGAGCCGCGCGTTGTCTTCCTGGCGGTAGACGCGGATCCCGTTCTTCTCGCTCACCAGGTGCCAGCCGGCCTCGGTGGCCAGCGCCGGTCGCCCGGCGAGGCAGAGCAATGCCAGCAGCACCGGCAAGACAATACGCAACGTCGTGGTCATGCAAGTTCCCCCTCCCCGGGGGCCGGGATCATACCAGCGGCATACCGGCGGCGATGCGCCGGCGAAGATCACGCATCATCTGCAGATAGGTGTGCTGGCGCACCCTCCGCGGCAACCGGCGGTTGATAAAGGCGATGATCGCCATCGCCCGGTCGAAGCGTTTTTGTTGCACGGGCGTCCACTCGAATTGCATCAGCTCGCGGATCCGCGGCGGCAGGAAGCCGATGGTGAAGAACCGGTTGATCGGGCCGAGCAGGCGCTGCTTGGCCGGCGACAGGAACTTCATGTCGGCGAGCATCGTGAGGTGTTCGCGCAGGCGGTCGTCCATGCTGGTCTTCGCCAGCCCCTGCTCCCAGAACTCGTTGAACGCGGCGAGATCCTGCGGCCACATGCCCGGACGCACCTGCAGCGTGGTCGCCAGCGGCTCGGCCAGGCGGTAGAACTCGGCGGCCTTTTCCGGGCTCATCTTGCCGTAGAGCCGCTCGTTCATGTCGGCAAAACCCCAGTACAGGCAGGCTGCGACCCACAGCTGCAATTCCGGGTCGAAGGCGTTGTACTGCACCGGCGCGCCCTCTTCCGACCGCACCTGCGCATGCGAGGTGTTGGCGGCGCGGCGATACGCCAGCTTCTCCTCGGTGGTGCCGAGCATGGCGACGGCGAGGTAGGTCAGCGTGGTGCGGGTGCGCTTCTTCGGGCGCTTGAAAATGTTGCCGCTGTCGACCTTGCTTTCCATCACCCCGTAGCCGACCGCCAGCCGCGACAGTTGCATGATCGAGTTGGCGGCACCGCCCATCAGCGCGATGCTGTCGAGCATGCCGGGAAACCGCCGGTCCCACTCTTCCGGGCTCAGCGGTTCCGGCCACTGCGTCTGCGGCTGGTTGCTGACGACGATTTTCGGTGCCGGTGCGTTCATTGCGTGTCTCTCCGGTGGCAAGCAAAAAAGAAACTGGAAGGCGTGTTCACGCCCGCGGATGCCCGCGGCGACTGCGACGAACAGGAATCGCCGGAACGGTCATGCGGATTTCCCCGGCACCGATTCATCCCGCACCGGCTTGCCGCCCACCGGCGTGTCCCGCACCGGCTTTTCCCGCAACAGGGGTAACAGGAATTCGCCGGCGTAACGGCGCAGGCTCTGCTCGTCGCGCGCCGACACCCGGTCGCCCGGCGTGAGCACCAGCGAGTGGAACAAGCGCATGCAGAGTTCCGCCGCGTCGTCGGCATCGACGCCGGTGAAATATCCCCGCGCCTGCGCTTCGCGGAAGCGTTCGGCGGTGTAGCTGCGCGCCAGGTCGAGCACCGGCCCGCCGTTCACCGTGAAGTACGGCAGCAACCACTCGGCCTCGATATCGAACAGCCGTTGCACCAGCGGGTTGTTGCGGGCGCCATGCACGGTCAGCACGAACGCCTCGATGAAGCGCTGGTCGGCGTCCTCGATCTGCTCCAGCCGGAGCGTGATGTCGCGCATGGCCAGCGCACATTCGCGCAGCAGCACCGCCTGCACCAGCGCGCCCTTGTCGGCAAACGCGCGGTAGACCGTGGCACGGCCGGTACCGGCACGGCGGGCAACGTCCTCGATGGTGGTGCGACGGGTGCCGAAGTCGAGGAACAGCGCCAGCGCCGCATCGAGGATCCGCTTGCGGGTCGCGCCGCCGTCGGCGGCGTCGCCATCGATCAGCGCGTGCAGCATCGGGGTGGCGGCTCGGGTCATGCCAGGCGGGTCCGGGGGCGTGGTCGGGCGGATGGCGCGGGTGAGTCATTGAGACAAGCGGCGGCTTTTGTATCACCATCGCCGGCAGCCGGCCAGCCCCGCAGTCAGGAAAAATTACCTTTTGCGATCAGCAAGTTAGACCTGACAGATGTACCGCTAGTGGCCGCCCGCCGCCCCTTGTGACCCCGGGGTCACGCCCCTAGAATCGCCCGTTCACTGATTCCCATCCCGAACTCCCACAACCAGCAACGGGCCACGGTGGCCCGGCAGAGGCAGGCATGACGGCACAAGCGACCGGCGCGGAGCGCCCCTGGCACAAGGTCTACCGCGAACTGGGCGTGTCGCCCGAGGCCCCGAAGATTCCCGAGCGCAGCCTCGCCGACTTCGCCGAGGAACATGCGAAGAATCGCCCGAACGCCGCCGCCTTCGAATACCTCGGCGTCACCATCACCTGGAAGCAGTTCGACCAGTACGGCAACCGCTTCGCCAACGTGCTCAAGTCGCTGGGCATGAAGAAGGGCGACGTGCTCGGCATCCACCTGCCGAACACCCCGCAGTACGCCGTCGCCCTGCTCGCCGCCGCCAAGTGCGGCGTCATCGTCTCCGGCGTATCGCCGCTGCTGACGCCGCCGGAAATCACCCACCAGGTCAACGACGCGCACATCAAGGTGCTGCTGACGCTGGACGCACTGTACAAGGCGGTGCAGCCGGTCGGCGGCGACACGCCGACGCTGAAGCACGTGATCGTTTCCGGCCCCATCGATTTCCTGCCGGGCTGGAAGAAGTGGCTGGCCTACACGCTGAAGAAAGTGCAGAAGGTCCAGCTGGACCCGATCAAGGACACCGCGCTGGTCGATTTCTGGACCGCGTTCAACGGCGCCAGCGCCGACCGCGTCTACACGCCGATCGCCTTCGACGACACCATCTACATCCAGTACACCGGCGGCACCACCGGCAAGCCGAAGGGCGCCGAGCTGACGCTGAAGAACATGTTCAGCAACGCCCGCCAGGGCGAGGCCTGGGCACCGTATGACACCGGCAACGACACCATCGGCGCCGCCTTCCCCTTCTTCCACATGGCCGGCCTGTCGCTGGTGCTGATGTCGGTGCAGACCGCGTCGCGCTTCCTGGTCATCCCGGACCCGCGCAACGTCGACCACTTCTGCAAGGAAATGCAGAAATTCCGCCCGACCGTGCTGGCCAACGTGCCGACGCTGTACATGATGCTCACCGAGTCGCCGGAATTCAGGAAGATCGACTTCTCGAAATTGCGGGTCGCGCTGTCCGGCGCCGCGCCGTTCCCGGTCGAGGCGATCCGCAAGCTGGAAGCGATCATCGGCGAGAAGAAGCTGTGCGAGGTGTACGGCATGACGGAATCGTCGCCGCTGCTCACCTCCAACCCGCCGAGCCGGCCGAAGACCGGTACCGTCGGCATCCCGGTGGTCGGCACCGACGTACGCATCGTCGATACCGAGACCGGCACGAAGGAAATGCCGATCGGCGAGCCGGGCGAGATCATCGCGCGCGGTCCGCAGATCATGAAGGGCTACCTCAACCTGCCGGAGGCCAGCGCGCAGACCGTGCGCGAATTCGACGGCCAGAAGTACCTGTACACCGGCGATGTCGCGTACATGGACGACGAGGGCTACCTCACCATCTGCGACCGCAACAAGGACATGCTGATCGTCGGCGGCTACAAGGTGTTCTCGGTGGAAGTCGAGAGCAAGCTGAAGGAGCTGGCGTTCATCGAGCTGTGCG
>JBKHWA010000099.1:0-14177 GCA_046566765.1 Gammaproteobacteria bacterium
CGGCGCCGAGCAGCGGGCGCCGATGGCGCACGCGATCATCGGCGGCATCATCACCTCGACGCTGCTGACGCTGGTGGTGGTGCCGGTGATCTACACCTACCTCGACGACCTGACGAAGTGGCTGAAGAAAGTGCTGCGGATCGGGGAGACAGCGTCGGCGCCGTGATGCAGATGTCTTCGCTGCGGCGATCGATCGTGTCGAAGGCGGTGGACAAGAGCAAAAGCGGCGGCAACTGACGGGCAGCGTGCCGCCGGCTGGCTCGGGGGTGGAGGTTCCGTTCCCTCGCTGACCGCTCGGGATCCGGACGCTCCACCCCCGGCCGCGCCGGAGCAAGGTCGTGAACAGCGCGCTCCGATTTGGCCGTTGATCCTGTTTTCGTTCCTGCTCTTGCTTGCGCCCTTGATCTTGCTCCCGCTCTTCACCACGCGCGGCACATTGTCGATTCGCTCCGGCGGCCCCGGTCATGGGTGGCCGCACCATCAGGCGTATCGCCGAGTGTGGGCATGTGCACAGGGGCGAGCGGCCAGGGACGGCCGCGAGAGCGACGCTGAGCCAGGATGGCGAATCGGCGCGACCCGGCCGTGCGCATGCCTGCGCGAGGGAACCGCGACGCGCAGCGGCGCGGCGATGCGACCGTGCGGCCACCCATGACCGGGGCCGCCGGAGCAGACTGCGAAAACCAGCCCGTCAGACCAGTCGCCGCCCCGCAAACGCGTGCGCCAGCGTTCCGGAATCGACGAACTCGAGTTCGCCGCCCATTGGCACGCCGTGGGCAATGCGCGATACCGCGACGCCGGGTCGCGTCGCCGCGATCGCCTCGGCGATGTAGTGCGCGGTTGCCTCGCCCTCCACCGTCGGGTTGGTGGCGACGATGACCTCGGTCACGCCCTCGCCCACCCGCGCCAGCAGTTGCGGGATGCCGATCTCGTCCGGGCCCAGCCCGTCCAGCGGCGACAACCGCCCCATCAGCACGAAATAGCGCCCGCGGAAGGTGCCGGCCTGCTCGATCGCGATCACGTCCGCCGGCGTTTCCACCACGCACAGCAACGCATCGTCGCGCGAACGGTCCAGGCACACCTGGCAGAGTTCTTCCTCGGTGAAATTGCGGCAGCGCTTGCAATGGCGCACGTTGTCCATCGCCGCCGCCAGGGCCGCCGCCAACCGGCGGCCGCCGTCGCGGTCGCGCTCGAGCAGTTGCAGCGTCATCCGCTGCGCCGACTTCGGGCCGACACCCGGCAACGCCGTCAGCGCCCGCACCAGTTCCTGGATCAGCGGCGAATGCTTCACGTCAGGAGTGCTTCACGTCAGAACAGTTTCATGCCCGGCGGCAGCGGCAGGCCGCCGGTAACGCCGGCCATCTTCTCTTCCTTCATCTTCTCGATCTTGCGCACGCCGTCGTTCATCGCCGCGGCGATCAGGTCTTCCAGCACTTCCTTGTCTTCCTTCATCAGCGAGTCGTCGATGCTCACCCGCTTCACCTCGAAGCGGCCGGTGACCACCACCTTCACCAGGCCGGCACCGGATTCGCCGGTCGCTTCCTGCTTCAGGATTTCCTCGTTGGCCTTCTGCACCTTGTCCTGCAGCATCTGGGCCTGTTTCATCAACTGGTTGATGTTCACGCGTCGGCTCTCACTCGGTCGGTTTGATGGAGCCCGGCACCAGCCGGGCCTCGAACAACTGCATCATGTGGCGCACGTTCTCGTCGGCGCGTATCGCCTGCTCGGCGGCAGCGAGCTTCTCGCGCACGCGGCGGTCGGCAGCCTGCCGCGGCGTCTCGCCCAGCAGCGGGCGGTTCACGAATTCCAGTTTCACCGCGGCACCGGCCTGCGCCGCGACGGCGGCGGTCAATGCAGCGACGACGTTGTCCCGCAGCAGGATGTCGCTGCCGGGCGCCACCACCAGTTCCCAGCGGCCGTTTTCCCGGGCCTCCAGCGCGCAGTTGCGGGCCAACGCCAGCGCCTCGCGCGGCAGGTCTGACAATTGCGCTACCAGTGCATCCCACTCCCGCGACAACACCGCGAGATTGCCGCCGGGCACATTCGCCGGCAACGCCGATGGCTGCGGTTCACTGATCGCAGCCGGCTGCGGCGCGGCTACCGGCGACGGCACCGGCTGGACAACCGCGGGCTGCGCCCGCGGCGCCAGCGTCACCACGTCCGCCAGCGGCTTCGGCGCGATGGCGGTAGCCGGCAGCGCGGCCACCGGGCCCGCGGCGCGCACCGGCTCGGCACGCGCGGCGGAAGTCACCGGCGACGACGCGCGCGTCGCCGGCTCAGGCTTTTTTGCGCCAGGTTCCCCGCTTGCCGCGCCGCCGCCGGCGGCAGCCGGCGGCGTGCCCGCCGGGCGGAACGCCAGCATGCGCAGCAGCGTCATCTCGAGGCCGGCGCGCGCATCGGGCGCCAGCGGCAAGTCGCGGCGCCCGATCAGGGCCGCCTGGTAATACAGTTGCACGTCGGCGGCGGAAATCCGCTCCGCCAGCGCGGTGACCACCTCGCGGTCGCCACGGCTGTCATCGATCGCATCCGGCACCACCTGCGCCACGCCGACGCGGTGCAGCAGCGAGATCAGCCCGGCCAGCAGGTCCGACCAGTCCGGCGCGTTTTCCGCCACCGCCTCCACCGCCGCCAGCACCGCCTTCGCATCAGCGGAAGCCAGCGCCTGGCCAAGTTGCCAGACGTACTGGCGGTCGACGGTGCCGAGCATCGCCCGCACCTCGGCGCCGGTGAGCGCGCCGTTGCCGTGGGCGATCGCCTGGTCGGTGAGCGACAGCGCATCGCGCATCGAGCCCTGGGCCGCCCGCGCCAGCTCCCACAACGCCGGCTCCTCGAACGGGATCGACTCGTTCGCCAGCACCGACTTCAGGTGGCTGACGATGCGCTCGGCGGTCATCGCCTTCAGGTTGAACTGCAGGCAGCGCGAAAGAATGGTGACCGGCAACTTCTGCGGGTCGGTTGTCGCCAGCAGGAACTTCACGTGCGGCGGCGGTTCCTCCAGCGTCTTCAGCAGTGCGTTGAACGAGTGCGCCGACAGCATGTGCACCTCGTCGATCAGGTACACCTTGTAGCGGCCGCGGGTGGGCGCGTACTGCACGTTGTCCAGCAGCTCGCGGGTGTCCTCGACCTTGGTGCGCGAGGCGGCGTCGACCTCGATCAGGTCGACGAAACGGCCCTCGTCGATTTCCCGGCAGGTGGCGCACTCGCCGCAGGGGTTCGAGCCGACGCCGCGCTCGCAGTTCAGGCAGCGCGACAGGATGCGGGCGATGGTGGTCTTGCCGACGCCGCGGGTGCCGGTGAACAGGTAGGCGTGGTGCAGGCGGTCATGGTCCAGCGCGTTCTTCAGCGCCTTCTGGACGTGTTCCTGCCCCACCAGCTCCTCGAAGCGGCGCGGACGGTACTTGCGGGCGAGGACCTGGTAGCTCATGGGCGGTAATCGGCCTTGAATTTCAGGGGGCCAATGCTACCGGAGCGGCAGGATCAGGAGGAGGACAAGGCAGGCCGGAGGACCGGGTGGTGAACCCTGCCAGCCACACCCCGGCACACGCCTTACTGCTACCGTTGCTGCCTTCCGGCCCTGGCGGGGTTCACAGCAGGTCGTTGCGGGGGGACCGACAGGGCCACCATAACGAGGACTCCGCGGGCGCGACCGGGCCGGCCACGCGGGGTGCGCATTGTGGTGGCCCCCCTCCGGCGGCGCAAGTGGGGTGGCAAACGGGTGCGCCGTCACACCGGTGCTCGGCCATTCGCCTTAGAATCACCGGCCATCCCAATCCCCGCTCCGGCCCCATGTCCCAGCAAACCCCGAAAGTCGGTTTCGTCAGCCTCGGCTGCCCCAAGGCGCTGGTCGATTCCGAGCGCATCCTCACCCAGTTGCGGCTCGAGGGTTACCAGGTCTCCGCCAGCTACGAGGACGCCGACGTGGTGGTGGTGAACACCTGCGGCTTCATCGACGCGGCGAAACAGGAATCGCTGGACGCGATCGGCGAGGCGCTGAAGGAAAACGGCAAGGTCATCGTCACCGGCTGCATGGGCAAGGACGCCGAGCAGATCACGAAGGTGCATCCCGGCGTGCTGGCGGTCAGCGGCCCGCAGCAGTACGAGGAAGTGGTCGGCGCCGTGCACAAGTACGTGCCGCCGAAAAAGAACCACGACCCGTTCATCGACCTGGTGCCGCCGCAAGGCATCAAGCTGACGCCGCGCCACTACGCCTACCTGAAGATCTCCGAGGGCTGCAACCACCGCTGCACCTTCTGCATCATCCCGTCGATGCGCGGCGATCTCGTCTCGCGCCCGGCCGGCAGCGTGCTCGACGAGGCCGAGCGGCTGGTGAAGGCCGGCGTGAAGGAACTGCTGGTGATCTCGCAGGACACCTCGGCCTACGGCGTCGACCTGAAGTACAGGACCGATTTCTGGAACGGCCGGCCGGTGAAGTCGAAGATGTACGACCTGTGCGACGCGCTGGGCGACATGGGCGTGTGGGTGCGGCTGCACTACGTGTACCCGTACCCGCACGTCGACGACATCATGCCGCTGATGGCACGCGGAAAAATCCTGCCCTACCTCGACATCCCGTTCCAGCACGCCAGCCCGCGCATCCTGCAACTGATGAAACGCCCGGGCAGTGCCGAGAAAACCATCGAGCGCATCAAGGCCTGGCGGAAAGAGGTGCCGGGGCTGACCATCCGCTCCACCTTCATCGTCGGCTTCCCCGGCGAAACGGAAGCCGAATTCGCCGAGCTGCTCGACTTCCTCGAGGAAGCGGAAATCGACCGCGCCGGCGCTTTCATCTACTCGCCGGTCGAGGGCGCAAAGGCCAACGACCTGCCGGACCACGTCGACAAGGACATCCAGGAAGAGCGCCTGCAGGCGTTCATGGAAACGCAGGCGCGGATCAGCGAGCGCAAGCTGGAGCGCAAGCTCGGCCATACGCTGACGGTGCTGGTCGACGAGGTCGACGAGGACGGTGCGATCTGCCGCTCCGCCGCCGATGCGCCGGAAATCGACGGCCACGTCTACCTCGACGATGCTGCCGGCCTCAAGCCGGGCGATTTCGTCGACGTGAAGATCGTCGACAACGATGAACACGACCTGTGGGGCGAGCGCTGCCCATGAGCACACCGACCCCGCGCAACGAGCGCGACAACACCAGCACGGCCATTGCCGACGTGCTCGCCGGCGGCTTCCGCCGGTTGTCATTCCCGGAGCCGCTGGAAAGCGGCTACCGCGCCTTCAACGCCCAGCGTTCGGCGGAGATGATCCGGCGGATCATGCCGTGGGTGACGCCGTTCTGGCTGGTGGCCGCCGGCGTGCTGGCATTCGGTTTCGGCGACGCCGCCGGCACCTGGATCAGCAACGCGATGCTGCCGGTCGGCCTCGCCATCGCCTGGTTGTGGATGGCGATGTTCACCCGCTGGCTGGAGCACGACGTGCACCTGCACGTGGGCTTCGCGCTGATGGTGGCGCAATTCGCCACCCTGCGCACGGTGTTCCTGCTCGGCGACGACCCGTTCTCGCTGTACGTGATCCTGCAATCGATCTACCTGCTGGTCATCCTGTTCACCCTGTCGCGGTTGCCGTTGCCGACCGCGCTGCTGTGCGCGCTGCTGCCGGCTGTACTGGCGCTGGTGGCCGCACGCGCCGGGCAGTTGCCGGTCGACTGGATGAAAACGCTGCAGTTCTACGGCAACACCCTCATGCTCGGGGCGGTGATCGGCTACGTGCTGGAGCACCGCGAGCGCGCCGCCTGGCTCACCGCGCAGCAACGCGACCGCGAGATGCAGGAACTGGCCGCGCTGCGCGCTTCCGCCGATGCCGCCAGCCGCCGGCAACAGCGGCTCAGCGAATACCTGCAGCTCATCAGCGGCAACCCGACGCCCACCGAGATCGCCGGCCGCATCCTCGCCTTCCTGGTCGAGCACACCGGCGCGCAGGTCGGCGCCATCTTCCTCACCAGCGGCTCGCGGCTGCGACGTGCCGCCGCGCGGGGCCTCGACGGCGAGACGCGGCTGCCGGAGGACCTCGGCCGCGGCGAGACGCTGATCGGCCAGGCTGCGGAGAACCGTCGCCGCATGCGGCTGTTCCACCTGCCGGAAGACTATTGCGCGATCCGTACTGCCACCGGCTCGACGCGGCCGGCAGAGTTGTTGATCGAGCCTGTGCACAGCGATGACCGCACGCTCGCCGTGATCGAGCTCGGCGCCCTGCACCGCTTCAGCGACGAGCAGGTCGAACTGGTCGACCACCTGGCACCGACGGTGGCCGGCGCGCTGGTCGCGGCGATGGCACGCGACCGCCTCGCCGACGTCGACTTCGACGAGTTCGCACCCGCCGATGAACCGGCAACCTCCGGCTTCATGCTCTGAGCGCCACGCACTTCACGCCACCCAGGGAGACTGTCATGGACTACCGATTCAACCGCCGCCTCGACGTCAGCTACGAAGACGCCCTGGTCGCCGTCACCCGCGCGCTGGAAAAAGAGGGCTTCGGCATCATCAGCGAGATCAACGTCACCGATACCCTGCGCAAGAAGCTGGGCGTCGAGTTCCGTCCGTACAAGATCCTCGGCGCCTGCAACCCGCAGTTCGCGCACCGTGCGCTGCAGGTGGAGGCCGACATCGGCGTGATGATGCCCTGCAACGTCGTGGTCCAGGACTACGGCGACCGCGTCGAGGTCTCGGCGATCGACCCGATGGCGGCGATGCGTGCGACCGGCAACGCCGATCTCGAGGAATTCGCGTCCGCGGTGAGCGCGAAGCTGAAGCGGGCGATCGAGAGCCTGTAACACCCGCCGGCATGTCCGGGCGCTAGCCCGGGCAACGCACGCCGGTGCCGCCCAGCCCGCAGTAACCGCCGGGATTCTTCGCCAGGTATTGCTGGTGGTATGGCTCGGCGTAATAGAACGGCGGCGCCGGCAGGATCTCGGTGGTGGGCGCCGGGAAGCCCGCCGCCTGCAACGCCTGCGCGTACCGGTCGCGCGACGCTTCTGCCGCCGTGCGCTGCGCGGCGTCGAAACAATAGATGCCGGAGCGGTACTGGGTGCCGATATCGTTGCCCTGGCGCATGCCCTGGGTCGGATCGTGCGCTTCCCAGAACGTTTTCAGCAGCGACTCGTACGGCTGCAGCGCCGGGTCGTAGATCACCAGCACCACCTCGTTGTGGCCGGTACGTCCGCTGCAGACCTCCTCGTAGGTCGGGTTCGGCGTCAGGCCCGCGGCATAACCGGCCGCCGTCGAATACACGCCCGGCAGTTGCCAGAACTTGCGCTCGGCGCCCCAGAAACAGCCGAGCCCGAACATCGCCTGCCGCAGGCCGGCAGGCCACGGCCCGCGCAGCGGGTGGCCGTTGACGAAATGCGCCGGCGGCACCGGCATTTCCGTGCTGCGTCCCGGCAGCGCCTCGCCGGCGGTCGGCAAGCGGGTCTTCGCGGAAAATCCGGACATGGCAGCAACCTCCCGTGCGGCGTTATGCTCGCGCGCTCCATTCTGCGGGCGCACACGGCAATCGTGAACAGGCTGAACGCACGTTTCCTCGGGGTCGGCAACGCCGGCAACCGCGACCTCGGCAGCGCCGCGCTGGTCATCGAGCGGGACGGCGAGCCCTTGCTGCTGATCGATTGCGGGCCGGACACGCTCAACAGCTACGTCGAGCGCTACCGCGCATTGCCGACGGCGATTTTCGTCACCCATACCCATCTCGACCACGTCGGCGGCCTGGAGCAGCTGTTCTACCGCGCCTGCTTCGCGCCGGAGGGCCGTCGCCACGACATCCGCCTGTTCGTGCCGGCGCCGCTGGTCGCGCACCTGCACCAGCGCATCGCCGACTACCCGGACAACCTCGCCGAGGGCGGCGTGAATTTCTGGGACGTGCTGCGGCTGGTACCGGTGTCCGGCCATTTCTGGCTGCAGGGCCACGGCTTCCAGGCCTACCCGGTTCGGCACCACCGCCCGGACTCGGCGTTCGGCCTGCACCTGCCCGGCTCGTTCTTCTACAGCGGCGATACCCGTCCGCTGCCGGAACTGATGGGCACGGTCGCCACCCGCGGCGAGTTGCTGTTCCACGACTGCGGCCGCACCGGCAACCCGTCGCACACCGGGCTGGACGACGTGCTGCGCGAATATGATGCGGCGCTGCGCGCCCGCATCGTTGCCTACCACTACGGCTCGGCGGACGATGCCGCTGCCATCCGCGCCGCCGGCCTGCGCGCGGCGACCACCAACGACGTTTACGAATTGCGGAGCCCCGAATGAACAGCCAATACCGCCCCGGCAGCGAATTTTCCGCGATCACCGACTTCGACGGCGCCCGCGACGCGCTGCGCCCGGCCGACCGGCTGGCGGAAGTACGACGCCGCGCCGAGGCCTTCCGCGAGCGGATGCTCGGCAACAGCAACGTGCTGTACTACCGCAGCATCAACCTGGTGACCGTGCCCTACCCGGTGCGCTACGGCCTGCGCGACGCCACCACCGTGCTGACGCCATACATGAACATCCTCAACCGGCTGTTCGTGGTGCAGTACGAGACCAAGGTCGGCGTGAAGACGCTGCTGTTCAGCCCGTCCGACACCACCGCCAATGCCGAGACGCCGTTCTTCCGCGAACTCGCGAACAACCGCATGCGGCCGCTGCTGGAAAAGGTGCTGGTGCCGTTCCGTCGCACGGTGGAGGAAGCACTGGCGATGACCGGGATCTCGCCGGCACAGGTCGATTACGTGTCCTACGACCACCTGCACACCCAGGACGTACGCAAGTGGCTGGGCACGCACGGCCGCAAGGGCTACTTCCCGAACGCGAAGCTGCTGGTGATGCGCCGCGAATGGGAGGCGGCGAAGGGCCTGCTGCCGACGCAGGCAATGTGGTACTGCCCGGAAGGCGTTGCCGATGTCGACGCGCAGAAAGTGATCCTGCTCGACTCGTCGGTGCAACTGGGCGCCGGCGTCGCGCTGGTGCACACGCCGGGCCACACCGAGGGCAATCATTCACTGGTGGCGCGGACGCCGGACGGACTGCTGGTCACCAGCGAGAACGGCGTCGCCGCCGACAGCTATTGCCCGCTCGCCTCGGAGATCCCCGGCGTGCGCGACCACGCGAAGCGATACGGCCTGGAAGTCATCATGAACGGCAACACGCTGGAAGGCTCCAACGACCAGTACATCTCGATGGTGATGGAAAAAACCATCGCCGGCCCGGCGAAGAACAACCCGGAATTCTGCAATTTCGTGCCGAGCTCGGAGCTGACGCACAACGCGTTCTTCCCGGGCCTGCGGCCGACGTTCAGTTTCGGCGAATTGTCCTACGGCACCCCGGTACTGGCCTGAGCCACCCGCCTGCCGCTCACTCGCGCGGCAGGCTCCGCCGCAACCACAGCAGCAGCCCGACCGCGGCGCCGACCACCACCGGCACCGACATCGCCGCCACCAGCGTCGCATCGACGGCGATGCCGAAACGCGGCAGCGCCTCGGCGACGGTGTGCACCAGTTGCACCACGTAGTAGCTGATCGCAACCACCGACAACCCTTCCACCGCCTGCTGCAGACGGAACTGCAGGTGGCTGCGCCGGTCCATCGAGGTCAGCAGTTGCTGGTTCTGCTCCTCGATCGTCAGTTCCACCCGCGTGCGGATCAGCTCGGCGGCGCGCTCGATGCGCAGCGACAGGTCATCCAGCCGCGCGCCCGCTGCCTCGCAGGTGCGCACCGCCGGCGTCAGCCGGCGCTCGAGGAAGTACGACAGCGTTTGCAGCCCGCGCAATTCGCCGATGCGCAACTGCTCCAGCCGCTTCATCACCAGCGCGTAGTAGGCCCGCGTTGCCGCCAGCCGGTAATTCAGGCGGGCGCGCAACTGCTCCAGCCGCGCGGCGTGCCCTGACAGTCGATCGAGCAGCACGCGCTCGCCCTCGTTGTCGCCGGCATGCAGCCGCGCCACCACGCTGGCCAGGTCGAGATCCATCGCCGACAGCTCCGCCTGCGACTCGCGCACCAGCGGCAGCGTCACCAGCGCCATCAGCCGGTAGGTCTCGACTTCCAGCAATTGCTGCACCAGCCGGCCGGTTTCACAGGCATTGAGATCGTCATGGAACACCAGGAAACGACCGGCACCGTCGGCGTGCAGCCGGAACGCCGTCCACACCTCGGCGCGACCGTCGTACACCTGGCAGCCGATCAGGCGGTGACCCTCGAAATGCACGCGCAGTTCATCGCGGCTCGGCGCCGGTTCGCGCCGCGGCTCGACCGCCAGGTGCACCGCGGCCACGATGCGGCCCGGCAACGCGGCGAGCCAGTCCGGCGGCAGCGCCGCCAGCGGCGTGTTCACCAGCGGCGCCGGGTCGCCGCCCTTCTGCAGCACGGTCCAGGTACAGAACTCGGTGTGCCGCTCCCAGCGCAACTCGAACGCGCCGAAGTCGCGGTAGAAGCACGATTCGCCGGCAGCAGGCGCCGGCATGCCGAAGCGCGCGCACAGGCGGGCCAGGTGTGCCGCGTCGGCCGCGCCCGCCGGCTCGCCGTCACCGGGCAGCATCGCGAGATGGGAAACGCGCACCGGCGACGACAGCACCGGGAACGGTCTCGCGTGCAACTCGTCATACAACGCCGCGCGCCAGGCTGGCACCGGCAACCGCAGCGGCTCGCCCGGCAACGACAGCGGAGGCGCCGGATCGCCGGCGAGATGGCCCAGTTGGCGGATGCTCATGCCGTGTCTCCCCGTGCCGTGTCGACAGTCGTGGCCGGGGCGGCGGGCAGCCGCCCGCGACCTGCCCCGGAATCGCCGCGCAGCCTGCCCAAGGGCCCCGGCGCCGACAAGGGCCACGGCGCCGCCCTCACGGGAATTTTCGCGACGCACCGGTCACGCGACCGCTGGCCGATGCCTCAGCGCGAAGAGCCGCGCAACTGCCGCTGCAGGTACTGTTCAATCACCTTGCGCGCGTCGACCTTCTTCAATCCGCGATTGAGTGCGGCACGCAACTGCTCGCCGCGATCACCGCGCCGGAAGCAGGCGTAGAGCGCCTTTTCCTCCAGTACGCGGCCACCGGCAACGCGCAGGATCTCGCCACCTTCGCGCAACTGCCGGTCTTCCCGGCCCAGCCAGGCCAGCACGCGGCTGTCGATCACCGCCGCGTCGATGCGGCCGGCGGCGAGGATGCGCAGGTTGCCGAGGTCGTCGCTGACGAATTCGACACGGATCTCGCCGTTAGCCACCCGGCGATCGATTTCCGCGGTGTTGATGTAGCCGGTCACCAGCCCCAGCCGGTAGCGCGCCAGGTCCGATTCCGTCTGCCAGCCGAGCGGGTTGCCGGCGCGCTCGGCGAGCACCAGCGGGCTGGTGGCCACCGGCTGCGACAGCAGGTAATCGCGCGCGACCTGCTCGCTGAAATAATCCACCACGTAGCCGTCGAAGCCGCTCGCCGGATCGCGCACCAGCAACAGGGTACGCGCCCACGGGAAGAACTGCAGTTCGACGCGATAGCCCTCGCCGGCGAAGGCCTGGCTGAGCAACACCGCCAGCGCGCCCTGCTCCGGCAGCTGTTCGCCCAGGTAGGGCGGCCACTCGGCAGTGGCGAAGCGCACCACCTGCTCCTGCTTCGCAACGGCGGCAGCGGCCGCCGGCGCCGGCGCCAGCAGCGACGACACCAGCAGCAACAGTGCCGACAACGATTTCATCGATGGCGCATCCATCGTCAATGACTTCACCGGCAACGACAACGCTGTGAACCTGGACCGGCACTCCATGCTTGCTCCTGCCGGGTTGGCCGGCTGCTCGTGCCCGCTCGCCACGTGGTGGATTCAGTGGCTGGCGCGGCGGCGCAACCAGTCCCGGCAGGTGCGCAGGAACGCGCTCGCCTGCAGCGGCTTGGCGATGAAATCGTCGCAGCCGGCGCCCAGTGCACGCTCGCGCTCGCCGGCCATCGTGCTGGCGGTCAGCGCGACGACGATGCCGCGGTACTCGGCCGCGCGCAGCCGGCGGGCGATGGTGTAGCCGTCCAGTGACGGCAACCGCATGTCGAGCAGCACGAGGTCGTAGCGCTCGCCCGAACGCAGCAGGTGGTTCAGTGCCGCCATGCCGTCGGTCTCGGTGTGCACCACCACCGCCAGCTTCTCCAGCAACTTTTCCACCAGCAGGCAATTGACCTCGTTGTCCTCCACCAGCAACACCCGGGCACCGGGGAAAACCGCCTCGTCGGCCGGCGTCTCCACCGGCGCCGGCGGCGCCACCGGCACGCTGCCGGCGGCGGGCACGCCGGTGAGGTCGCCCAGCGGCAATTCAAGGGTGAACACGCTGCCCTCGCCCGGCTTGCTGCGGACATGGATGCAACCACCCATCGCGCGCGCGAACTCCTGCGACAGCGCCAGCCCGAGCCCGGTACCGCCGCTGCGTCGCGCGTTGCCGTAACTGAGCTGGGTAAAGGGGCGGAACAGGCGCGCCATCTGGGTGGCGTCGAGCCCGATGCCGGTGTCGTGCACCTCGACGAACAGCCGGGCGTTGGCCGGCGCCGCCTGCTCGACGCGGCAACGGACGGTGACGCCGCCGCGATCGGTATAGCGGATGGCATTGCCGACCAGGTTGACCAGGATCTGGCGGAAGCGTGCCGGGTCCACGAATGCGCGCGCCGGCAACTCGTCGGCACCCTCGACCGCCAGCGAAAGCCCGCGCTCGGCCGCCTTCACCTCCAGCAACGTGGCGACGCCGAGCAGCACCACGCGGATATCGGTCTTTTCCCAGGACAGGTCCAGCCGGCCCGCCTCGACCTTGGACAGGTCGAGCACGTCGTTGAGGATGCCCAGCAACTCCTCGCCGTTGTCGCGAATGGTAGTGAGGTAACGAAAATATTCGTCGTCGCCGAGCCGGCGATCGTGCAGCAATTCGGCATAGCCGAGGATGGCGGTGAGCGGCGTGCGGATCTCGTGGCTGGCGCCGGCGAGGAACTCGCTCTTCGCGCGATTGGCACGGTCGGCCTGCTAGAAGTGGCCCCACTCGTTTGAACAGCCCAACCCGGTTTGCTAAGTGGATTGCCCTGCCTGGTTAAGCCACCTTGGGTAGAGGCTGCGGTTTGAAGTAGACCTGATCCGGCGTTGCATCATCAAGACTGCTGTGCGGTCGGCGCTGGTTGTAGAACTCGAAGTACCGGGCCAGCGAGGCCTTGGCGTGCGAGACCGAGTCGTAGGCCTTCAGGTAAACCTCTTCGTATTTCACGCTGCGCCACAAGCGCTCGACGAACACGTTGTCTCGCCAGCAACCCTTGCCGTCCATGCTGATGCGGATCCTGTTTTCGGTGAGCATGCCGACGAAGTCGTGCGACGTGAACTGACTGCCCTGGTCGGTGTTGAAGATCTCCGGCGCACCGTACTTCGCCATCGCCTCCTCGACGGCGTCGATGCAGAATCTGGTTTCCAGCGAGATCGAGACGCGCCATGCCAGCACCCGGCGGCTGTACCAGTCCAGCACGGCCGCCAGATACACGAAGCCGCGCGCCATCGGGATGTAGGTGATGTCCATCGCCCACACCTGGTTCGGCCGCGTGATCGCCAGGCCACGCAGCAGGTACGGGAATATCCCGTGCTTGCCGTTGCGGCGACTGGTGTTCGGCTTGCAGTACAGCGCCTGGATGTCCATTCGCCGCATCAGCGTCGAGACGTGTTTGCGGCCCACGGCGACGCCTTCCAGCTTCAGGAAGCGCCGCAACATCCGCGCTCCCGCAAACGGGTACTCGGTGTGCAGCTCATCGATACGGCGCATCAGCGCCAGATCCTCCGGGCTCACCGGCTGCGGCAGGTAGTACACGCTGCTGCGGCTGATGCCCAGCACTTGAGCCTGCTTCACGAGGGGCAGTGGGTGGCTGCGGTCGATCATCGTTTTGCGCTCAGCAGTCCCGCCTTGGTGAGCGCGCCTTCTAAAAAATCGTTCTCCAGCGTCAGCTCTCCAATCTTGGCGTGGAGCGCCTTCAGGTCTACCGGTGGCTCGGCCGGCCGGCCCTCCTGCCCGAACACGCTGGCCGCATTGGAAAGCAACTGGTCCTTCCAGTCGGCAATCTGGTTCGGGTGGATATCAAACTGCTTGGCTAGCTCGGCCATCGTCTTCTCGCCCCGGAGGGCGGCCAGGGCCACTTTGGCCTTGAAGGCCGGCGAGTGGTTCCGGCGGGGTCTTCTGCTCATGTCTTGCTCCTTCTGGGCGGGGCATATCATGCCCCTGCGGAGC
>JBKHWA010000100.1:0-3363 GCA_046566765.1 Gammaproteobacteria bacterium
CTCGGCAACGTGGTGTCGCCGCAGGACGTGATGAAGACGCTGGGCGCCGACATCATACGCCTGTGGGTTGCCGCTACCGATTACCGCGGCGAGATGACCGTCTCCGACGAGATCCTCAAGCGGGTCGCCGATTCCTACCGCCGCATCCGTAACACCGCCCGTTACCTGCTGGCCAACCTCGGCGATTTCGATCCGGCGAAAGATGCAGTCCCGGTATCGCAGCTTGTCGAGCTCGACCGCTGGATCCTCGAGCGCACGGCGCAACTGCAGAACGAGATCGTCGCGGCCTACGACGACTACAACTTCCACCTCGTCTACCAGAAGGTGCACAACTTCTGCGCGGTGGACCTTGGTGGCCTCTACCTCGACATCATCAAGGATCGCCAGTACACGACGAAGCGCGACGCCGCGGCGCGCCGCTCGGCGCAAACCGCGCAGTTCCATATCGCCGAGGCGCTGGTGCGCTGGATCGCGCCGGTGCTGTCGTTCACCGCCGACGAGATCTGGCAGGCGTTGCCGGGCCGCAAGGATGCCACGGTATTCACCGCCGAGTGGTACGCGTTGCCGGCAGTGGCCGGCGGCACGCTGTCCACCGCCGACTGGGACCTGGTGATGGCGGCGAAGAACGCGATCAACAAGCAGATCGAGATCGCCCGCAACGAGGGATTGATCGGCAGCAGCCTGGAAGCGGAAGTCGATCTCTGGTGCGCGCCGGCAGTGAAGCCGGTGCTGGCGAAACTCGATAGCGAGTTGCGCTTCGCCTTCATCACCTCGGACGTTCGCCTGCACGAGTTGCACGAGGCCAGCGGCAGTGCCACCGACGTCGATGGCCTGCGCGTGCGGGTACAGAAATCCGCGCACGGCAAGTGCGTGCGCTGCTGGCACCTGCGGCCGGATGTCGGCAGCCATGCGGCGCACCCGGAACTCTGCGGTCGTTGCGTGCAGAACGTCGAAGGCAGGGGCGAGGTGCGCAAGCATGTCTGACGTTGCCGTCAACGGGATCCGGCGCACGCTGGCCTGGCTGGGGCTCAGTGTCATCGTCATCGCCGTCGACCAGTGGACCAAGGCGTTGGCGGTGGCGAATCTCGAGTTGTACCGGCCGCTGCCGGTATTCGAGCATTTCAACCTGATGCTGGCGCACAACTCCGGCGCGGCGTTCAGTTTCCTGGCCGACGCCGGCGGCTGGCAGCGCTGGTTCTTCGCGACGGTGGCGATCGGCATCAGCGCGATCATGGCGGTCTGGGTCTCGCGGCTGAAGCGCAACGAGCGCTGGCTGGCGATCGGCCTTGCGCTGGTCATCGGTGGCGCGCTGGGCAACCTGTGGGATCGCATGACGCTCGGTTACGTGGTCGACTTCCTCGATTTCTGGTGGGGCGATTACCACTTCCCGGCGTTCAATATCGCCGACAGCGCGATCACCGTCGGTGCCGGCATGCTGATCGTCGACATGCTTCGAAATCCGCAGGCGGACAAGCCGGCATGAGCGCGCTGGTCGGTCCCGATACCCGGGTGACGCTGCACTTCACCTTGCGGCTGGCCGGTGGCGAGGTCATCGATTCGACCCGGGATGCCGCGCCCGCGACCTTCGTGTTCGGCGACGGCAACCTGCTGCCGGCGTTCGAGCAATCGTTGCTCGGGCTCAAGGCCGGCGACCGCCGCGCGGTGGTGATCGAGGCGAAGGAGGGTTTTGGCGAGTACAACGACGCCAACGTGCAGAAGATGCTGCGCAGCCAGTTCGCGCCTGATGTCCGGCTCGAGCGCGGGCTGGTGGTGTCGTTTGCCGACAAGCAGGGCGAACTGCCCGGCGTCGTCATCGGGCTGGAGGGCGACTGGGTATCGGTCGATTTCAATCATCCGCTGGCTGGCCGCGACCTCGGTTTCGAAGTGGAAATCCTTGCCGTCGAGTCGATCGTGGCCGAGCAGGCGGTGGCGATGCGTGGTCTCGCGCCGCGGTCTGCCGCCGGCGGCAGCCGCGAACCCGGAGGTGCTGCATGAACGTGCTGCTGGCGAATCCGCGCGGTTTCTGCGCCGGCGTCGATCGCGCGATCGACATCGTCAATCGTGCACTCGAGGTTTTCGGTGCTCCGGTTTACGTGCGGCACGAGGTGGTGCACAACAAGTTCGTGGTGGACGACCTGCGTTCGCGCGGCGCGGTATTCGTCGAGGAGCTCGATGAAGTTCCGGACGACGCACTGGTCATCTTCAGCGCGCACGGCGTGTCGCGCGCGGTGCAGGACGCGGCGAAGCAGCGTGGCCTGAAGGTGTTCGACGCCACCTGCCCGCTGGTGACCAAGGTGCACATCGAGGTGATGCGCTATGCGCGCGCCGGTCGCGAGACGATCCTGATCGGCCACGACGGCCACCCGGAGGTCGAGGGCACCATGGGCCAGTACGACCGCAGTTTCGGCGGCGATATCTACCTGGTGGAGGACGAGGCCGACGTCGCCGCGCTGCAGGTGCGCAATCCGCAGGCGCTCAGCTATGTCTCGCAGACCACGCTGTCGGTCGACGACACCGCGAAGGTGATCGACGCGCTGCGCGCGAAGTTCCCGGCCATCCAGGGGCCGCGCAAGGATGACATCTGCTATGCCACCCAGAACCGGCAGGACGCAGTACGCCAGCTGGCGCTGGAATCGCAGGTGGTGCTGGTGGTCGGCTCGGTCAACAGTTCCAACTCCAATCGCCTGCGCGAACTGGCCGAGCGCTGCGGCGCCAGGGCTTGGCTGATCGACGGCGCCGACGACATCCACCCGGAGTGGCTGGCCGGCGCGAAGACGGTCGGCGTCACCGCCGGGGCCTCGGCGCCGGAGGTGCTGGTGTCCGGGGTGGTCGACCGCCTGCGGGCGCTGGGTGCCGATGAAGTCCGCAACATGGACGGCCGGCCGGAGAACATCACCTTCTCCATGCCGCGCGAACTGCGCGGCTGATCCTTTCCCGGACGTTCGCTCCGGGATTCATTCGCGTTCATCCGCCGGGGACGCCGCTCGGGCGGTACTGCCGTGCATCTGCGCGGCCGGTCGCTAGAGTTGCCCGCTGGGTAACAACCGGGCAGCAGTTGCCGTATCCGGTCGGGAGTTGCCCCGGTTGGTCACCTGGGAACTGGTCGCCGGCGGTACTGTGCGGCAGGTCGCAATTGGTCCCGGGCCGGTCCCGTTGATCGACCCTATGGCCCGCCCGTCATGCTTCCTTTGTTCGGCAAGGTGCATGGAAATACAGTCACATCAGCGGCTTAGGTGAATTTCCGAGGCTCGATGAACAAGGGGTTTTTGTCGATGAATGGTCGCCGGACTGACCGGGGTTTCACGCTGATCGAGTTGCTGATGACCATCGCGGTCATCGCCATCCTCGTCTCGGTAGGCGTGC
>JBKHWA010000101.1:0-10402 GCA_046566765.1 Gammaproteobacteria bacterium
TCAAGCACATGGACAAGACCGGCACGAAGATCTGCGTGCCGCGCCAGCGCGACCCGTCGATCCGGCCGGCGCCGTTCATGGACATGACCTCGGGCTACTTCCAGCGCGCCATGGATCGCCTGCCGAAGCAGGGCGACCGCGCGCCGTGGAAGCTGTTCCAGAACTACGCGCTGGACATGAACCTGCTGCGTCGCGGCAAGGTGGACGACGGCGTGATGGAGTTCAGTCGCCCGCGCAAGGCGCAGGCCAGCGCCGGCAAGGCGTCGCTGCCACAGCAACCGGCAGTCGCCGCCGGCTGACGCCACCCGCTGCACCGAAGGCCCGCGCAAGCGGGCCTTCGTTTTTCAGCGGCAGCGTTTATCTTTGGGGCAGGCATCGTTCAGTGCGTTACCAGCACCGCACCAGCGATGCCGGGCTACTGAAATCACATCTACCACGCACCGGAGCACGCCAATGACCAGCAACGTACGCGCCACGGTATCCGCGCAGGAATGGGAAGCCCGCGTCAATCTCGCTGCCGCCTACCGGCTGGTGGCGCTCTACGGCTGGGACGACCTGATCTTCACCCACCTCTCGGTGCGCGTGCCCGGGCCGGAGCACCATTTCCTGATCAACCCGTACGGGATGTTCTTCGAGGAAATCACCGCCTCGTCGCTGGTGAAAGTCGACCTCGCCGGCAACAAGGTGATGGACTCGCCACACCCGGTGAACCCGGCCGGCTTCACCATCCACAGCGCGGTGCACGCCGCGCGCGAGGACGCGCTGTGCGTGATGCACACCCACTCGCTGGACGGCGTCGCCGTCTCGGCGCAGAAGCAGGGCATCCTGCCGATCTCGCAGCAATCGACGTTCGTGCTGTCTTCGCTCGGATTCCACGATTACGAGGGCGTCGCCCTGCGCGACGACGAGAAGCCGCGGCTGGTGCGCGACCTCGGCACCAATACCTTCCTGATGCTGCGCAACCACGGCCTGCTCACCGTCGGCAAGACAGTGGCCGAAGCATTCCTCGCGATGTACATCTTCGAGGCCACCTGCCGCATCCAGGTGCGCGCGCTGGCCGGCGGCGGCGAACTGGTACGGGTGAACGACGACATCCTCGCCGGCACGCCGGCGGCGGTTAACCAGGTGATGCTGGGGATGGGATCGGCGCTGTCGTGGCCGGCGCTGCTGCGCCGGCTCGATCGCCGCAACCCGGGCTACGCGGACTGACGGCCAGGCCGCTCCACAAAACGACGCGCGGCGGCGACCACGAAACGACGCGCAACGACCGTCGAAACGGATGTTCCGGAAAAAGAAAAGGCCCGCAATCGCGGGCCTTTTTCATTGCAGCACCGTGGCCGGCGCGGATCGGCTCAGGCCACCGCCTCGCGGTTGCTGAACTCGGCCAGCAACTGGCCGTTGTCGCCGAACAGTTTCTCGCGCCACTCGGCTTCCAGCGCGCGGGTGTTGTGCTTGTTCGGGTGGAACTGCGGACGGTTGAACAGCGGCATCTTCGGCAGGATCTTCGTCACGAAACCGCCACGGCCGAGCAGCATCTTCACGCCGTCGCGCACGTCCTTCAGGTCGGTCGCCTTGCCTTCCTTCACCACCAGCCAGGCCCAGCTCGCCACCGCCGCCGGCACCAGCGCGACCGCCACCGCGGCAGCGGCTACCGCGCGCTCGCGCTGCGAGTTGCCCACCAGCTCGTACACGTCGTAGGCCACCGCCTTGTGCTCGAGTTCCTCCAGCGCATGCCACTGCCAGAGCTTGATCATTTCCGGGTCGGCCTGGCGACGGAACTGCTCGTCGTTCAGCAGTTGCTCGGCGAGCAGCGCGGTGAAATGTTCCATGAAAGTGGTGGTTGCCAGCTGGGTGCTGGCCGGCAGCCGCTCCAGCAGGCCCAGGCCGATCCGCACCGCGATCTCCGAGGTGGTCACGTCGATGCCGCGCGAGCTCAGCAGGTCATTCAGCCGCTCGTGCTCGCGGCCGTGGATCGCTTCCTGGCCCATGAAGCCGGAGATTTCGGCCTTCAGTTTCTCGTCGGTGACCTTGTCGCGGAAGCGGCGCACCGATTCCATGAAATAGCGCTCACCGGGCGGGAACCAGCTCGACAGCATCGCGAAGAACAGCGTCGCGGTGGCGTTGTTGGCGTAGAAGTAGCGCGGCGAGTCTTCCGGGAAGCGGAAGTCAACCTGTCGCGGCGGGATGCCGACGGCGGCGCCGGCAGGCTTGCGGGATTTTTTTGCCGCGGGCGGGCGACCGGTGCCGGTTGCCGCCATCGAAACCACGTCGCCGGAAACAGACTGCATGCTCGTGCTCCCCTGTCGTTGCGCGTAACGGTGCGCAGGTTTTACCTGCGACCGACGTTACGGGGAGGCGACGGGACCGGTCAGCGCCGGGAGGGACGATGCACTGTCATTGCAGGCCAGCGTGCGGCCGGAGCAGGCCCGCGCGGGACAGGCGTCACGGTTTGCAGGATGCACGGTCGGCGCAGAATTCCAGCAACCCCTGCCGCCAGACCGACTCGATGCCGACCTCGTCGCGGGAGCGGGTCGACCAGCGCCGCGCCATGCGCTCCCAACTGCCATCCGCCCGTACCGACTGCGCCGCCTGCTGCCAGCGGCGGACGGTGTCCGCCGGCGTGCCAGGCTTCGACATCAGCACCCACACATCGGAGTGACGCGCCACCCACGCCGCCCGGGGCACCAGCTTGCCGCAGCCCTGCGTACGGCAATACCAGGCCACGCCCTGCGGCTCGTGGAACAACGCCTCGACCCGACCGGTCTGCAGCAGCCGCACCGACTGCCCGGGCGAGCCGGTATCGACCAGGTTGCCGAGCCCCTGCCCGCGCAACCAGCGCTCGCGCACGTCGCCGAGCACCACCGCGATCGAGCCAAACTGGCCCAGCTCAGCCACGCTGCCTACCTTGCGGGTATCGTCCGGGCGCACGTACAGCACCCACGGCTTGCGGATCAGCGGCGCGATCCAGTGAAAGCGCTGCTCGCGCTCCGGCGTGCGCGAGAAACCGATCAACACCACGTTCGGCTCGCGCTCGGTCGTCTGCATCGCGCGTAATTCCGGCAGCATCTCGATCTCGGTGTGGTCGCCGAGCCGCGACTGCACCGCCCGCACGAATTCGGCGCCGAGGCCGTCGATATGACCGCGCTCACCGCTGTAGGCCAGCGGCGGCTCGTCGACGGCGAGTATGCGCAGCGACGCCGCTGGCACTGGCATTGGCGCTGGCGCGCTCGCGGTCTCCGGGCCGGCAGCGGACGCGGCGCCGGCAAGCAGCCACGCCAGCAGCGCAACGGCAGACAAAGAAAAACGCGGATGGCGCTGCTGCGACATCCGCGTGCGGGGTGTTGCCGGGATATTCAAACGGCGGGAGTTCCTGCGTTGCGGGAACCGGCGCGGCGGCGGGAAGCCGACACGCCGGCTGCAGCATTTACTGCGCGGCCGGCTCGGTGGCCGGTTGTGCCGCCGGCGCAGAACCGCCGCGCACGTAGACGATGCGCTTGGTGCCGGCCTCGCAGACACCAACAACCCTGTATTCCGGCTTGACGTCGTCCTTCGGGGTCGGCGTCAGCGTGTAGCCGACCACGCCCTTGGCGTCGAGTTTTTCGGCAATCTTGGCAACGACTTCATCGCAGGGCGTGCCGGCAGCCAGGGCCGGGGCAGCAACGACCGACAGCGCGAGTACGGCGGCGGCGGATACGGCATGTTTCATGGGTCACACTCCATCGTGGATCGTGGGGGATGAAAACGCTGGTCGAGGATAGCGCGGCGGGTCCGGGCGGAACGGTGACGGGATACGCAAACCGCGGCCGAATCGACGAGCGGGCGGGTTGGCGGCTCAGCGATCGGGGAACAACGCCGGAATCTCCGTCTCTGCGATTTGCCTGAACTCCGGGACACCGCCGCCGTGGGATCCGCCGTCGGGGAACCACTCCAGCCAATACCTGCCGGTGGCGGGGCAGCGGTGCAGAACCAGCCACTTGTCGGCATCGACCCGCAGCTCGGCGAGATGCGCGCGGGCGTAGTCCTGGCCGGAGTGGCCAGAGAGGTGTGTTACGTGTTCGCAGCGACAGTTCGTCATTCGAATCCGGAACGTTCGGCCGGCGGGATCGGCGCCATCGATGCGATCAGAATTCAGACCGTTCCGGTCGCGCGATGCCGATCCACCCAGTACGCCATCCACACCAGCAGCCACTGCGCGTGGCCGACGATGGCGATGTCAGTCACCTTTTCCGGCGGCGGGCCGAACAGGTTGCCGAGGTAGATCACGGACAACAGCGCGAACAGCGCCCAGGGCGCCCAGCGGCCGACGTTGTCGAGCGCGCTCGTGCCGCGCAGGTACAGCGCGATGCCGATCGCGAACAGCGACAGCTCGACCACCATCGTCGCCGGCAGCGAGTACCAGAGGCCGAGGCCGAAGACAGGCGAATTCGCGGCCGCCGACAGCGGCAGGTCCGGCCGGTGCGCCAGCAGGTCGAGGAACCAGTGGCTGGCCACCAGCAGGCCGATCACCAGCGCCGCGCGCCGCGAACCTTTCAACGCGTAGTGCGTGCCGCCCAGCAACAGGCCCCAGCCGAGCACGGCCAGCAGGCTGTGGCTCCAGGGGTAATGCACGAATTCCAGCGGCGTGACGACGGTGTTGCCCGGCGCGATGACCACGTCCTCGATGCCGAGCAGCAGGAACGTCGGCCACAGCAGGTCGATGAATTGCGCAGCGAGGAACAGCGTGCCCAGCGACACCGCGGGTGCGGCGCGCCGGGCAACCAGTGCCGCCGCGAAATGACCGATGAACATGCGAAGCCTCCCTGCTTGCGTCGATGTTGCTTTCGTCGACCAGTTACCGCGCCGGCGTCAGACTGCCGGCTTCCACACCAGGTCCAGCTCACGCGCCGCGCGCACATCGTCGAGACGCCGTACCGGCATCGTCCACGGCGCACCTTTCACCAGGTCGGGCTGCGTCTTCGCTTCCTCGATGATTTTTTCCAGCGTGGCAGCGAAGGCGTCGAGCTCGTCTTTCGACTCGGTCTCGGTTGGCTCGATCAGGTGGCACTCGGGCACCAGCAGCGGGAAATAGGTGGTCGGCGCGTGGAAGCCGTAGTCGAGCAGGCGCTTGGCGACGTCCATCGCGGTGATGTGCTGCTCTTTCGCCAGCCTGGCAAACGTGATGATGAACTCGTGGCTGGCACGACGCGTCGGGTAGGCGAGATCGAAACCGGCCTTCGCCAGCTTGTGCATCAGGTAGTTGGCATTCAGCGAGGAGTACTCGCCGACGCGGTGCATTCCTTCGCGGCCAAGCACGCGCGCGTAGAAGAAAGCGCGCAGCAGCACGCCGGCGTTGCCCATGAACGCGGACATCGGGCCGATGGTCTGCGGCAGGTCCTTCTCGGTGAGCCAGCGATATTTCGCACTTTCTCCCTCGCCATCGCGGCCGACGATCGGCGTCGGCAGGAACGGCAGCAGGCGCTCGCCGACACCGACCGGGCCGGCGCCCGGGCCGCCGCCACCGTGCGGCGTGGCGAAGGTCTTGTGCAGGTTCATGTGCAGCACGTCGAAGCCCATGTCGCCCGGGCGTACCTTGCCGAGGATCGCGTTCAGGTTGGCCCCGTCGTAATAGAGCAGGCCGCCGGCGTCGTGCACCACCTTCGCGATCCGGTCGATCTGGCGCTCGAACACGCCAACGGTCGACGGATTGGTCATCATCAGGCCGGCGGTGTGCGGGCCAACGGCCGCTTCCAGCGCGGCGAGATCGACGTCGCCCTCGGCAGTCACCGGGATTTCGCGCACCGAGTAGCCGCACATCACGGCGGTGGCCGGGTTGGTGCCGTGCGCGGCGGCCGGCACGATGATTTCCTTGCGGGCGTGATCACCGCGCGCGTCGTGGTAGGCGCGGATCATCGCGATGCCGGCGAATTCACCCTGCGCGCCAGCCATCGGCGTCAGCGACACGCCTTTCATGCCGGTAACGTCCTTGAGGATTTCCTGCAGCTCGAACAGGCAGGCGAGGAAACCCTGCGAGTGCGATTCCGGCGCCAGCGGGTGGCGGCCGAGGAAACCCGGCAGCATCGCCGCGCGGTTGGCCCCGCGCGGGTTGTATTTCATGGTGCAGGAACCCAGCGGGTAGAACTGCTTGTCGATGGCGAAGTTGCGCGTCGACAGGTTGGTGTAGTGGCGCACCACCTGCATCTCCGAGACTTCCGGCAGCAGCGGTTGCTGCTTGCGCAGCAGGCCGGCCGGGATGTCGGCGAGGTCGTCGGATGCGACCTTGCCCGGCGATTGCGCGTGTGCGCGGCGACCCGGCGCGGAGCGCTCGAAGATCAGCTTCGTGGCTTCACTGGTGTCGGAGAAGCTTTCGTTGGTCGGCATGTTCATCGTCACGCCCTCCTTCAGGCCAGCACCGCGGCAAGCGCGGCGCGGTATTTTTCGATGTCGGCAGCGGTGCGCGTCTCGGTGGCGCAGACCAGCACGCAATCCTTCAGCGCCGGGAAATCGCGGCCCAGCGCGTAGCCGCCGAGGATGCCGCGCTGCGCCAGTTGCGCCAGCACGGTGTCGGCGTCCTTCGGCAGGCGTATCACCGACTCATGGAAGAACGGACCGTCGAACACCTTCGACACACCCTTCACGCTGGTGAGCGCGGCGACGGTCTTCCTGGTGTTGGCGTGCGACAGCGTCGCCACTTCGGCCAGGCCGTTCGGGCCCATCAGGCTCATGTAGATGGTGGCGGCGGTCATCGCCAGGCCCTGGTTGGTGCAGATGTTGCTCGTCGCCTTGGCGCGGCGAATGTGCTGCTCGCGCGCCTGCAGCGTCAGCACGAAGCCGGGCTTGCCCTCGAGGTCGACGGTGCGGCCGATGATGCGGCCCGGCATGTTGCGCACGATGTCCATCTTGCAGCACATGAAACCGAAGTACGGGCCGCCGCTCGACAGCGGGATGCCCAGCGGCTGGCCGTCGCCGATCACGATATCGGCGCCGGTTTCGCCCCAGGTTCCCGGCGCGCTGAGGATCGCCAGCGACGTCGGGTTCACCGCGCCGATCACCAGCCAGCCCTGCGCATGCGCGAAATCGGTGATCGCGTCGACGTCTTCCAGCCGGCCGAAGAAGTTCGGCTGCGAGATGACGAGGCCGGCGAAATCCTGGCCGGCAAACTTCTGCAGATCCGCCAGCGCGGTTACGCCGGTCCTCGCGTCGAACGGCACTTCCACCAGCGCCACGTCCTGGTTGCGGACGATGGCGTCGCAGGCTTTTTTCCAGCGCGGGTTGAGCGCACCGAGCACCAGCACTTGCTTCGACTTCGACTTGCGGTGCGTGCGCACCGCCATCAGCACCGCTTCCGAAAGCCCCGAACCGCCGTCGTAGACCGAGGCGTTCGACACGTCCATGCCGGTGAGGTGGGCGATCATCGACTGGTATTCGTAAATGACCTGCAGCGTGCCCTGGCTCGCCTCCGCCTGGTACGGCGTGTAGGCAGTGTAGAACTCGCCACGGGTGGCGATTTCCCAGACCGCGGCCGGCACATGGTGTTCGTAGGCGCCGGCACCGAGGAAACCGATGAGACCGGAATCCTGCGCCGCGCGCTCGCTCATCAGGCGATGCACCGCCATCTCCGACAGCCCTTCCGGCGTTTGCTTGAGCCCCTCGGCGCGGATGCGCGCGGGAATCTCGTCGAAAATTCCGTCGATGCTTTTGACACCGATGGTGTCGAGCATCGCGGCGACGTCGTCGGGCGTGTGCGGAATGAACGGCATGACGGACTCCTCAAACGAAACGGCGCCCCGCGGGGCGCCGTGCGTGCAACTTGTTGATCTCAGGCGTCGAGCTGGGCCTGGTACTGGTCGGCGGTGAGCAGGTCTTCCACCTGCCGCGGATCGTTCACCTTCAGCTTGAACAACCAGCCGCGCGTGTACGGGTCCTCGTTGACCAGTTCCGGGGTGTCCTCGAGCTGGGTGTTGACCTCGATGATCTCGCCATCGACCGGCGAGTAGATATCGGACGCGGCCTTCACCGATTCGACGACGCCGGTTTCATCGCCGGCAGTCTTCACTTCGCCCACTTCCGGCAGCTGCACGTAGACGAGGTCGCCCATGGCGTCCTGCGCGTGGTCGGTAATGCCGACGGTGGCGGTGCCATCACCCTCGAGGCGAATCCACTCGTGCGTTTTCGCGTAGCGGAGGCTGGTCGGGATATCGCTCATCGCTGGTTCTCCTTTCCTTACAAGCTGAAAATCTGTTTGCCGTTGCGGACGAACGGCGGCTTCACCACTTTCACGTCGACCAGCTTGCCGCGCAGGTCGACTTTCGCGGTGGCGCCGGTTGCAGCCGGCACCCGCGCGAGGGCGATCGAGTAGTCGAGGGTCGGCGAGAACGTGCCGCTGGTGATTTCACCTTCACCTGCGCCGTCGACGATCACTTTCTGGTGGCCGCGCAGCACGCCCTTGTCGGTCAGCACCAGGCCGACCAGCTTGCGCGGGGTCTTGCCGCGCAGCGGCTCGAGCGCGGCACGGCCGATGAAATCGCGATCCTTCGGCTCCCACGCCACGGTCCAGCCCATGCCGGATTCGAGCGGGTTCACCGTCTCGTCCATGTCGTTGCCGTAGAGGTTCATGCCGGCTTCCAGGCGCAGCGTGTCGCGCGCGCCAAGGCCGGCCGGAGCGACACCGGCGGCGAGCAGTTTTTTCCAGAACTCGACAACATCGGCGTTCGGCAGGATCACTTCGACGCCGTCCTCGCCGGTGTAGCCGGTGCGGGCGACGTACCAGTCGTTGCCGATATCGACGCCCTCGAAGTATTCCAGCGCGCGGATCTTCGCTGCCGCTGCCGGCAACAGGCCGCACACCTTGTCGATCGCCTGCGGACCCTGGACGGCGACCATGGCGAGGTCGGCGCGCTCGCGGATATCAACGGCAAACGCCGCGCTCTGTTCAGCCAGCCAGGCGAGGTCTTTCTCGCGGGTGCCGCAGTTCACCACCAGCCGGTAGCCGGGGTCGGCGCGGTAGACGATCAGGTCGTCGATCACGCCGCCGTCGGGGCGGCACATGGCGGAATACAGGGCCTTGCCATTCTTCTGCAGGCGGTCGACGTCGTTGGCCAGCAGGCGGCGGAGGAAGTCGCGGGCGCCGGCGCCGGACACGTCGACTACCGTCATGTGCGATACGTCGAACACCCCGGCCGAGCCGCGGACCAGCTTGTGCTCGGCGATCTGCGAGCCGTAGTTGATCGGCATGTCCCAGCCGCCGAAATCGACCATCTTGGCGCCGGCGGCAAGGTGCTGTTCGTACAACGGGGTGCGATGGCCCATGGATGGATGCGCCGGGGTCGTGGGGTGGTGCGGGAAGGCCGGCATTCTACACCGGCGGGGTGGGGGTTCGCTCTCGCCGGGGGAGTGGTGGCGGGGGCCACGAGGGCGGCGCGGTTGGGAGGTTCTTCAGCACGTATTCGGGCTACTGCTGATGGCGGGGGTTCCTGGTGGATCGCCCTCGCTGCTACTGCCGGCTGGCTCGGGAGGTGTGTTTCGGGCCGTCGCTTTCGCTCCTTGCCCGATAACACACCTCCCGGCCGCGCCGGTGCAGGGTGGTCGGGATCGTGCCGCTTTCAAGAACCTCGCACCGGCGCGGCCGGGGGTGGGGCGTCCGGGTCCCGAGCGAAAGCGAGCGGATCCCGGACACCCACCACCGAGCCAGCCGGCGGCAGCACGCCAGGGCCAACCACCGACCGCAACCAAGCCACCATCGCCGGAACGAGTTACCGCCAGCAAATCGCCAGCAGTCCCGCAGATCGAGCGCCACCCCACGCCCTGCGCAGGCAAAGCCTGTTCGCCGCCGGTACGGATCAGAGCCCTGCGCCGCGCAGCGGCGGCCGGCAGAGCGCGGGCAGGTCGCCGTCGAGGCCCATTGCCTGGCGGGCGACCAGGACTTTCAGCGGCGCGGCGCCGTCGAGCAGGGCCATGCCGGTGTTGCGCAGCCAGCGGACCGGCAGCGCGCGGGTCTCGAACAGCGTCTTGAAGCCGCCGAACGACTTCTGCATCAGCGTGTTGTGCAGCTTGCGGCGGCGCTCGTAGCGGCGCAGCGCCAGCGGCTCGTCGAACGGCAGGCCGCGGGCGAGGTTGTTGGCGATTTCCTCGGCCAGCGTCGCCGCGTCGAGGAAGCCGAGGTTGACGCCCTGCCCGGCCAGCGGATGCACGGTGTGCGCGGCATCGCCGACCAGCACCGCGTTGTTCTTCACGTACTGGTCGGCGTGGCGTTCGATCAGCGGGAACGCCGTGCGGCGCGATACCGCCACCACGCCGCCGAGACGATCCTCCAGCGCATGGCCGATTTCGGAAGCGAACGACTGGTCGTCCAGCGCCAGCAGGCGCTGCGTTTCGTCCGGCGTGGTCGACCACACCACCGAGCAAAGCTTCTCGCTCTCGCCGGCCA
>JBKHWA010000102.1:0-5682 GCA_046566765.1 Gammaproteobacteria bacterium
CAGCGAAAAAAAGCGCCCCGCGGGGCGCTTTTTTGTTGGCGGCGCCGGACTTATACCGCCGGCGAGGTGCCGGTGACCCCGGTAGGCTGTTTTGCAGCCTGCTGCATCTTCGCCAGGCAGGCGCGCAGGTCCTTCGCCATCTGCGCGCCGGTCTGGTAGCGCTTGTCGCGATCCTTCTCCAGCGCGCGCTTGATCACGATCGACACCCACGGGCAGGTCTTTTTCAGGTCCGGCCGGATTTCCAGCGGGTCGGGGTACGGCTCGGTGGCGATCTTGTACATGATCTGCGTCGCCGCCTCGCCGTCGAATGGCAACTCCAGCGTCACCAGCTGGTACAGCACGCCGCCCAGCGAGAACAGGTCGCTGCGTCCGTCGAGGTCCTTGCGGCCGGTGACCTGCTCCGGCGACATGAAGCTCGGGGTGCCGACCACCATGCCGGTTTTCGTCTTGCCGGAGTTGCTGACGCGGGCGATGCCGAAGTCGGCGATCTTCACCGCGTTGGTGGCCGGGTCGTACATGATGTTGGCCGGCTTGATGTCGCGGTGCACCACGTTCTGCGAGTGCGCGTAGTCGAGACCGTCGGCCGCGAGGGCAACGATGTTGAGGATCTTCTCGATCGGCAGCAGGTTGTCCGGTTTGGTGTAGCGCACCAGGTCGTGGCCGGTAAGCAGTTCCATCGCGATGTAGGCGAGATCGTGTTCCTCGCCGGTGTCGTAGATGGTGACGATGTTCGGGTGGTTGAGGCGGCCGGCAGCCTCGGCCTCGCGGAAGAAACGTTCCTTCACGTCCGCCAGTTCCGACTCGTCGAATTCCTGCGCCAGCGCCAGCGTCTTGATGGCGACGGTGCGGTTGATACGGGGGTCGGTGCCCAGGTAGACCACGCCCATGGCGCCGCGGCCGAGTTCCTTCTCGATCTCGTAGCGACCGAGCTTCGGTTTCTCGGCGCCGACGGCACCGGTGATCAGCGTTTCGCCCGGGCCGCCGGTGCGCAGGCCGAAAATCATCGAATCCTGCGCGGCGCTGGCGCGTTGCATGCGCGGCCCGATGTCGCGGAAATCCTTGTTGTGTTCGCCCATGTACTGGTACACCGCGGCCGCCTTGCTGAACTGGCGCTTGCGTTCGAAATCCAGCGCCAGGTTGTACAGCGGGTCCATCATGTCGTCGCCCAGCGGCACGCGGCGGAATTTCTCGAACGCCATGTCGAGTTGCCCGGCCTGCTGGAATGCGAGGCCGAGCATGCGGTTGCTCTCGGCCGACTCGGTGTCGGACTTGCGCTTGCCGGCCTCGGTGACGAGGAAGCGGCGGGTGGTCAGCGCGAGATGCCCGGCCACCAGCACCAGTATCGGCAGCATCAGCGGGATCCACTCGCCGTTGGCGGCGAGCAGCCCGATCTCGGCGCCGAACAGCAGGATGAACAGGCCCGCCGATACCGCCGCACCCATGCCGGCGCCGAGGCGCGGCAGGCCGAACATCAGGTAGCCGGCGACCAGCAACACGGCCAGCCACTTGGCGAGCGGCGCCCACGACGGGATCGTGAAGAAGTCCTCGTTGAGGATGCTGGCCACGCTGTGTGCCAGCACCTGCACCGGCTCCATCGCGCCCGGCAGCGGCGTGGTGAGCGTCGAGCCGAGACCGAAAGCGGTCGGGCCGATCAGCACGATGCGGTCGCGGTATTTCTCCAGGCCGATCTTGCCGGTGTAGACGTCGTAGAAGGAATCGACCGGGAATGCCGGGCCGCGCTCGGTGTCGCGGTAGAAGAACGAGCGCATCTTCAGCTGCTCGTCGGTCATGATCGACAACTTGCCCAGCTGTACGCCTTCGCCCATGTTGACGCGGATGTCCCTGAGCGAAAGATTCAGGCTCTTCGCCGCCAGCTGCAGCGACATCGACGGGAACAGCGTGCCGAAATACTCGAGCACCAGCGGCTCGGTCCGCACCTTGCCGTCTTCTTCCAGCAGGGTGACGAGGTGGCCGATTGCGGCGCTACCCGCCGCCAGCTGCTCGATCGGCGGCGCGATCGCCAGCGTCGCCTGCGGCAGCGGAACATCGTTGCCGAAACTGTCGCTCACCTGCGTGTTGTCGGCCGGTACCGCGTCGCGCAGCAGCCACTCCGGCACCTCGGTGTCCGGGTTTCCGTTCGGCTCCCCCGGCGCCATCTGCATGCCGAGCACGACATTGCCGGCGCCCTGGATGGCGGTGGCCAACTGGCTGTCGTTGTCGAGGTCGAGGGTGGCGGCGTCGAGGCGGGTGCCGAGTTCGGCGATGGGTGCGGCCAGCGGCCCCTGCACCAGTTCCGGATCGGCGAGGCCTGACTGCTGGTAGAAATCCTTGAGCTCGCGGATGTGGACCAGCCCCGCATCCTGCTGCGCTTCGGAGAGCAGCACGGTGAAGCCGATGGCCTTGGCGCCCGCGGCATGCAACTTCGTGATCATTTCCGCGTGCACGTCGCGCGGCCAGGGCCAGCGGCCGAGGTTATCGATGCTCTGGTCGTCGATGCCGATGACCGCGACCTGCTCACCGGCATCGCGCGTGGAAGCGCGGACGCCCATGTCGTAGGTGCTGAGTTCGATGCGACCGAAAGTGTCGCCAAGGCTGAACAGTGCGACGGCGATGACGACGACCAGGCCGGCAAACCAGTCCGTGGCCCAGAAGGTGTTCTTCATGACCGGGGGGCGCTCTTCATGAACAATCCGTCAGGCGCGCAAGGGCGCGTGGCGGCCGGGGTTGGCCGCGGGCGATTTATAACACGGGCAGTTGGTGCGCCGGGCGGCGCGGCCGTCAGTTGGCGGCGAGCGTGCCGGTGGTGGCGTGGCCCATGGCCAGCATCATTTCACCGTGCGTGTCGCTGTTGCTGGCAAGCACCAGCAGGTCGTAATACCGGCGGACATGGCGCACGTAGACGATCGCCTGGGTGGCGCCGCGCGCGTAACCGTAGCGGGTCTGCGAATACCATTGTTCCTGTTTCAGCAGCGCGAGGTTGGCGCGGACATCTTCCCAGCTGTCAGGATTGCCGCCGCGCTTGCGGGTGAGGGCGCGGGCGTCCAGCACGTGCGAGAGGCCGGCGTTGTAGGCGGCCAGCGCCATCCAGGTGCGGTCCTGCGCCGGGATGTCGGCGGGCAGGGCGTCGATGATCTGGCGAAGGTAGCGGGCGCCTCCGCGGATGCTGGCCATCGGGTCGGTACGATCATCGATACCGAGTTGCAGCGCGGTATCCAGCGTCAGTTGCATCAGGCCCTGCACACCGGTCGGCGACTGCGCCGACGCGTCCCACATGGACTCCTGGTAGGCAACGGCAGCGACCAGCCGCCAGTCGAGCCCGTTACGCTCGGCCTCGGCGCGGAAAGCGTCGACGTAGCGCGGCAGGCGGGTACGCAGCGCGCGGTAGAAGTGCCTGCCGTCCACCTGGGTCAGCGACTGCAGGTGGGCAAAGTGGCGTTCACGCAGCGCGGTGACGGTGCCGTCGGCGTGGCGGCGCGCCAGCCAGGCATTGGCGGTTTCGCGCAGCGTCTGGTCGCGGCCCTGCGGGAAAACCCAGCCGAAGAAGGCCGCTTCCGGCAGTTCGACGGCAACGCGCAGGTCCTGGTACAGGTGGCGGTGGAACGCCCAGGCATTGGCGTCGATCACCGTGCACTCGGCGGAATCCTGGTGGACCAGGCCGAGCAGGTTCTCATCGCTGGCGCCGTCGATCTCCTCCCACGCCAGGCCGGGCACCAGCGGCGCCAGGCTGGCCAGCTGGGCGGCGTGGTGGCTGCCGGCAGCCACGACCACCGAACGGCCGACCAGGCCGGCTACCCTGGCGGGCAGTGGTCTTTCCTTGCTGCTCTCGCAGACCACCAGCTGGGTAACCTGCTGGATCGGCACCGACGGGCTGAAGGCCTTGTTGTCGGCTCCCGGCAGGGCCAGGCCGCCGGCCAGGTCGGCGTCGCCTTCTGCCACGGCCTCCAGGGCCTCGGCGCTGCTGCTGACATCAAGCACCCGCAGGTGAACGCCCTGCTCACGGGCAAAGCGCTCCGCCAGCTCGTACTCGAAGCCGGCGGCGCCAAACGAGTTGGTGTACCAGGAGGCCGGCCCCTCGGGCAGGGCAATGACCAGTTCGCCGCGCTCGCGGATGCCATCAATGCCGGCGGGGGTTTCCCTTGCCGCCAGCAGGACGACGGCGGAGGCGCCAATGGCGCTCACTACGACCAGGGATCGGATTCGGTTGGCCCAGCTCATCTCGTGTCAGTCGCTCGTGTGGCTGATAGAGGAGGTGTTCGGGTTGCCTGAATGCGGATTCAGGGGGTTACCCTTTCGGGGGTCGCCACCCTCGGTGGTGGCTGCCGGCGGTCCTCCCGAACCGTCGGTGTCTTCTGGAGATGCGACTTGGTTCACATCGACGGCCGGACCTTAGCACGGGAGGGGGGGGTGTCCACCGGCATTGTCGGACAACGTCCGATAACGGTTGTTATTTGGCGACATGGCGCTGAACGGTCGGGTTCTCTGGTACCAATTCCCTAGGAAATTCCGCGGGTTGGATAATGCCACTCACCCGCAGTCGACAGCGCCAGCCCCGCCGCTATCATTGGCGCCCGCCGATAGTCCCCTCCGGTCGAGACCCCTCCCGATGCTGATCCTGCGTGGTGCCCCGGCACTGTCCGCCTTCCGTCTGCGAAAACTGCTCGACTCGCTGGGAGGGACGCCGGTCACCGGCATCGTCGCCTTCCATGTGCACCTGCTCGACAGCGATCCGCTGGCCGCGGAGCAGCGGGCGATCCTCGACCGGCTGCTTTCCTACGGGCCGGCGATGGGCAGCGTGGCGGAGCCGGCCGGCAGCAGCCTGCGGCTGGTAGTCCCGCGCCCGGGCACCATCTCGCCCTGGTCGAGCAAGGCCACCGACATCCTCCGGCACTGCGGCCTGGCCGGGGTCAGGCGGATCGAGCGGGGCACTGCCTTTTACCTGTCGCTGTCCCGCCCGCTGACGACCGGCGAGCAGGCCCTGGTCGACCGTCGCCTGCACGACCGCATGACCCAGTCGATGTTTGCCAGCCTGGAGGAAGCGGATGTGCTGTTCGCCGCCCACTCGCCGCGCCCGCTGGCGACGGTCGATGTGCTGGCCGGGGGGCGCGCCGCCCTCGAGCGCGCCAATGGAGAGCTCGGACTGGCACTGGCAGAAGACGAGATCGACTACCTGGTGAGGGCGTTCACCGAACTGGGCCGCAATCCGTCGGATGCCGAACTGATGATGTTCGCGCAGGCCAACTCCGAGCACTGCCGGCACAAGATCTTCAACGCCGACTGGACCATCGATGGCGCGCGCGCCGATCGCTCGCTGTTCCGGATGATCCGCAACACCCACGAGAAACACCCGGGTGGCGTGCTGTCGGCATACAAGGACAACGCCGCGGTACTGTCCGGTGCCGTTGGCGGCCGGTTCTTCGCCGACCCGGTGTCGCACCAGTACGGCTACCACCGCGAGCCGATCCACATCCTGTGCAAGGTGGAGACGCACAATCATCCGACGGCGATCGCGCCGTTTCCCGGCGCCTCCACCGGCTCCGGCGGCGAGATCCGCGACAAGGGCGCCACCGGCCGTGGCTCGAAGCCGAAGGCCGGCCTCACCGGCTTCACCGTTTCCAACCTGCGCATCCCCGGTTTCGAGCAGCCCTGGGAGCAACCCTACGGCAAGCCGGAGCGCATCGTGTC
>JBKHWA010000103.1:0-7194 GCA_046566765.1 Gammaproteobacteria bacterium
CGTGCGCCGACTCGCGATCGACCGCCTGCAGGTACTTCGCGTGCAGCGGCGAAGCCGCCACGCGTTGCGCCTTCTCCGCCGGCGACAGCGGCGCGATGCGCGACACCGGTGGCGCCACCAGTGCGCGTTCGACCATGGTCGGCGTGCCCTTGGCATCCAGCACCGACACCAGCGCCTCGCCGACACCCAACTCGGTGATCGCCTGCTCGACGTTCACCGCCGGGTTCGGCCGGAAAGTCTGCGCCGCTGCTTTCACCGCCTTCTGGTCACGCGGCGAGAAAGCGCGCAGCGCGTGTTGCACGCGGTTGCCGAGCTGGCCGAGCACCGTTTCCGGGATGTCCACCGGATTCTGGGTGACGAAATAGACACCGACGCCCTTCGACCGGATCAGGCGAACCACCTGCTCGATGCGATCGACCAGCGCCTTCGGCGCGTCGCTGAACAACAGGTGCGCCTCGTCGAAGAAAAACACCAGCTTCGGCTGCGCGAGGTCGCCGGCCTCCGGCAGCGTCTCGAACAGTTCGCCGAGCATCCACAGCAGGAACGTGGCGTACAGCCGCGGCGACGCCAGCAGCTTGTCGGCGGCAAGGATGTTGATCACGCCCTTGCCTTCGCGCTGTTGCATGAAATCGGCGAGCGACAACGCCGGCTCGCCGAAGAAGCGGTCGGCGCCCTGCTGCTCCAGCGCCAGCAACGCGCGCTGGATGGCACCGACCGATGCCGCCGCCACGTTGCCGTAACTCGCCTGGTATTTCGCGGCGTTTTCCACCACGTAGGCGAGCATCGCCCGCAGGTCCTTCAGGTCCAGCAGCAGGTGCTTTTCGTCCTGCGCCACCTTGAACACCAGCGTCAGCACGCCGGCCTGCGTTTCATTCAGTTCCATCACCCGCGCCAGCAGCATCGGCCCGAACTCGGCGACCGTGGTGCGCACCGGCGTACCCTGCTCGGCCCACAGGTCCCAGAACGCCACCGGGAATCCTTCCGGCTTCCAGTCGTCGATCGCCAGTTCCTGCGCGCGCGCCGCCACCTTCGGGTTGTCGCCGCCGGCAGCCGCGAGACCGGACAGGTCGCCCTTCACGTCGGCCATGAACACCGGCACGCCGCGCCGGCTGAACGCCTCGGCCAGCACCCGCAGGCTGATGGTCTTGCCAGTACCAGTCGCACCGGCGATGAGTCCGTGGCGATTGGCCATCGCCGGCAGCAGGTGGATGGAAGCAGAGCCCTGGCGGGCGAGCAGGATCGGGTCGGTCATGGTGGCATTACCGGGACAGGGGGCTGACGTAACCTGCGCACGATGCGTGAAAGCGTGATCGTTGGGAAGCCTCGCCCCGCGTCGGCCAATGCTGTTGGCGGGCAGCGACAACAGGCAGAATTGCCTCTCTGATTGCCGAGCGCCCCGCATCCACCATGCCTCACGGAAAGGACTCCTTCTGGTCCGGCAGCCTGCCCGGCATCCTGGCCGTTGCCATTCCCTTCCTGTTGCGGGCCTGGCTACTGGCGCAGAACACCCGCGTCCACATCGAGCGCTACGACAACATGGCGCAAGTGCTCGAGGGTTTCCGCCAGGGGCTGGCAATCGTCGAGCCGCTGGAAACCATGCGCGACCTGGCGGCAGCCAACACCTATCTCGCCGTGCCGGAAATCAACCAGCGCTACGCCGCTGCGCGGCAGGAAACGTCGCAACGACTGTCCCGCTTCCTGGCAACCATCCGTGGTTTCGACAACAACGTCCTCAACAACACCGCCACCCGCGTCGAGGATGCGTGGCGCGAACTCGGCGACGATGCCAACGTCGTCTCCAACCCCATGGTCCCGTTCGCGACCATCGATCGCTTCAACGGCGAGATTCATGCCGCGACATCCTCGCTGTTCTTCGTCTCCGACATGGATGCCGGCGAACAGGTCAATGCCCGCGAATTGCTGGTGCTTGCGCTGGACTCGCTGCGCCGCGCCCGCTACGAGCTGGGGACCGTCCGCTCGCTCGCGGTCTACACTGCGCTGCGCGATGGCTACCTCGCGTCTTCCGAGGCTGATGCCCTCGACGGCGCCTGGAGCGAACTGAACAACCTCGAGAAGGCGCTGCGCACCGAGGTCAACGGCCTCGCCCTGCGCGACCCGGGACTGGCATCCGTCGAGACCACCGGGCTCGACATCGTCCGCGACTACCTGCTGACCACCGAGGAGTCGCTGATCATGACGCCACGCATCGGTACCGACTGGCAGCAGCAGTGGGACGCCGGCGAGCTGGCGCTCGGTGCGCTGCGCGACACCGGCAACGGCCTGGTCGATGCCGCCGGCCAGCTGGTCGACAACGCCCGCACCAGGCAACTGCGGATCGACCTGGCGACCGCGCTCGGCGTGATCCTGTTCTACGTCGCGATCACCGCGCTGGCGGTGCTGTTCTTCCGTACCCGTTACGCAGCGATGACCGCACAGGCCGAGAACCGCGCCAAGAGCCTGTTCCTGGCGCGCATGAGCCACGAAATCCGCACGCCGCTGAACGGCGTCATCGGCCTGGCAGAGTTGCTGGCCGACACCCAGCCGACGCCGCGGCAACAGGAATACATCGAGCTGATCGGCAACTCCGGGCGCTCGCTGGTCAGCCTGGTGAACGACATCCTCGACCACGCGAAGATCGAGGCCGGCAAGCTGGACCTGGAACGTACGCCGGTCGACATCCGCGCGCTGGTCACCGAGAGCGCGCAGGTGTTCGGGCTGCGCGCCGGCGAACACCGCACGCTGATCTTCTGCATGGTCGACAACGACGTGCCGGCGCAACTGCTCGGCGACCCGACCCGCATCCGCCAGGTCCTGCTCAACCTGATCGGCAACGCGGTGAAGTTCACCGAGCGCGGCCGCATCGAGGTTCACGTCGGCCGCACGCTCGGCAACGACGGCACGCCCCGGCTGCGCGTCGAGGTGCGGGATACCGGCATCGGCCTGTCGCCCGCCGAACAGCAAAACCTGTTCAGCCTGTTCACCCAGGCCTCGCCCGACGTTTCACGCCGGTTCGGCGGCACCGGCCTCGGCCTGAGCATCAGCCGCGAGCTGGTGCGGCTGATGGAAGGCAGCATCGGCGTCTACAGTGGCGTCGGTGCCGGCTCGGTGTTCTGGTTCGAGTTGCCGCTGGCCGCAGCCACAGCCGCAGCCGCGCCGGCGGCCGGCGCCGAGCCCGCGATCCGGCCGCTGCCGGCGCCGGTGCTGCTGGTCGACGCCGAGGGCCACCTCGCGCGCGCCGTCGCGGCGCTGCCCGGCGGCCTGGCCCAGCCGGTGACGGTGGCCAACGGCGCGACCGACGCCCGGCGCGCGCTCGAACTGCGCCCCGACCTGCGGCTGGCGATCATCAACGGCCAGCGCCACCCCGAGGATGCCGTCGCCATCGCGGCGGCACTGCGTGCCGGTCACCCGGGGCTGGCCATACGCCTGCTGTTCGCCGTCGGCTTCGATGCATCGACCCTGCCGGGCCTGGGCGAGCTCGATGCCGATGTGGTGTCGCGCTCGGTATTTGCCGGCAGCCACCTCGTTGCACTGCTTACGCCACCCGGAAAGAGCGCCAGCGTCGCCGCGCCCACGCACACCGGCAAGGTGCGCACCGTGCTGCCCCCGGGCCTGCACGTGCTGGTGGCGGAGGACAACCCGGTCAACCAGCTGGTCACGCGCGGCCTGCTGCAGAAACTCGGCGTGGTCGTCGACGTGGTCGCGGACGGCCGGCTGGCCGTCGAGCGCTACCTCGAGCAGCAGGGCGGCTACGACCTGGTGTTGATGGACATCGACATGCCGGTGCTAGACGGCAACGCGGCGACGCGCGCCATCCGCAAGCTGGAGACGTCGCGCAACTGGCGGCGCTGCCCGATCCTCGCACTCAGCGCGCATGCGCTGCCGGAATACGGCGTGATGGCCAGCGAAGCCGGCATGGACGGGCACATCGTCAAGCCGGTCACGCTGGCGGCGCTGGCGGATACGCTGCGCGCACACGTCACCCCCCGCCGCGCACCGCCGGACGGCGACTACAACATCTAGTCAGCCACCGAGCTCGTGCCGCAATTGCTGCAGCCGTTCCGGCGTGCCGACGTCGGTCCAGCGACCGCGGTGCAACTCGCCACTGACGCGGCCGGCGGCCATCGCCGCGCGCAATACCGGCGCCAGCGGATAGGCGCCGTCCGGCAGGCCGGCGAACAACTGCGGCCGCAGCACGCTGACGCCGGCGAAGGTGTACAGCGGGCTGCCGGTGGCCTGCACGCGGCCTTGCGCATCGAGGTGGAAATCGCCGCGCGGGTGGAATTCCGGGTTGGGCACCAGCACCAGGTGCGCATCGACATCCGCGGGCAACGGCGCACCGATGCCGGGCAGATGCGCGAAATCGAGATCGGTCCAGATATCGCCGTTCACCAGCAGGAACGGCTGGTCGCCGAGCAATGGCAGTGCACGACGGATGCCGCCGGCGGTTTCCAGCGGCGGCATGCCCTCGCGCGACCAGGCGATGCGCACGCCGAACGCGCTGCCGTCCCCGAGTTTCTGCTCCAGCACGTCGCCCAGCCAGGCGTGGTTGATCACCACCTCGCGCAGGCCCAGCGCCGCCAGTTTTTCCAGGTGCCAGCCGATCAGCGAGCGGCCGCCGGCCTCGATCAGCGGTTTCGGCAGGGTGTCGGTCAGCGGCCGCAGGCGGGTGCCGAGGCCGGCCGCGAGGATCATTGCCTTCATGCGCGGTCAGCCGAGAGCGGACGCCGCCGACGGCGTCTTCGCCAGGTACGCCGGCACGATGCGCTCGCGCAGCAACTGCGACAACGGCGCCAGTTGCGGATAGTCGCGGATTTCCGCCAGCAGGTAGGCGAATACGCGCGGGATGTCGTCGAGGTAGCCGGCCTTGCCGTCGCGGTGGTTGAGCCGCGCGAAAATACCGACCACCTTCAGGTGCCGCTGCGCACCCATCCAGTCGAACCAGCGCAGGAACGTCGCGTCGTCGACATCGATGCGGCGCTCGTCGCGCAGCATCCGCGCGAACTGCCGGGCCCAGCCCGCGACGCGTTCCGCCGGCCAGGTGACGTAGGCATCACGCAGCAACGACACCAGGTCATACGTGACCGGGCCGGTGACTGCATCCTGGAAATCGATGATGCCCAGCTCGTCGGCGGCATCGTCCAGCAACATCAGGTTGCGCGAATGGTAATCGCGGTGCACGAACACCGTCGGCTGCGCGAGGTTGTCGTCGGCGATCAGCGCGCAGGCGCCGTCGAGCACCGCCAGTTCTGCGGCGGAAAGTTCAAGCTGGAGGTGGACCTTCACGAACCAGTCGCGGAACAGCTCCATCTCCGCCACCAGCCGCGCGCGATCGTACGGCGGCAGCGCGTAGCCGTGCACGTCGACCACGTCCTGCATCCGCACCAGCTCGCGCATCGCCAGCGTGTACAGCGCGTCGGCGCTGTCGGCGTTCAGTGCCGGCAGCAACAGCCGGTCGCCGAAGTCCTCCAGCAACATGAAGCCCTGCGCGTGGTCGACGGCGAGCACCTCCGGCGCACGCGTGCCGTTGCCGCACAGGGCGCGGGCGATGGCGACGAAGGGGCGGAGGTTTTCCTTGTCAGGCGGCGCATCGACCGCGATCAGCGAACCGTGCGGCGGCCTGCCTTCGGCCAGCGGCAGGCGGAAATAACGGCGGAAACTCGCGTCGCCGGAAACCGGCAGCAACTCGTTGCCGGCCGGCACGAACCCGCGCCGGGTGGCTTCCTCGATGGCCCAGGCGGTGAGCCGGGTGGCACGCTCGGCGAGCGACATGTGCGATTCCATTTCGGGTGGTGGTCGGCGGGTGTGCGGGCGCCCGGCGCCGGCGTCCGGCCCGCGGCGGACGGCCTTGCAGGATGCCCTTGCCGGCGCCGGCAAGTACCGGTTATTCCTGCAAAATTCCGCGCGGATCATATATGATCCGGCCTTCCTCGTGACAGTCTCGAAGCCCCCCGCTCCGCCGCCCATGAACCTGCGCATTTCGCCCGCGCGTCTCGCGCTCGCGCTGTTCGTCCCGCTTGCCGGTGCGGCGTTCGCAGCACCGGTTGCCGGCAACGCGCCGAACCCGTCCGCGGCGGTCACCGTCACGCCCCTCGCGATAGATCCGGCCGCCAGGCCCAGGCCGGCGACGGCGACGATCGCGGTCGATCCGGCAACGATTGCGCCGGCGCTGGCCGTCGATGCCGGCGCCATGGACGACGACGTCGCGACGATGGGCGCGCCCACCGCGCCACCGGCGCCGCGACTCGGGCCGCAGCAGGCCTACCGCCCGCTCAACTTCTACACCCGCGACGAACTGCGCGCGTTCCCCGCGGCCAGCGTCCCTGCCATCGCCCCGGCCTGTCACGGCGCTTTCGTCGCGCCGCCGCTGCCGCCGCTCGAGGGCGACCAGCGGGGACTGGACGCGCCGGTGTACGTCGCCGCCGACAGCATGCAACTGGACGAGAACGGCGAATCCCAGGTCGCCGGCACGGTCGAGGTGCGCCAGGGCCAGCACATGATGCGCGCCGACCGCGCGACGATTTCCGCCGGCCGCGACCGGCTGGTGCTGGACGGCAACGTCTACCTGCAGGATCCGGCGATGACGCTGGAGGCCTCCCGCGCCGAACTGACCATGGACGGCAGCGGCAGCCACATCCTCGACACCCGCTACGCCGTGCACCAGTCCGGTATCCGCGGCAGCGCCGACGCGATCACCCGCAACGATCCGTGGCGCGTCGAGATCGACGGCGGCGCCTACACCACCTGCGAACCCGGCCACGCGGCGTGGATGCTGGTGTCCGGCCGCATCCGGCTGGACCAGGAAGCCGGCTGGGGCAGCGCCACCCATGTCCGCCTGCTGGTGCGCGACGTGCCGGTGCTGTACGTACCCTACGTCACCTTCCCGATCGACAAGCGGCGACGCACCGGCCTGCTGTACCCGACGTTCAATTTCTCGAACGAGAACGGCACCGACATCTCCATCCCCTATTACCTCAACCTCGACCCGCAGTACGACCTGCTGCTGACGCCGCGCTGGATCGAGGAGCGCGGCGAAGCGGCGGCGGCGCAGTTCCGCTACCTGCACGGCTCGCCCGGGTACTCGGTCGGCAACGGCGAGATCGGCGTCAGCTGGATCGGCACGGACGCGCTCTACAACGACGAACGCCGCTACCTGTTCCGCTACAAGCACAGCGGCGCGCCGAAGGCCGGCTGGCA
>JBKHWA010000104.1:0-31779 GCA_046566765.1 Gammaproteobacteria bacterium
TCTGCAGGTAACTGTCACGAACCATCTCGTTCATGATGCGGAAGTTCTCTTCCTGGGCGGCGCGCGTCCAGCCAGCCTGCGACGAATAGTCGAAGGTATCGAGCTCGAGCTGGTTGTACTTCGCCGAGCGCAGCGCCAGCGCCGGGAACTCGCCGTTCTGGTCCAGCGGCAACGCGCGGCCGCCGTGGCAAACCCAGCACATCTGCGGCATGTGCTTGACGCCACGACCATCGAGGTCGGCCGACGTGATGCGCTGGCCATCCTTGTTGAAGGTGAAGAACTTGGCGATGTTCTGCGACGGGTCATTGGGGTCCGGCGTGAACTCGATCGCATTGGTGCCGCCGTGGTAGCGGCTGTCCTGGCTGATCGCAGCCTCGACGTTGATCGGACCATAGTTGGAAGAGCTGCCGGCCTGCAGTTTCACCACGTAATTGCCGACCACGAAGGCGAAGGTATCGTCGGCGGTGCTCACCGTGCCCTTGGTGTTGCGCCGCGCGTGCATGTTGCGGCCGTAACCCAGGTCCTTGCTGTCGCGGAAAATGACGTGGGTGCCCATGCCAATCGTCTCGCCGGCACAGTCGATGGCGGAATTCGGGCCCGGGATGAAGCAGTTCTTCTGCAGGTAGCCCGTCAGCGTGCTGCGCTCGCCGGCCGGGTCGACCGCGTCGTAGTAGGCGTTGGCGTAGGCGACCGAGCTGATGCCGGCGAGCGGCAGGTTGATCAGCGGATCGGTGCCGCCACCGCTGTTGTCGTCCTCGGCGACAACCGAGCCGTCGACCGCCCTGACCAGCAACAGGTAACCGTCGACCGTCGACGTCATCGCGATCTTCACCGCGCCATCATGGCGCATCGACAGCGCATGCGAATTGTTGCCGGCCGCGTCCGCCGCCGGGCCACCGGAGGAAGTCCAGCTGCCATCGATGGTTTCGATGCTGCCGTCGTCGCGGGTAATCGTCAGCGTATAGGTGCCGGCCTGCCCCGCCACCGCGGTTGCTGCCACGATGCGATAGTCGCCGGCCGCCAGGCTGGCCTGGGTGTTGACGTAGCGAAGGAAGGAATCCGGGGTTTCGGCGCTGATCGGCGGCGCGGCCGGCGGATCCTCGTCACCGAGATCAAGGCATCCGGAAAGCAACAGCGTGGCAGAGGCCAACAGGAGAAGTTGACGTTTCATCGATCAGAACCTCGCCAGGATGCCGGCACGAACTATCGTGCGGTGATATTCGTTGTTGCCCTTGGCATCCACCGACACCTGCTGGGCCGACAGGTCGACCGACATACTGTGGCCGAACCCGCGATTGATCCCCGCGACAAAGACATGGGTGGTCGCCGGCAGGCTGTAGGCGATCCAGGTGCCGCACAGTGCATCGTTGAGCGCCGCGTCGGGCTCGATCTCCTCCGCATGGCGGATCAGGCCGAAGGTATCGGTGGCGAGCGCGCCGTTGCAGAACTGTTGCTGCGCCGAAGACACGGTGTCCCCGCGAATCAGGCTGTAAGTGCCATAGACAGCCCAGTCGGCATTGAGCTGGAGATCGCCGTTGGCGAACAGCCGCCCCTGCACGGCATCGAACACGCGGCCGCGCGCCTCCTGCAGGCTGCCCTCGACACCGAGCGAACCACGCAGCGCATCCGTGAACCGGCGCGTGACGAACGCCTGCGTCGTGTAGCGGTTGGCGTCGCGGAAATCGGTCGCGGAATCATCCTGCTGCGCGGCCAGGCTGAACTGGTAGAACGGGGCGGTGAAGCCGAGCCGGCGCTGCCAGCGATAGATGCCCTGCACGCCAAGACCGACCTTGTCGAGCGTGTCGAATTCCGACCACGCCTCGCCATCGATGAACGCGCGCAGCGTCGCTGCCTTCATGGCGCCGAACTCGAAATTCCAGGCGGCGGCGACCGACGCCGAAGCCGATGAATCGTCGAGGATGTCGCGCTCGTACAGCGCGCGGCTGATATTGCTGTCCCACGCGACGCCGACCTCGCCGTCGATGGTCGGCCACCAGCCGCCCTCTTCACTCGCCGTCACATTCGGCGCGCACGCCACCAGCACCAGGCCCGCCAGGGCCCGCAAGTCCATTTTCATCAACTTCATTTCCCGGTTTGGCGTGTACGGAATCCTGCCAGTGCCAGCAGTAGGAGGAATACCAGGTGGGTAGTGCCGCCCTCTTCGCTATCCGGCGCGGCGGCGTCGGCCTGCGCAGGCGGGATCGCCGCGCCACCGGTGGTTTGCACGCTACCATTCACGGTGCCGTCGGCATCGTTCGGGCCACCATCGGTGAGCGTGACGCGCACGCAGGCGCTGCCGGCCACGAGTCCGGGCTGCCAGCTGCCCGCATCGGGCGACGGGCACTGGCCGCCGGAGTCCGCCGGCGCCGACCACAGCGTGTCGCTCTCCGTGACGACAAAGGTGAACCAGGCGCCGTTGATGAACACCCGCCAGGTTGATTGCGGCGGCAGCGGCTGCACCAGCGAGTACGCGACCTGCACGACGGGTTGCCCGCCGGCGGCACCGTTGACGACGACGTCATACAGCGCGCCGATCGGCGTGTAACCGTCATCAGGTACCGGGTTGCCGGAGCCATCGACGATGCCGCCCGACGGCACCTGCGCGCCAACCCCGAGGCTGGCGTCCTGCGCCGCCGCGGCGAACCGGCCGAGCTCTATGCTGAAACCGGCACCCGTCCTGACCACGCGCAGCATGCCGTTTTCCGAACCATCGGCGCGCACCGGCACGACGTCCGGCGCGTTGATCGCATCGAGGTAATCCAGCAGTCCGTCACCGTCGGAATCGACGGTGCCCTCCAGCGGATCGTCATCGTTGAGACCATCGCCGTCGGAATCGACCGACGACAGCGTCGGCGCGGTATCGGCCACCAGCAACGCCACGCGACGCTCTACGAGGTTGCCGTTACCGTCGGAGACACGGACCACGAGGTCGTAGGTGGTGCCGGCAGTCAGCGACGAGGGATCGATCGCGACCGGGCTCTGGTTAACGAGCCCCGGATCATCGAGCGCCAGCGCCGGGTCACTCGCCGACCAGTCCCAGCCAAGGCTGTCGCCGTTCGGATCCACCGCGATCAGGTCGACGAAAACCTTGTTCTGGTCGCGATACAGCACCGTGCGCCGCTCGTTGCCGGCCCCGGTGTCCTGTTCCACCCACAACAGCACCTCGGGCGGCAACTGGCGATCGGCAATCACCACCGTGCCGACGGTGGCATCGGAGAGCGCTGCGCTGCGGGAGCTGCTGCTGACACCCGTCAGCGTTACGACGATGGTCTCGTCGCCTTCCGGCATGCCGTCATCGACGATGTTGACCGGTACCAGTTCACTGGTTCCCGCGGTGATCTTCACGGTACCGGCCGCGAGGTCATGGTCAACGTTGCCGCCGGTGGCAGTGCCGGTCACGACGTAATCGACATACACCGGGTACTCCGGCGATTCGCCGTTGAGTTGCACCTGCAGGTTGGCAGTGCGGCCTTCACCGCTGTAGACCGTGCCTCCCAGCGATACGGTCGGGATCACCGTCACCGTCTGCTGCTCGGTGTCGAGCACCGCCGCCGTAACCGGGTGCGTTGCCGTCCACGTCAGCACGTGGACACCGGGGCGGAACGGGCCGGGATTGTCGACGCTGACATCGAGCTCGACAACATTGCCGCCCTCGATGGTGATCGCGGTCGCGCTCAATTCCACCGGCGTGTAGTAACCGGTCGCCACCACCTCGATATCACCGTTGGTGACCAGCGAATTGCCGATGTCGGTACAAGCCGGATCGCCCAGGCCCACGCAGACGAGGAACTCGGCGAGGTTGGTGTCGCCGTCGCCATCAAGGTCGGCGGCGGCATCGGCGGCGTTGAAGGGATCAAGACCATTGGCGATCTCTGCCACGTCGGAGATGCCGTCGTTGTCGTCGTCGCTGTCGCAGACATCGCCACCGGTAGTGCCGCCGGCTCCGCCACCGACGCCGTCGCCGTCGTTGTCGGCCTGGTCGCTGTTCGCGGTGTTAACACAGTTATCGGCATAGTCAGCGTCGAGGTCGCCGTCGGCATCCTTCTTGGTGACGGTGACCACGAATACGTCAGTGTCCGTGGCAAGACCCGGATCGGCGGCCTGCACAGTGACGCTGAACTGGACCGACGACGCATCGGGCGGAACGACGTTCTGTCCCGGCGTATAGGTGATCACTCCGGAGGCATCGATCGACATGCCGGCCGGCTGGTTGCCAAGGCTCCAGGTAAAGCCAGTCGAATCGTCCGGGTCGGAAAGATAGGTAACGGCTGCAGCGTTGATCGAACCCATCGCGCTCAGCTCCTCCACCGTGCGGTCAGGGAGGCCGGACAACACCGGTGCGTCGTTAACCGCCGTGACACCGATCATGACCGTGGCAATGTTGTCCGAATTGACGAACCCGTCGTTGGCACGGTACTGGAACGTGTCCGCACCATTGGTATTCAGGTTCGGGGTGTAGGTGAAGCTGCCGTTCGCATTCAGCGTGAGTCCACCCTTGGACGGAGCGGTGACCAGTACGGCGCTGAGCGGATTGCCTTCCACATCCGTGTCGTTGGCCAGTACACCAGTGCCTGCCGGCACCACCAGCGGCGTGTCCTCGGTGGCGGCATAGGTGTCGTTGACCGCTACCGGCGGGTCATTCACGGCCGCGACGCTGATGGTCACGGTCGCGATACTGGATTGCAGCGCACCGTCGGAAACGCGGTAGGTAAACGAATCAAATCCGTTGTAGTAGGCATTGGGGGTATAGGTAAAGCTGCCATCACTGCCCAGCGTGAGGGTACCGTTCGAGGGATTGGCCACGAGCGTCACCGTCAGCGACGCGGTAGCCGTCTCCGGATCACTGTCGTTGGCACGCACGCCAGTTGCCGCATTTCTGACAATGGCAACGGCCTCATCGGTCGAATAACTGTCGTTGGCCGCAGTCGGCGCATCGTTCACTGCCGTGATCGACAGTGTCACCGTCGCCGCGGCGGAATAGGCAGTACCGTCGAACGCCCGGTAGGTGAAGCTGTCGGCCCCGGTCTGGTTCAGGAACGGCGTATAACTGAAACTGCCGTCCGCATTGAGGGTCACCGATCCCTTGGTCGGATCCGCCAGTTTGACCGCCGTAATCCCGTCACCATTTGCATCGCTGTCGCCAACCAGTACGCCGCTGCCGACCGCAACATTGAGCACCGTGTCCTCGGTCGCCACATACGGACCGTCATTGTCGGCGGTTGGCGCAGTATTGCTTACCGTTACCGTCACCGTTGCGGTATCCGTCGAGCCCATCGAATCGGTAACGGTGTAGGTAAACGTCTCGGTGCCACTGAAACCGGCCAGCGGCGAGTACGTGATGGTGGTGCCGGCGCCGGTAATGGTTGCGGTGCCGCCATTGTTGGGCAGGGTGCGGGAAGTGATGGTCATCGAATCACCGCCATCACTGGCCGGCCCGTTGATAACGGTCCTGCCGGTGGTGTCGTTGCTCATCAGGCTGAAAACATGGCCCGAGGTGTTTTTGGTAACACTGCGGCTGTCGTCGACCGCCAACGGCTGGCGATTGACGGTGACATTGCGGGTAGTGCACACCGAGGGCCCGTCATTGGCCTGGTTGACGTCGCCGGCAGAGACCGGATTGCCACAGCCACGAAGCGTGTAGGTCCCGACATTCGCAGGAGCGTTGTAGGTGAAAGACCAGGATGTGCTGCCGCTCAGCGTTGCCTTGGCAGCCGAATGCGTGATTTCACCGCCGACAGCATCGTAATAAGGGTCCGCCGTGGTGGTGACGCGGGTGCCGCTACCGGCCGACAGACTGCCGTCGGTCGCAGAAACGTTTAGCCCGGCGTGTGGCGCGCCGACGCCACTGTTGCGGGTCAACGAAAAGGTGACACTCGCCGAGGCGCTCGGGGCGAGCGTCCCCGGGTTCGAGATCGACGCGCTGTAGAGGCCACTGTAATCGGATCCGGTATGGCACGCGGTGCACCCGGCAGTCGATTGCCCGGCGATCCCGCCGGAATAAGCGAGCGCAGGACCGCTCCATTGGAAAAGAGAAAGGAGCAACAGCGCCAGCAGACGGATTTTCATGGGCATTTCCCTGTCCACTCGTTGGACGTAGCGGCGGATTCTATCGGCTGGAGACCCCGCCCGTGCAGTCGCCGCGCCAACATTGCGTCGGGCGGGCGAAATGTGCAGACGCACCGGCATGGCCCACCCCGGACCCGTATCGAAAACTTTACGTCCGACAACATGGGGTCGCGTGCGAAATCATCAGTAACTGCAACCGTCGCACCTGCCCCGGGACTATTCGCCGCTGGTCCGCCGCGCGACGTAGTGGATCAGCTGCCGCAGCCAGCGGTGTGCCGGGTTGTGGTGCAACAGCGGGCTCCAGGCCATCCGCAGCTCGAAATCGGGAATGTGGAACGGCGGTTCCCGGACCGCCAGCTTCGGATTGGTCTCCGCCTGCAGCCGGGCCATGCGCGTTGGCAACGTGGCGATCAGGTCGTTGTTCTGCACCAGCAAGGCCGGCAGGAAGTAATGCCGGGTGAATATCGAGATCTGCCGCTTCTTGCCGATGCGATCGAGCGCCTGGTCCACCCAGCCGAGCGAAACCGATTTCTGGCTGGTCACCCCGAAGCCCACGCCCATGCCGGTCTTGCTCACCCAGACGTGCTGCGCGTCGAGATAACTTTTCAGGTTGAAGCGGTCGATCACCGGATTGCTGCCGTTCAGCACGCAGGAAAAACCGTCTTTCCACAACGTCACCTGGTGGAACGACTGCGGGATTTCGTCGAAACGGTTGATCGCCATGTCGACCTTGCCCTGCTCCAGGTCGCGCGGGCTGACATCGGAGGGCGTGAGCACGTCCAGCACGACTTTCGGCGCCTCGTTGCGCAGCGCTTTCACCACCGCGGGAAACAGCGTCGCCTCGGCGTAGTCGGAGGCCATGATGCGGAACACCCGCTGGCTGTTGATCGGCCGGAAGTCCTGGCGCGGCTCCAGCACCTGCTGCAGCTCGCTGAGCATCGCGCGGATACGTGGCTGCAGTTCCAGCGCCCGCTCGGTGGGGGTCATGCCCTCGCTGGAGCGGACCAGCAGGGGGTCGTTGAACATGTCGCGCAGGCGGCGCAGGCCGTTGGACATGGCCGGCTGGGTGATCCCCAACTGCTCGGCGGCCCGGGTCACGTTCTTCTCCCTGAGCAGAACGTCCAGGTAGACCAGCAGGTTGAGGTCGGCCTTCTCGAGGTGCATGGCGGGCTCCGGTTGCGCGGACCGGCTTATATTCACAGATCAAATAGCCAAAATAAAACCTATAAATTAGGAGAATTAAGGGGTGGCTCCTATAGTGCGCCCACCCGGAAACCGACCCGTCCACCGTCCCGGGCCGTCGGTCTCCGCTCCCAGCCAGCCAGTCACCAGGAGCTCGCCATGACTACATACGCCTCTGCACTTGAACACGTTCGCGCCGTCAAGGCCAAGCTGGGTGGCACCTGGGGTGCCATCCACCCGGAAGATGCGGCCCGCATGATCGTGCAGAACCGCTTCCGCACCGGCCTGGACATCGCCAAGTACACCGCCGGCATCATGCGCAAGGACATGGCTGCCTACGACGCCGACAGCAGCAAGTACACCCAGTCCCTGGGTTGCTGGCACGGCTTCATCGCCCAGCAGAAGATGATTGCCAACAAGAAGTACTTCGGCACCACCGACCGCAAGTACATCTACCTGTCCGGCTGGATGGTTGCCGCCCTGCGTTCCGAGTTCGGCCCGCTGCCGGACCAGTCCATGCACGAGAAGACCGCCGTGCCGGCCCTGATCGGCGAGATCTACACCTTCCTGCGCCAGGCCGATGCCCGTGAGCTGAACGACCTGTTCCGCGCCCTGCAGAAGGCCGAAGCGGCCGGCGACAAGGCCAAGGTTGCCGAGGTGGAAGCCAAGATCAACGGCTACCAGACGCACGTTGTGCCGATCATCGCCGACATCGACGCCGGCTTCGGCAACGAGGAAGCCACCTACCTGCTGACCAAGAAGATGATCGAGGCCGGCGCCTGCGCCATCCAGATCGAGAACCAGGTTTCCGACGCCAAGCAGTGCGGTCACCAGGCCGGCAAGGTCACCGTGCCGCACGAAGACTTCCTGGCCAAGATCAACGCCGTGCGCCTGGCCTTCCTGGAACTCGGCATCGATGAAGGCGTGATCGTTGCGCGTACCGACTCCGAAGGTGCCGACCTCACCCAGAAGATCCCGGTTTCCAGGAAGAAGGGCGACATCGCGTCCCAGTACATCAGCTACCTGGACACCAAGGAAATCGACATCAGCGAAGCAGCTGACGACGAAATCCTGATCAAGCGTGACGGCAAGCTGCACCGCCCGACCCGCCTGGCTTCCGGCCTGTACCAGTTCCGCGAAGGCACCCAGATCGACCGCGTGGTGCTGGACTGCGTGACCTCGCTGCAGAACGGCGCCGACATGCTGTGGATCGAGACCCCGACCCCGAACGTCGAGGAAATCGCCCACATGGTGAACCGCGTGAAGGCCGTCATCCCGAACGCCAAGCTGGTCTACACCAACAGCCCGTCGTTCAACTGGACGCTGAACTTCCGCCAGCAGGCCTATGACCGCTGGAAGAAGGCCGGCAAGGACGTGTCTGCCTACGACCGCGCCAAGCTGATGAGCGCCGAGTACGACAACACCGAGCTGGCCAAGGAAGCCGACGAGAAGATCCGTACGTTCCAGGCCGACGCCGCCCGCGAAGCCGGCGTGTTCCACCACCTGATCACGCTGCCGACCTACCACACGGCTGCGCTGTCCACCCACGAGCTGGCCAAGGGCTACTTCGGCGAGCTGGGAATGCTGGCCTACGTGGGCGGCGTGCAGCGCAAGGAGATCCGCGAAGGCATCGCCTGCGTGAAGCACCAGAACATGGCCGGTTCCGACATCGGCGACGACCACAAGGAAATGTTCTCCGGCGAGAACGCCCTGAAGGCCGGCGACGCGTCGAAGAACACCATGAACCAGTTCGGCGCCGCCTGATCGTCGACCCGCGTCACAAAAACCCCGCGCGAAAGCGCGGGGTTTTTTTATGGCACTTCGCCAATACGCGGGGGAAAGCAGACAGGACCATCGGAAACCCCAGATACAAGGCCGCCGCAAGGCGGCCTTTTTGTTTGTGCGCCAGCGCTGCTAGAGTCGGGCGCATGAATCGCCCCGCCATCCTGCTGCTGTCGCTGCTGCTGCCACTCGCTGGCGTGGCGGCCGATCCCGTCGTCGTCACGCACCCGCGCATCGCCGAGGCCCGGCAGGCGCTGGCTGCCGGCGACGCCACCGGTGCGAAGATCGCACTGAACATGCTGGCCGAGGAAACGCAGGATCGCGCCCTGCTGCGCACGGCCCGCCGCATGCTGGACATCGACGTCAACATCGCCGAGGCCGGCGAACAGGTCCGGCGACGTCAATTGTTCCTGGTCGAAGGCACCCTGCGTGCTGCCGAGCGCCGGCTCGGCAAGACCGCCGGCGACCAGCCGTTGCGCGATCGCATCGCGGCCGTACGGCGCGCCGAGGCCGAGGCCCGCAAGGAACTGGCGCGCGAGGACGCGCACATGGCCATTGCCGTGCGCAGCCTGCTGGAAACGGAGAAACTGGTTCGCGGCGATTACCCGCTGTTGCGCGAGGACGCCGAGCGCCTGTTGCTGCCGGCACTGCGGCAGGCCGGCGACGACTTTGCGCTGGTTGACTGGAAGCCGACCCTGCGCGGCTATCGTCTCATGCTGCAGGACAAGCGCACCGGCGACAGTTTCGAAGTCACGCCGGACTGAATCCGCCGGCTCAACCGCCGGCGATCTTCAGGTGACTGACGTCGACCACCACCGGCTGCTTTTCTTCGCGGATCTGGCCGAGATCGACACCGGCCTGCGCGATCGACATCGCGCTGGTATCCACCTCGACCGGGATCACCACGCGCTTTTCATCCTCGCGCAGCACCTCGGTGTTCGGCGGAGCCATGCTCAGCGCCGAGATATCAACCACCACCGGCACTGCCACCTCGCGCTCATCCTCGCGCAACACCTCGGTGCCAGGCGGCGCGATACCAATGCCGGAGAGATCCGGAACCGATACCGGCGGCGGTGCCCTGCGCGCCCGCTCCTCCGCGCTCAGCAGTTCGCCGCCGCCCTTTGCCAGGCTGATGGCGCTGGTGTCCGGGACCACCGGCGGCGGCCCCTGCTTCGGTTCGGCCAACTGGCTGCCGACCGGGAACAGTTTCATGTCGCCGGGCGCGGCAGCGGTGGCGACGGCGGCCGGGCGCGCCGGCGCTGCCGGCTTCGCGGCATCGGCCGCTGCCATGGCGGCGATGCGCTCGGCCATCGTTTGCGGGCGTGCCGCTGCCGGCGCAGCGGCTGGTGATGGCGCGGCAACCGGAGCAGCCGCCTGCGCTGGTGGCACCGGCGCTGCGGGCTTCGACGCAGCCGGCACCGGCGGCGCCGGCGCAACAACCGGTTTCGACGCGGCCGGCACGGCAGCCGGACTGGCCGGCGCCGGCGCAGCAGATGCCGCCGCCAGCGGCCTGCCCTGCTCGTCGCACTCCTCGATCAGCGCGATTGCACCGGCCTGCTTCATCACCGCGCGGTATTTCATCGCGGTGGCCTGGTCGACCGCTTTCTTCACCGGGATGCGTTGCCCGGAAAACAGTTTTTCGACCATCGCGTCGCTGGCCTTGAACAGGCGGGCGATGTTGGCCCGGACCGCCGCCGGGTCGGAACCGGGAGCGACCTGCCCTGCGAATACGACGTTGAAGAAATCAGCCATGCCATCCCCGGATCGTTGCCGGCACTGAACGGGTCCAGCGGTCGATGTTAGCCAAGCCGACCGGCGCGTGCCACGCAGGCGTCCCGTTTCGGGTGGCACCCCGTTTCGTCAGCCCGGCTTCTCAACCTCGCACCTGCTCCGCGGCGCGCTCGGCCAGCGCGGCGATGGTCTTCGACGGGTTGGTGCCCAGCGAGGTCGGCACCACCGCACCGTCGGCCACGTAGAGTCCCGGGTAACCGAATACCGCGCCGGCATGATCGACCACGCCATCCGCCGGCGAATCGGCCATCGCACAGCCACCGAGCGGATGCGGCGTGACCAGGTTGCGCAGCAGGCTCCAGGTCGGCGGCGTCAGCGGCACGCCGCCGGTTTCCTCCGACAACCGGATATGCAACCGGTTGATGGCCTGCATCACCGCCTCGTTCGGCCGGTAGTCCCACTGCATCTTCAGCACATCGCGTCGCCAGGGCGCGTACCAGGGCCGGCCCAGGTACAACTCGCCGTTCGACTCATCGCGACTCTGCCCGAACCACGGCATCACCTGCGCCAGCGGATCGCGATTGCGCACCGCCTGCATGATGCCGCCCGGCAGCAGCCCGTAGCGACGCAACTGCCAGCGTCCGTACCAGCTGCGCCCCATCTGCCCGAGCAGGTTGCCGAGCAGGTCCGGGAAGCCGCCATCCTCGATGAAGACCGGGCGACCGTCGAAACTGCCATCGAGATAATCGATGCAGGACGAGATCGTCGGCCCGCGCGTCGGCGACACTTCACGGCCGGGATAGTACGCCGGCGTCACGAAATCGCCGTTGGCACTCCAGCGACGGCCGAGCATCGACGACAGCCGCGGCAAACCGCGGGCGCGACACCGCAACAACAATTCGGTGGAACCGATCGAGCCGGCGGCCACCACCACGTTGCGCGCCTGCACGACACCATCGCGGCGGGCAGCCAGGTCGCGGTATGCCACGGTATAGCCGTCGCCGTTCACCAGCGGCGCGATGTCGCGCACGTGGTGCAGCGGCCGCACCTGCGCACCGTGTCGCTCGGCCAGCGGGATGTAGTTGAGGTCGAGCGTGTTCTTCGCCTGCACCTCGCAGCCGATGTCGCAGTTGCCGCAGTGGATGCAGGTACCCTGCTGCCGGCCGAATTCGTTGGTCCAGGTTTTCGAGCGCGCCTTGTTGTAGGGATCGTCGCCGTCGGCGCGCCATTCCGGGTCGAAACTGATGGCCTGCGGCACGGTGCGGAAGCGCGTCGCGTCGCCCAGCTTGCCGGCGGCCTCCTGCATCAGCTGCGTGCGCCGCGTCCACTGGCCGCGCGGCAGGTGCGCCGGCTTCAGCATCTGCTCCACCCGCTGGTAGTACGGCCGCAGCGCGTCATGGCTGATTTCCCGCGGCCAGCCCTGCGCAAAGACTTCCGGCCGCGCATCGATCGAGACGTTGGCATAGATCAGCGAGCCGCCGCCGACACCGCAGCCGGCGGCCACCGACATGTCGCCAAAGGCCCGGAAGTCGATCCAGCCGTGGTGCTTTTCCGGGTTGCCCTCGCGCCAGAACCAGTCGCGGTTGGATACGGCGGGATACTCGTCGGGGCGCCAGCGCTTGCCGCGTTCCAGCACCAGCACCCGCCGCCCCTGCTGCGCCAGCCGGCAGGCCATCACCGCACCGCCGAATCCGCTGCCGATCACGATGACATCGAAGTGCTCCATCACGTCACCCCGTCCACGCTGGTTGTTGTTCTTCTATCCGTCGCCGTCCGGCCGGATCACGATGCGCTCGACCAGCATCGCGCGCGATGCCAGCGGGCGGCCGTCGGCCGGCGCCACGACCGGCCCGTTCGCGCTCGCCGGCGCGGTCCCCATCCAGCGCTGGCACACCTTGCGGATGCCGATCACGTAAACGGTGAGGGTGCCGTCCGCCGCCACCCGCAAACGCAGGAAGTTCTTCCAGTCGGGAATGCGGCACGCCGACCAGGCGATGTCGCGGTGGCAGCCGAACACCTGGAACGTGATCCAGATCCAGCCGCCAAACAACAGCCCGCTGCCGATCGCCAGCCAGGCCGCCAGCGTTGCCAGGGTGGCAATGAACGCCAGCGGGTCCAGCGTGCGCGACGGCAGCACCAGCGCCACGACGCAGACCGCCAGTGACAACTGCAGCAGGCCATGCACGAGGCCGAGCACCGTCCGCAGCCGCGCCCGCAACCACGCCGGCCCGCGCGCCGGCCGGTCGGCGAAGGCAACGAATGCCGCGAACCAGCCCGCGAGCGACGCCGCGAATACCGGCGACGAAGGCAACGCCGACAGCAGCCCGCCGAGCAACACGCCGGCATCCGGCGCGGCGTAGGCAGCACTGGCGAAATACATGCCGTGGCTGGCGGCGTCCGCACCCCACAGCAGCAGCGTCGCCAGCACGCCAAGCAGCAGCGCAAACGACGGGTTGTAGAACGGGAACGCGAACAAACGCCACAGCGCCAGCCGCGACGCTGCCGGCGACGGCCACGCCTGTTCCCGTTGCCAGCGGCGGTCGCCATCGTGCAACTCACGTGGCAGCCAGGCGGTGCCATGGAGGAACGCGCCACCGCCACCGGCGGTGATCCGCTGGTCACCGTCGTCCGCGGCGTAGCGCGCGTAGTGATGCTGGTCGCCGGCCAGCGACAGGTAGACCCGGCCACCACGCTCGTCCACCAGCTTGCGCTCGAGGAAGGCAAGGTTGCGGCGCAACTTGCTGCCCGCCGCCTCGAGCCAGAACGGCACCGCGCTGGCCAGCACCACCCGGTCGCCGGGCTGCATCGCTGCCGTCGCCGCCAGCAGGTAATCGCGCTGCGCGGTGTCGATGTCGTTTTCGAGTTGCACGTCGACCGCCAGCAACCACCAGCGCTGCGGCAACTGCAGGGCGAAGTAGCTGCGCGACTGGCGCGTGCGCCAGCCGGCAAACCAGCGCTGCTGCATGAAAAGGCGGGAAAAAGCCGCCAGCCCGTCGTACCAGTCGTGGTTGCCCGGCAGCACGAACAGGTCGCGCGGCCTGTCGTCGGGGCTGTACGGATGCAGGCTGTAGTACGGCGCTTCCAGCCGCGCCAGGTATTCATCGCGGGACGCCACCGGGTAGGCCTGGTCGCCGCCCATCACCAGCACCCGGCCATGCGGCAAGGTCTCATCGCCAACCCGCAGGCTGTCCGCGGCCAGCACACCCGCTACCGTCGCGGTCGAGTCCCAGCCATCGCCGAGATCGGCAACGTAGTCGATCCAGAACTCTTCACCGGCGTCGTAGCGATACGGGCCATCGCAAGGCAGCCCCAGATCGCGCTCGCGGCGATCGGCATAAACGGCAAACAGCCGGGCGACGATGAGCGCAAACAACGTGCGCAAAAGAAGACGGGGATCGAACCAGTGAACCATGCCGCGCCAGAGGCGCCGACCGGTGCGCCGGGCCAGTGCCGCGTCGCGCGGGGTTCGGGGATCGCTCACGAACGGCAGGCGACGATCAGATTCCGCGCTGTACACGCTCCAGCGCCGCGGCGCTGACCATGCCAAGACCGCGGAGGATGTTGGCGGTGAGGTTGCGGTCGTACTCGACGCCGACATGGCCCTCGGCGATACGGCCAAAGCCGGCCAGCAGCGACCCGACCACCAGGTCCGGCGCCGCCTCGTCGGCCTCGGCGCTGAACTGCCCCTTGCCGATGCCGTCGATGATGTCGTCCTCGATGGCGCGCACCAGGGCAGCACGCACGCCGAGCGCCGGCACTGCCGCAAACCTTACGACCAGCCTCGCCCAGCCGGCGTCGCGGTGTGCCAGCGCGAGTTGCGCGCGCAGCACCTGTGCCAGGCGGGAACCGGGATCGCGGGCCCTGGCGCGGTGGATGCCCAGGGCGGCAATCGATTCACAGAGCCCTGCGGCGAGTTCGGCCAGCATGGCATCCAGCGCCGGGAAGTAGTTATAGAAAGTGCCGGGAGCCACCGCCGCCTCGGTGGCGATGTCGTTGACGGTGGCGGCATCGATGCCGCGCTCGGCGATCAACCGGCTGGCCGCTTCCAGCAACTGGCTGCGGGTACGCTCCTTTTTCTTCTCGTTCCAGGCACGATCGCCGTCAGGTCGCGCCTGATCGAGGGGGGTTACGTTGTCCGGAATCTGCATGGCCGCGCAAGCCTTTGATTTTGTGGCAATCGGGGTAGTCAATGGCGAGAAAATACTCACTATTGAAGGAAGCCTCAATAGTTTCCGTGCGCCATTGCCGCAAATTTGCAGGAATTGAGTACCGCCTCACATCGGGAATGCTGCCTGGTCGAGGCATCCCGGCCGGCAACGGGGCCTTGCCGGCAGTGGATCCCGGACGACTTTGCAGCCGCAATTACAGAATCGATGAAAAAGTCTTTTGATCATCTATTCATTTGTTTTTATACGTTATGGATCAATATCGCCTTGCCGTATTTGAAAGTCATGACGGCAGCGATACCCTTTCCGCGGTCCGGACAGCCAGCAGGCCAGCCCCATGAAACAACTCGACTTCGTTACCCAGGCAGAAGCCGCACCGGAGCCGGCGACCGAGCCGGCCCGCCGGAAGGAATCTCCCGCCGCGCCCGCCGGCCGCACCAAGACCCGGCCGCCGGCGCGCCCCCGCCGCAAGAACCGGCCTGCCGGCAGCCGCGAGGACATGCAGCGGCTGAACATGGAAATCACCCGTGCCCTGCACAAGCGCCTCAAGCTGAAGGCCATCTACGAGGACCGCACGGTGACCGACCTGGTCCTCCAGGCCATCAACGACTACCTCAACACCCACTGACAAGGACGGGCCAAATGCGCGTACTGATCGTCGGCGCCGGGGCGACCGGCACTGTTTTCGGCGCGGCGCTGCTGCGCGGCGGCGCGCACGTCGACTACTACGTGCGGCCGGCGCACCGCGAACGACTGGCGCGCCCGCTGCAGCTCAACCACCAGGGCCTGCTGCGGCTGGTCCCGGAACAGGTCAGCGGCTTCCGGGTGTTCTGCTCACCGGCGGAACTGCAGGGCGAGAGCTGGGACCAGGTCTGGTTCACTACGCCGTCCGACGCGCTGCGCGGCCCCTGGCTAGACGAGTTCCTCGCCGCCGCCGGCAAGGCGACGCTGGTCGTACTGCAGCCCGACCCGGAGGACATCGCCTGGATACGTGCGCACGGCGGCAAGGATCACAACATCGTCCAGGGGCTCATCCAGTTCTCGGCGTGGCAATCGCCGTTGCCACACGAGCCGGCCGACCGCGAAGGCATTACCTGCCTGGTACCGCCGGTGGGACCGGCCGCGATCTTCGACGCCGAACCGGTCGAGAGCGCGACCATCGCCGCCACCTTGCGTCATGGCGGACTGCGGGCGTCGACCCGTGCCGACCTGCCGGCACACGCGGCGCGGATGTCGGCACTGATGATCCCGCTGGTAGCCGGCCTCGAACTGGCCGACTGGAACCTGGACCGTTACGCCGGCCACGAAGTGCTGGACCTGGCACTGGCGGCCGCACACGAGGCAATCGCCGCCGAGTGTGCCCGTTTCTCCACCGGCGTTCCGCTCGGCATGCGCGGCCTGCTGAACCGTCCGATGTCACAGCTGACGCTGAAGGCCCTGCCGTGGGTGCCCGGCTTCAACGCCGGCGAATTCCTGCACTACCACTTCCGCAAGGTCGACCGGCAAACCCGGCAGATGCTCGGTACCTATCGGCGCAATGCCGAACGGCATGGCCTGCCGCACACCGCACTGGACCGCCTGCTGGCGACGCTGCCGCCGCCAACGCACTGACTCAGTGGTGATCGTGCCGGGAGCCGCCACGACAGGCCGGCGATTCGGGAGCAGCTCCCTGCCGCACCCACTCCTCCGGCGTATAGGTGTGCAATGCCAGCGCATGCACGCCGGACGCCAGCGGGCCACGCAGCAGCGCGTACACCGCCTGGTGCCGCTTCACCGCCGATTGCCCGGAAAACGCCGGCGATACCGCCACCACCTTGAAATGGGTCTCGCTGCCGGCAGGAACATTGTGGCCGCTGCTCTCGTTGATCACCTCGAGATGGGTGAACTCGAGCCCGCCGCGCAGGCAGTCGACGATCTGTTGCTGCATGGTCATGCTGAAAACCTCTGCTGGACTATCCCGGGCACATGCCATGCTGCGTGCCCTGGCCGGTCGCGGTAGATTACCGCCCACTTCCTGCCGACACATCTTCTGCCGACACATCCGCCGATGCGCGCACTGTTAACGCTGCTCACTCTGCTCACCAGCCTGGTCGCCACCCTGCTGCCGGCTCTGGCGATCGCCGCACCGGCCGACGACGCGCTGGCCGCGCTGCGCGAGATGCGGATGTTGAACTACCGGATCCAGACCCGCTACCACGTCGGCACGCTGGCCGCCGCCGACACCCAGCCATACGTCCACCTGAAACAGGACGTGCAGCGCTTTGACGACGCAATCGCGGACCTGCAGGCGGCCGTTTCCCGTGGCGGCTGGCGCGTCCCGATCGCGGCCATCGCCGACCGCTGGCAGTCGGTGCGCTGGTTCGCGGTACAGGATCTGCCGGTGCCATCGCCGGAAATCCTGCCGCGGGAAATTGCCTACGACCGCGCGCGGCGGCCGGCATCCATATCCGCGATGAAAATCGCCGGCCAGCAACTGGCCTCCGCGCTGGTCGACGGCATGATGGCCGTGCCGGCGCCGCGGGAGCCGGCATCCAACATCGATTTCGCGCTCACCGCGCTGGAGTTGCAGTACATCGCCTACCGCTATGTCGACCTTGCCGGCATGAATCCCGCGCTCGACATCAGCGGCGAACCGTCGCTGGAGATACTCGAAACGGCATTCGGCAAGCGCATGGCATCGCTGGAGTCGCGTTACGGCAACGACCCGGCGTTCGCCGGCCCGATGCGCACCCTGCGCGCATCCTGGTTGTTCATTGCGCCGGCCCTGCCGCGCGCACAGGATGCGCCGGTGCCGGTGCTCGTCTCGCGTTACACCAGCCTGGCCACCGACGCGCTGCTGCCGGTATTCACCGGCAGGCCCGCGTCGGCTTCACCCCGCGACTGAATCAGCGATTGCCACTGCGCGGTGCACCACCGCCGGCGCGCGAACCGCCACCGCCTGAACGCTGCTGGCCACCACCCGGGCCGGCGCGATGACCGCCACCGCCACCGCCACCACCGGAACGCCCGCCGCCACCGCCGCCACCGCCCGGTCGGCTGCGGCCACCGCCGTGGCGACCACGCGGCGGCATCGGCGGCCGCTCACGGTTGTAGCCATCGCTCGCCGCCTGCTGCTGCACTGCCGCCGCGACGAAACCCTCGGCCTGCGCCCGCGGTACTTCGCGACGGATCAGTCGCTCGATGTCGCGCAGGTATTTCTGCTCTTCCGGATCGACCAGCGAGATCGCCTCGCCGGTGGAGCCAGCGCGACCGGTACGGCCGATCCGGTGCACGTAGTCTTCCGGCACGTTCGGCAACTCGTAGTTCACCACGTGCGGCAACTGGTCGATGTCGAGGCCGCGGGCGGCGATATCGGTCGCCACCAGCACCCGCAACTTGCCGGACTTGAACTCCGACAACGCCTTGGTGCGCGCCGACTGGCTCTTGTTGCCGTGGATCGCCATCGCCGTCAGGCCGTTTTTCTCGAGGAACTCGGCCAGCCGGTTGGCGCCGTGCTTGGTGCGGGTGAACACCAGCACCTGCTCCCACTTGCCCTGGGTGACCAGGTGCGCCAGCAGGTAGCGCTTCTGCTCCTTGGCAGTGAGATAGGCGCGCTGGGTGACCAGCTCGGAGGCGGTGTTGCGCCGCGCCACTTCCACCGACGCGGGATTGTGCAGCAGCCCGTTCGCCAGCTGGCGGATGTCGTCGGAGAACGTCGCCGAGTACAGCAGGTTCTGCCGCTGTACCGGCAGCAGTTTCAGCACGCGCTTGATGTCGTGGATGAACCCCATGTCGAGCATGCGGTCGGCCTCGTCGAGCACCAGGATCTCGACGCCGGAAAGATCGAGCGTGCGCTGGCCGGCGTGATCGAGCAGTCGGCCCGGCGTGGCGACCAGGATGTCGACGCGTTTCTTCAATTTATCGACCTGCGGCTGCATGCCGACACCGCCGAACATCACCATCGAGGTGACCGGCAGGTGCTTGCCGTAGGTGCGCACCGATTCCTCGACCTGCGCGGCGAGTTCGCGCGTGGGCGTCAGCACCAGCACGCGCGGGCGGCCGGGCTTCACCTGCGCCGCGGCGCGGGTGGTGAGCAGGTGCAGGATGGGCAGCGTGAAACCGGCGGTCTTGCCGGTACCGGTCTGCGCGGCGGCGAGCAGGTCGCGGCCGGAGAGCACGACCGGGATGGCCTGCTGCTGGATCGGGGTCGGCGTGCTGTAACCGGCTTCTTCAACGGCACGCAGCAACGCCGGCGCGAGCCCGAGGGCCGCGAACGTATTTTCGGATGACATGATTTGTACTACTCCTGCGACGGCCTGCTGCGCAGGAAGCGCAGCACCAATCGAGGCAGACGTGATGTGGACCGGCAAGCGGTCAGGGATCAGGAGGTGACACGCCCGCAGATTGGTTGGACGGGCGGCGCGCGCAGTCTAGGGGCAAACCGCGGGAAAAGCGAATCAGGCAATACCCTTACGCCCGGGCTCGCGGCCCAGCGGCTCGCGCGCCAGCAGCGACAGCGGCGGCGTGAAGTCGAAGCGCGGCTTGCGGGTGAAGAACGCGCGCTTGCAACCGGTGGTGGTCATGCCGGCGGCAAAACCGTTGACCAGGGTATCGGCCACCACGTGCCGCAACAGCCCGTAGCTGATCGGCAGGAACTTGTAGAACAGTTGCGCCAGCTGGCGGCAATTGGCGAGGTCGCCGCGCACGATCTGCGAGTACTCGTCGAACAGTTGCCGCGCATTGGCGTTGTTGGCCAGCGCCAGCACGATGGCGCTGGCCGCCATCTGGCCGGTGAGCACCGCGTTGTAGATGCCCTCGCCCAGCAGTGCCTCCGCCATGCCGCCGGCATCGCCGACCAGCATCACCCGCTCGCTGCGCGGCTGGTAGTGCTCGCCGCCGGTGCCGATCGGGAAGCCCACGAGATGCTCGATCGCATCCGCACCCAGGCCCAGCCGTCGCTGCACGTATTCGCGCAGCAGTTCCTTGTTGAACGCGACTTCTTCCGGCCGCCGCGTGTAGATGCCGACATTCACGTGGTCGCCCTTCGGGAACAGCCAGCCGTAACCCTGGCCGGCGACACCGAAATCGAAGGTCATCGGCGGCAGCGCAGTGCCTGCCGGCAACCGCACGATGCCTTCCATCGCCACCGCGGTGCGATCGGGGACGAAGCCGCCGGTGAGCTTGCGCACCTGCGAGTGCGCGCCGTCGGCGCCGACGAGGTAACGGGCACGCAGTACGCGGCCGTCCTCCAGCGTCAGCGTCACGGCGTCGGCGCCCTCGTCGATCGCGCGGATCGGCCCGATCTGCTCGTAGCGCGCGCCGGCCGCCAGCGCCTGCCGGAAGCACAGCTCGTCGAGATCGGTGCGCACGGTCATCGCGCAGATCGGCGCCGGTGCCTGCAGGGTGGTTTCCCGCTTGAGGTACATCGAGACGCGCAGGTCGGACTCGACCTGGCGGATCGCCGGCGCGATGGAGAACCGGTAGCGACGCAACGCCTTGGTGGTAACGCCGCCGGCACAGGCCTTGAACCGCGGGAATTCCCGGCGATCCAGCAGCAGTACCGACAGCCCCGCCGACGCGAGGTCATACGCGCAGGCGCTGCCGGCCTGGCCACCACCGACCACGATCGCGTCGTACTGCATGCGCACCCCCGAGGCGGCCCGCGGGCCGGAAAACCGGCGCGCAGTATATAAGCCGCGTGTTCCTATACTCACGGCGATCGATCAACCCCGGGACCGCCATGACCTATCGCGATCACTTCTCCACCGGCAGCGCCGGTTATGCCCGCTACCGCCCGCACTACCCGGACACCCTGTACCGCTGGCTGCTGGAGCAGGCACCCGGCAACCGCCACGCGGTCGATGTCGCCACCGGTACCGGCCAGGCGGCCACCGGGCTCGCCCGCCACTTCCGCCGGGTCAGCGCCTTCGACCTCAGCCCGTCGCAGGTGCGGCTGGCGGAACCGGCTCCCGGCGTGAGTTACGCCGCGGCCCCCGCGGAACGATTGCCGGTGCTCGATACCGACGCCGACCTGGTCACCGTCGCCCAGGCCCTGCACTGGCTGGACCTCGATGCCTTCTATGCCGAGGTGCGGCGTGTGCTGGTGCCCGGCGGCGTGCTGGCCGCCTGGACCTATGACCGGCTGCAGGTCGATCCGGGGGTCGATGCCGTGATCGAGTACTTCTATATGCAGGTGGTTCGCGCCGACTGGCCGCCGGAACGTCACCACGTGGAGACCGGGTACCGCGAGCTGCCATTCCCGTTCGCCCGCCTGCAGGCGCCCTCCTTCGCCATGCGCGCCGACTGGACGGTCGACGACCTGCTCGGCTACCTCGGCACCTGGTCGGCAACCCGCCGCTGCCACGAGCGCACCGGCAACGATCCGATCAGCGAAATCGCGGACGACCTGCGCCGCGCATTCGGCCCGGTCCGCCGGCAGGTGAGCTGGCCGCTGACCGTGCTCGCCGGCAGGCACGGAGCCGGCGTGTAAAGAAGGTGTTACGTAAATTTACAGGGGGCAGGGCCACGAGTATCATCCGCGCCGCCTAGCCGGGACCCCCGCTGCATCGCGGCGGTAATCGCGCCCTCTTCCACCGTCGGGAGCCGCCTGCGTGTCGCCAACCGAAGCCCTCGCACAGTCCTGGTCCCTCGGCGCCTTCCTGTTCCTGGTCGCCTTCATCTGCGCCTTCATGGTCGCCGTGCCGGTATGGCTGGGCGGCCGCTACTGGGGTCGCGCCAAGGCCGAGCCGTTCGAATCCGGCGTGGTGTCGCAGGGCGGCGCGCACATGCGGCTGTCGGCCAAGTTCTACCTGGTCGCGATGTTTTTCGTGATTTTCGACATCGAGGCGCTGTTCCTCTACGCGTGGGCGGTGTCGGTCCACGAGGCCGGCTGGGCCGGCTTCGCCGTCGTATCCATCTTCGTCGCCGAGTTGCTGCTCGGCCTCGTCTACCTGTGGCGTATCGGCGCCCTTGACTGGGCCCCGGCCCAGCGCCGCCGGCACCAACGGCAGGACGCCGCGTCCCCCTCTGCCACGCCGTCGCCCTGAGCGAGGTCCCGCATGAAATACACGCTCACCCGCATCGACCCGAACGCGGCCGATCGCTATCCGCATGAGCAGAAGCAGATCGTCGACGATCCGCTCGAGGAAAAAGTCCGCAACTCCGTCTACCTGGGCAAGCTCGAGGAGATGGTGCACGCCGGCGTCAACTGGAGCCGCAAGAACTCCGTCTGGCCGTACAACTTCGGCATCTCCTGCTGCTACGTGGAGATGACCACGTCGTTCACCGCGCCGCACGACATCGCGCGCTTCGGCTCCGAGGTGCTGCGCGCCTCGCCGCGCCAGGCCGACCTGATCGTCATCGCCGGCACCTGCTTCATCAAGATGGCGCCGGTGATCCAGCGCCTGTACGAGCAGATGCTCGAGCCGAAGTGGGTGATCTCGATGGGATCCTGCGCCAACTCCGGCGGCATGTACGACATCTATTCCGTGGTGCAGGGCGTCGACAAGTTCCTGCCGGTGGATCTCTATATCCCCGGCTGCCCGCCGCGCCCGGAAGCGTTCCTGCAGGGCCTGATGCTGCTGCAGGACTCGATCGGCAAGGAGCGCCGCCCGCTGACCTGGGTCGGCGGCGACCAGGGCGTGTTCAAGCCGGTGATGCCCAGCGAGCGCGAGCGCAAGCGTGCCGAGCGCATTGCCGTTACCAACCTCCGCTCGCCGGACCAGGTCTGAGCCGATGACCGAGAACGTCTCTTCCGCCCCGCTCGCCGGCAGCGAGCACGACGTGGTCCGCGAACTTGCCGAGCGCTTCGGCAACGATGCCTTCGTCTTCCAGAAGACGCTCGACAACGTGCCGACGCTGTGGGTGCCGCGCGCACAGATCAGCGACGTACTGAAATTCCTGCGCAGCGCGCCGAAGCCGTACGTGATGCTGTATGACCTGTCGGCCGTCGACGAGCGCCTGCGCACGAAGCGCGACGGCCTGCCGGCGTCCGACTTCACCGTTTTCTATCACCTGCTGTCGATCGACAGGAACAGCGACGTCCGCATCAAGGTCGCGCTCTCCGTCGACGACCTGAAGCTTCCGACCGCGCGCAATATCTGGCCGAACGCCGACTGGTACGAGCGCGAGGTGTGGGACCTGTTCGGCATCCACTTCGACGGCCACCCGCGGCTGGTGCGCATCCTGCTGCCGACCTACTGGCAGGGCCATCCGCTGCGCAAGGACTACCCGGCGCGCGCCACCGAGTTCGACCCGTTCATGCTGGACGCCGCGAAGCAGGACATGGCGCAGAACGAACTGCTGTTCCGCCCGGAAGACTGGGGCATGAAGCGCGGCACCGAGAACGAGGACTACATGTTCCTCAACCTCGGTCCGAACCATCCGTCCGCGCACGGCGCGTTCCGCATCGCGCTGCAACTGGACGGCGAAGAGATCGTCGATTGCGTGCCGGACATCGGCTACCACCACCGCGGTGCCGAGAAGATGGCCGAGCGCCAGACCTGGCACTCCTACATCCCGTACACCGACCGCATCGATTACCTCGGCGGGGTGATGAACAACCTGCCGTACGTGATGGCGGTCGAGCAACTCGCCGGCATCACCGTGCCGGACCGTGTCAACGTGATCCGCATCATGTTGACCGAGCTGTTCCGCATCAACAGCCACCTGCTGTTCCTCGGCACCTACATCATCGACACCGGCGCGATGACGCCGATCTTCTTCATCTTCACCGATCGCCAGAAGGTCTACGACATCATCGAGGCGATCACCGGCTTCCGCATGCACCCGGCGTGGTTCCGCATCGGCGGACTCGCGCACGACCTGCCGCGCGGCTGGGAACAGAAAGTGCAGGACCTGCTGGACTGGATGCCGAAGCGCCTGAAGAACTACGAAGGCGCGGCACTGAAGAACAGCATCCTCAAGGCCCGTACCCGCGGCGTTGCGCAGTACAGCACCGACGAGGCGCTGGCCTGGGGCACCACCGGCGCCGGCTTGCGCGCCACCGGCCTCGGTTTCGACCTGCGGAAGGCGCGCCCGTACGCCGGCTACGAGAACTTCGAGTTCGAGGTGCCGACCGGCAACAACGGCGATGCCTACGACCGCTGCCTGGTGCGCGTCGAGGAAATCCGCCAGAGCCTGCGCATCATCGAGCAGTGCCTGAAAAACATGCCGGCCGGCCCGTACAAGGCCGACCACCCGCTCACCGTGCCGCCGCCGAAGGAGCGCACGCTGCAGGACATCGAGACGCTGATCAACCACTTCGTCAGCGTGTCCTGGGGCCCGGTCATGCCGGCCGGCGAGTCGAGCATGATGATTGAGGGCACCAAGGGTCTGGGTGGTTATTACCCGACTTCCGATGCGTCGACCATGAGCTATCGCACCCGTATCCGCGTGCCGAGTTTCCCGCACCTGCAACAGATCCCGTCCGTGATCCGCGGCTCGATGATCCCGGACCTGATCGTCTACCTCGCCTCCATCGATTTCGTGATGGCGGACGTCGACCGCTGAGGTATGGAAAAAGCACCCATGACGACCGGCAATTGCGGCTGCGGTGGCCCGAACACCTGCAAAACGAACAGGGGCAAGGACAACTTTGTGTTGACCGACGCCGAGCGCCACGACATCGAGCACGCGATGGAGCACTACGAGGACTCCCGCGCGGCATCGATCGACGCGCTCAAGATCGTGCAGAAGAACCGCGGCTGGGTCAGTGACGGCGCGATCGATGCCATTGCCGCCGTACTCGGCATCCCGGCCTCGGACATCGATGGTGTTGCCACCTTCTACAACCGCATCTACCGCCAGCCGGTCGGACGCCACGTGATCAGCGTGTGCGACAGCATCGGCTGCTTCCTCACCGGTTACGAGGACGTGAAGTCGGAAATGCAGAAGCAGCTCGGCATCCAGTACGGCCAGACCACGCCGGATGGCCGCTACACGCTGCTGCCGATCTGCTGCCTGGGCAACTGCGACAAGGGCCCGACGCTGATGATCGACGACGACACCCACGGCCCGGTGGCGCCGGCCGACGTCGCGAAGCTGCTGGAGCAGTACAAATGAGCCACCAGGTCCTCTACTCCGGCCGCAGCGGCGAAACGCACCCGCTGACGTACCGCATCCGCGACGACCGTACGCCGGTCGACCTGAAGGCTTACGAGGCGCAGGACGGTTACGCCGCGCTGCGCAAGTCGCTGAAGGAACTGTCGCCGGAAGAAATCCAGAAGCGGGTGAAGGATTCCAACCTGCGCGGCCGCGGCGGCGCCGGCTTCCCCACCGGCGTGAAGTGGTCGCTGGTACCGATGGGCCCGGACGCCGGCAGGAAGTACCTCGTCTGCAACGCCGATGAAATGGAACCGGGCACCTTCAAGGACCGGTTGCTGATGGAGCAACTGCCGCACCAGCTGGTCGAGGCGATGATCCTCTCCGCCTACGCGATCGGCGCGTACCGCGGCTACATCTTCCTGCGCGGCGAGTACATCGTCGCCGCCGAGCGCCTGAACAAGGCGATCGCCGAGGCAACGGCTGCCGGTTACATCGGCAAGAACGTGCTCGGCACCGGCTGGGACTTCGAGTTGTACGTGCACACCGGCGCCGGCCGCTACATCTGCGGCGAGGAAACCGCGCTGATCAACTCGCTGGAAGGCCGCCGCGCCAATCCGCGGGCGAAGCCGCCGTTTCCGCAGATCGCCGGCGCCTGGGGCCGGCCGACGATCGTCAACAACGTCGAAACGCTGTCGAACATCCCGCACATCCTGTTGCGCGGCGCCGAGTGGTTCAAGGCGCTGTCGCAGGGCAAGTCGCCGGATGGCGGCACCAAGCTGTACGGCATGTCCGGCCGCACGAAGCGCACCGGCGTGTGGGAACTGCCGATCGGCACCAGCGGCCGCGAGATCCTCGAGGAGCACGCCGGCGGCATGGCCGACGGCCTGAAGCTCAAGTGCTGGCTGCCGGGCGGCGCCTCCACCGATTTCCTGCTGCCGGAACACCTCGACCTGCCGATGGACTTCGACACCATCATGAAGAACGGCTCCCGCATGGGCACCGGCCTGATGATGGCAATCGACGACCGGCAGAACATCGTCTCCGTCGTGCGCAACCTCGAGGAATTCTTCGCCCGCGAATCCTGTGGCTGGTGCTCGCCCTGCCGCGACGGCCTGCCGTGGACGGTGAAAATCCTGCGCGCGATCGAGAAAGGCCAGGGCCGCCCGGGCGACATCGAGCAGCTGCAAAAACTGACTCGCGACCTTGGCATCGGCAAGACCTTCTGCGCGCACGCTCCCGGCGCGATGGAACCGCTGCAGAGCGCGCTCAAATTCTTCCGCGACGAATTCCAGCAAGGCATTCCGTCGCAGATCCCGACGACGGCGGTGAACTGAAGCCATGGCCACCATCCATATCGACGGCAAGCAGTACGAAGTCGACGGCACGGACAACCTGCTGCAGGCCTGTCTGTCGCTCGGCATCGACCTCCCCTACTTCTGCTGGCACCCGGCGCTCGGCTCGGTCGGCGCCTGCCGGCAGTGCGCGGTGAAGCAGTACGCCAACGCCGACGACAAGCGCGGCCGGCTGGTGATGAGTTGCATGACCCCGGCCAGCAACGGCGCCATCATCTCGGTGACCGACCAGGAAGCGAAGGAATTCCGTGCTTCCGTCGTCGAGTTGCTGATGACCAACCACCCGCACGATTGCCCGGTGTGCGAGGAAGGCGGCCACTGCCACCTGCAGGACATGACGGTGATGACCGGGCACAACGTCCGCCACTACCGTTTCGAGAAACGCACCCACCTGAACCAGGACCTCGGCCCGTTCATCAACCACGAGATGAACCGCTGCATTTCCTGCTACCGCTGCGTGCGCTACTACAAGGACTACGCCGGCGGCACCGATCTCGGCGTCTACGGCGCGCACGACAACGTCTACTTCGGCCGCACCTGCGACGGCAAGCTGGAGAGCGAGTTCTCCGGCAACCTGAGCGAGATCTGCCCCACCGGCGTGTTCACCGACAAGACCCACTCCGAGCGCTACAACCGCAAGTGGGACATGCAGTTCGCGCCGAGCGTCTGCCAGCAATGCTCCGTCGGCTGCAACACCTCGCCGGGCGAGCGCTACGGCGAACTGCGCCGGGTCGAGAACCGCTACAACGGCTCGGTCAACCATTACTTCCTGTGCGATCGCGGCCGCTTCGGCCACGGCTACGTCAACAACAAGGATCGCCCGCGCCAGCCCATGCTTCGCCGTGACGGCAAGCTGGCCACGACCGATGTCGATACCGCCGTTGCTGCCGTCGGCGCCGCGCTGAAGGCCGCGCGCCGCGTGGTCGGCATCGGTTCGCCACGCGCCACGCTGGAGGCCAACGCCGCCCTGCATGCGCTGGTCGGCGCCGACAACTTCAGCCCCGGCGTTGACGCCGGCGAACTCGCGCTGCTGCGCCGCGTGCGCGACGTGCTCGCCCTCGGCGGCGTACGCACGCCGTCCCTGCGCGAGATCGAGCAGTTCGACGCGGCGCTGGTGCTCGGCGAAGACGTCACCCAGACCGCGCCGCGCATCGCGCTGGCGCTGCGCCAGTCGGCGAAGAACAAGGCGAAGTCGGATGCCGCCGCCCGCAAGGTCGCCGAATGGCAGGCCTATGCGATCCAGGACATCGGCCAGCGGGCGCTGAGCCCGGTGTTCGTCGCCGCCGTCGACGCGACCCGGCTGGACGACATCGCCGCGGAAACGCTGCGCGCGGCACCGGAGGACCTCGCTCGCCTCGGTTACGCCGTGGCGCACGCCATTGATCCGCAATCGCCGGCTGTCCCCGGCCTCGATGCCGACACCGCGGCCCGTGCCGGCCGCATCGCTGCCGCGCTGCTGGCCGCGAGCAAGCCGCTGGTAGTTTCCGGCACCGGCCTGGCCAGCATTGAACTGATCGATGCCGCCGCCGCCGTCGCGCGCGCACTGCAGGCGCAGGGCAAGAGCGATGCCGGCATCTCGCTGGTGGTGCCGGAAGTGAACAGCATGGGCGTGGCGCTGATCGACGGCCAGCCGGTCGACGCACTGCTGGCGGCGCTCGCGCGTGCCGAGGCCGACGTCGTCGTCGTGCTGGAAAACGATCTCTACCGCCGGCTGCCGGGCTCGACGGTCGATGCTGCACTCGCCGCCGCGCGGAGCGTGATCGTCATCGATCACCAGCGCACCGCCACCGTCGAGAAAGCGCACATCGTGCTCTCCGCGGCCAGCTTCGCCGAAGGCGACGGCACCGTGGTCAGCAACGAGGGCCGTGCCCAGCGTTTCTTCCAGGTATACGACCCGGTCTACTACCGCCCGGACGAGCGCGTGCACGAGGGCTGGCGCTGGCTGCACGCGGTGGAGTGCGCGCGCAACGGTACCGCCATCGACTGGGCCACGCTGGACGATGCCACCCACGCCTGTGCCGACCGCTTCCCGGTCCTCAAGCGCATTACCGGGGTTGCACCGGAAGCCACCTTCCGCATCGGCGGCCTGAAGATCGCCCGCGAGCCGCGCCGCTACTCCGGCCGCACCGCGATGCGCGCCAACATCTCGGTGCACGAGCCGCGCGCGCCGCAGGACAACAACAGTCCGCTGACGTTCTCGATGGAAGGTTATGTCGGCCCGATGGAACCGGGTCCGCTCACGCCGTTCGCCTGGAGCCCCGGCTGGAACTCGCCGTCGGCCTGGAACAAGTTCCAGGATGAAGTCGGCGGCCACCTGAAAGGCGGCGATGCCGGCGTACTGTTGTTCGATACCGCCGCCGGCCCGCTCTCCGCCGGCAACATCCCGGCAGCATTCGCTGCCCGCAGCGATGCACTGCGCGCGGTATCGCTGCACCACATCTTCGGCAGCGATGAACTCTCGGCGCGCAGCGAGGTGATCGCCGGCCAGTCGCCCGGCGCCTACGTCGCGCTGCCCGCTGCCGATGCACAGCGGCTGGGCATCGCCGACGGCGAGACGGTGCGCGTCACCGTCAACGGCATTGCCCGCTCGCTCACCGCCCGCGTGCACGAGGCGCTGGCTGCCGGCGTTGTCGGTGTACCCGCCGGCATCCCCGGCCTGCCGCAGGCGACCCACAACCTGTGGCTCACCGTCACCCGCGCGGAGGCCGCGTAAATGGAAGGCTTGCTGACCTGGCTGTCCGCCGGCTGGCTGTCGCCGGAAACGATCGCCGTGCTGGCGGCGATGATCCGCTCCGCGATCATCCTGCTGGCGGTGGTGATCGGTGCGGCGATCATCATCTTCATCGAACGCCGGCTGCTCGGACTCTGGCAGGGTCGCTACGGTCCCAACCGCGTGGGCTGGCAGGGCGTGCTCCAGCTGGTCGCCGACATGATGAAGATGTTCTTCAAGGAAGACTGGACGCCGCCCTTCGTCGACAAGCTGACGTTCTGGATCGCGCCGATCATCGCGATGAGCGCGCTGCTGATCGCCTTCGTGGTCGTGCCGGTCAGCCCGGGCTGGGGCGTGATCGACATGAACATCGGCCTGCTGTTCTTCCTGGCCATGGCCGGGCTCGGCGTCTACGCGGTGATGCTGGCGGGCTGGTCGAGCAACAGCAAATACTCGCTGCTCGGCGGCCTGCGTTCGACTGCGCAGACGGTCACCTATGAAGTGTTCATGGGCATCTCCGCCATGGGCGTGGTCGCGCTGGCCGGCTCGTTCAACCTGCGCGACATCGTGCTGGCGCAGCAGGACGGCTGGTTCCTGCTGCCGCAGATCCTCGGCTTCGTGACGTTCGCCGTCGCCGGCGTCGCGGTTGCCCACCGCGCGCCGTTCGACCTGCCGGAAGCCGAGCAGGAACTCGCCGCCGGCTACCAGACGGAATATTCCGGCCTGAAGTGGGGCATGTTCTACGTTGGCGAGTACATCGGCGTGGTGGTCGTCTCCGCGCTGATCGTCACCCTGTTTTGCGGCGGCTGGCTCGGCCCGGGCCCGGCATGGCTGGCACCGCTGTGGTTCCTCGCCAAGCTGATGGCGTTCGTGGTGCTGATCATCCTGCTTCGCGCCGCGCTGCCGCGCCCCCGCTACGACCAGCTGATGGATCTCGGCTGGAAGGTCTGCCTGCCGCTGACCGTGCTCAACCTGCTCGCGACCGGCGCCTACATCCTGTACACCGGCGCGCCCGCGCACTGAGTAACCCGACATGAAAGCGATCATCCAGTTCCTCGCCGACGCCTTCAGCCAGGTTCGCAGCATGACCCTGGTATTCATGAACGCGTTCAGGAAACGCGAGGTCATCTCCTACCCGGAAGTGAAGCCCTACGTACCGCCACGCTACCGCGGCCGGATCGTGCTGACCCGCGACCCGGACGGCGAGGAGCGCTGCGTCGCCTGCAACCTGTGCGCAGTCGCCTGCCCGGTCGGCTGCATCTCGCTGCAGAAGGCGGAAACGGAAGATGGCCGCTGGTACCCGGAATTCTTCCGAATCAACTTCTCGCGCTGCATTTTCTGCGGCATGTGCGAGGAGGCCTGCCCGACCACCGCCATCCAGCTGACGCCGGACTATGAAATGGCCGAGTACCGCCGCCAGGACCTGGTCTATGAAAAGGAAGACCTGCTGATCAGCGGCCCGGGCAAGTATCCCGAGTACAACTTCTACCGCGTCGCCGGCATGGCCATCGCCGGCAAGCCGAAGGGCGCCGCGCAGAACGAAGCCGCACCGGTCGACGTTAAAAGCCTGCTGCCCTGAACGCCCGAGGACCTTCGCCGTGGAAATCGCCTTCTACACCGCTGCCGCCGTCGCCACCCTGGCCACGCTGGGCGTGGTCACCGGCAAGAACCCGGTGCACGCGCTGCTGTGCCTCGTGGTGTCGCTGCTGTCCGTCGCCATGATCTTCTTCGCGCTCGGCGCGCCGTTCGCCGCCGCGCTGGAGATGATCGTCTACGCCGGCGCCATCATGGTGCTGTTCGTGTTCGTGGTGATGATGCTGAACCTCGGCGCCGAGACCGAAAAACAGGAACGCGCCTGGCTCACGCCCGGCACCTGGGCCTACCCGGCGGTGCTGTCGCTGGTACTGCTCGCGCAATGGCTGCTGATCATGCCGCTCTCCGGCGCGGCGATCGGCGAACAGGAAATCGGCCCGAAGCAGGTTGGCATCGCCCTGTACGGCCCTTACCTGCTGATCGTCGAACTGGCGTCGATGCTGTTGCTGGCGGCGATGGTCGCCGCCTGGCACCTCGGCCGCCACGACGACAAGGAGTGAGCCGCGATGCTGCCTGAATCGATCCCGCTGCAGCATGGCCTCGCGCTCGCTGCCATCCTGTTTGCCATCGGCTTCTGCGGCCTGGTGGTGCGTCGCAACATCCTGTTCGTGCTGATGAGCCTCGAGATCATGATGAATGCCGCCGCGCTGGCATTCGTCGTCGCCGGCAGCCGCTGGGGCCAGCCCGACGGCCAGGTGATGTTCATCCTGATCCTCGCCGTTGCCGCCGCCGAGGCCGCGATCGGCCTCGCCATCGTCTTCCAGTTGTACCGTCGCTTCCACACCCTGGATGTCGACGCCGCCAGCGAGCTGAAAGAATGAACCTGCTGCCACTGACTTTCCTCGCGCCGCTGCTCGGCTACGTGCTGCTGTCGGCGCTCGCCGCCGCCAAGCGCGGCCAGGTCAACGAGAACCTCGCGGCAACGATCGGCGTCGGCTCGCTCGGCATCGCCGCGCTGAGCACGCTGTTCGCCGGTTACGAGTTCCTCACCACGCAACCGCCGGGCGGCTCCGTCGTGCAGACGCTGTGGACCTGGATGGCGGTGGGCACCTTTACCCCGACCATCGGCCTGCACCTGGACGGTCTTGCCGTCACCATGCTCGGCGTCATCACCGGCGTCGGCTTCCTGATCCACCTGTTCGCGTCGTGGTACATGCGCGGCGAGGAAGGCTAT
>JBKHWA010000105.1:0-6565 GCA_046566765.1 Gammaproteobacteria bacterium
CCCGCGCCGCCTTGTTGGTGAAGGTGACGGCAACGATCTTCGACGGGTCGTACTGCACGGTCTCGATCAGCCAGGCGATCTTGCGCGTGATCACGCTGGTCTTGCCCGAGCCGGCGCCGGCGAGTACGAGCAGCGGGCCGTCGATGTAGCGCACGGCCTCGCGCTGGCGGGGGTTCAGGTCGGTCATGGGGGGCTCCCGGCGGGGGCGGGGATTCTACCGGCTGCAGCAGCCGGCGGCAGGGTGTATCGCCCGGGCCCCGGCGAACCGGGGCTTACGGGCCGGCCAGCTGCTCACTCCGCCACCGGGCCCAGCAGTTCTGCTGCCGTGTACCGGCGCTTCTCGTTGCAGAACTGGCAGACGGTTTCCAGTGCGCCGTCCTGCTCGTCGAGGATGGACTGCAGTTCCTCCCGGCCCAGCGACTGCAATGCCGCCAGCATGCGCTCCCGGCTGCAACTGCACCTGAACCGGAAGGCATCGGCGTCGAACACTCGGACATCTTCCTCATGGTAGAGCCGCTGCAGCAGGGTTTCCGGCGGCAGGCCCAGCAACTCCGGCGCGGTCAGGGTATCGGTCAGCCGGCACAGGCGGTTCCAGCCGTCGGCATCCCGGGACACCCCGCCGGCGGCCGGCAACTCCTGCAGCAGCAGGCCCGCCGCGCGGCCGTTGCCGGTCACCAGCCACAGGCGGGTGGCCAGCTGCTCGGACTGCGCGAAGTAGTGCTCGATGCATTCGGCGAGCGACAGGCCATCCAGCGGCACGATGCCCTGGTAACGCTGCCCGCCGGCCGGCTCGATGGTGATGGCCAGGTGGCCGTCGCCCAGCAGGTGGACCAGCGGCGCATCGGGCACCTCGCCGTCCCAGCGGGCGATGGCACGCAGGTCACCCTCGTGGGTGCATTCGGCCATCAGCAGCCGCACGGCGCCGTCGCCCTTGGCCTGCAGGCTCAGCAGGCCGTTCAGCTTCAGGGTGCCGGCGAGCAGCACGGCAGCGGCCAGCGCCTCGCCCAGCAACGCCTGCAGCGGTGCCGGGTAGTCATGCTTGTCGAGCACGCCCTGCACGGCCTGCTCCAGGCACACCAGCTCGCCGCGGACAGCGAGCGCTTCGAACAGGAATTTGGTGCGGATGTCGGTCATGGCGCGCTGCCTCAGGAATCCTGGTCGCGCAGGCGGCGGATCTGCCGGCGCTCGTGCTTGTCGGGACGGTGGTCGGGTACCGGGTTGCTGATGGCCGCTGCCCGGCGCTGCGCGGCGGCTGCCTCGCGGGCGACGACACTCTCCGGCGTTTCCGCGTAGAGCCGCGCCGCGTCCTGCGCATTGCCGCGCCGGTCGGCCAGCGCGGTGACGACCACCTCGCGCGTGTCGTGGCCGATGGTGATCACCACCCGGGCGCCAACCTGCACGTCGCGCGCCGGCTTGGCCCGCTGCCCCTCGTAGTGCACACGACCGCCCTCCACCGCCTCCTGCGCCAGGCTGCGCGTCTTGAAAAAACGTGCCGCCCAGAGCCACTTGTCCAGGCGGATCCGCTGGCCGTCGGCCGCCATCAGCGCGGCCCCACGCCGCCCGGCGCCGGCGGGATGGGCATGATGTCGTCGAAACTGTGCAGTCCCGGGAACGGCGCGGTATCGCGCTCGGCGCCCTGCGAATCCGGCTTCGCGATCGACAACAGCCAGCGGATGCCGTGCTGCCTTGCCGAATGCAGCACGGACAGGCTGTCATCGATCAGCAGCGTCTGCGCGGGATCGAACGGATGCTCCGCCGCCAGCGCCGCCCAGAACGCCGGATCCTCCTTCGGCCGGTGCAGCCGGTGCGAACTGACCAGCGCATCGAAATACTCGCCGAGGCCGGTCTCTTCCATCTTCAGTTCGAGGCTGCGCGGGTGCGCGTTGGTCACCAGCAGCACTTTTGAATGGTGGCGCTTGAGCGCATCGAGGAAAGCCAGCGTGGTGTCGCGCGGCCGGATCAGGTGGCGCAGGTCGTACTTCAGCGCCGCGATGTCCAGGTCCAGCTCGTCGCTCCAGTAATCGACGCAGTACCAGTTGAGCGTGCCCTGCTCGCGACGGAAGCGTTCGCCCAGGTAGGACTCGGCCTCGGCAAAGGACGTATTGCGCCGGCGGGCATACTGCTCGGTGACGTAGTGCTGCCAGAAGTGGTTGTCGAAATACAGATCCAGCAGCGTGCCGTCCATGTCGAGCAGCACGGTGTGGACTTCTTGCCAGTTGACGAGCATGGGTTACCCTGCGCCGCGAGCGGAGGCCGCCAGAATATACGAGCGGCGCCCCGTTCCGGGACGGAAAAAGGCCACAACGGCGGCCGGCCCGGCGATCCCCTCCCGCTTTCCCGACCGGAGTTTCGCCACGTGATGCAGCCTGCCATCGACCTGTCCCTGCTGGAGGACGTCGTCGCCATCGCCCGGCGCGCCGGCGACGCCATCCTCGCCGTCTACCACCGCCCCGGCGACATCGCCGCCACCGGCAAGCAGGACGACTCGCCGCTGACCGAGGCCGACATCGCCGCGCACCACGTCATCGTCGACGGGCTGGCCGCACTGGCCACCGGCTGGCCACTGCTGTCGGAGGAAGGCAACGAACAGGTCGACACGGCAACACGGCTGTCCTGGACGCGCTACTGGTTGATCGATCCGCTGGACGGGACGAAGGAATTCATCAAGCGCAACGGCGAGTTCACGGTGAACATCGCGCTCGTCGACGATGGCGTGCCGGTGCTGGGCGTGGTGCACGTGCCGGTCACCGGCGTGACCTACCTCGGGCTGGCCGGCCCGGGACTGGCGGACAGCGGCGCGTGGAAGATCGAGGCCGGTGCGCGCCGGCCCATCCATACTCGGACGCTGGCCGAGGCGAAAGTGGCCGGCGAGCCGGTGATCGTCGCCAGCCGCAGCCACGGCAGCGACGCGCTGGCGCCGGTGCTGGTCGCCATCGAGCAACGCATCGGCGCGTTCCGGACGGCGAACCTCGGCAGCTCGCTGAAGATCTGTCTGGTCGCCGAGGGCAAGGCCGATCTTTACCCGCGGCTCGGGCCGACCTGCGAGTGGGACACCGCAGCAGCGCAGGCCGTGCTGCAGGCGGCCGGCGGCGCCATGGTCGACGCCGCGTTCGCGCCGCTGCGCTGCAACACAAAGGAATCGCTGCTCAACCCGCACTTCCTCGCGCTGGGCGGCGGCGCGGCAGACTGGGACTGGCTGGCGGCAACGCTGGCAAACCCGTAACGCGCTGACCCGCCCGCCAGACTCAGGCGAAGAACAACGTCAGCACCAGGATGCAGACGATGTTCATGTAGAGGCCGGCACGCATCATGTCGCGCTGGCGCACATGGCCGCTGCCGAACACGATCGCATTCGGCGGCGTCGCCACTGGCAGCATGAAACCGCAGCTGGCCGTCAGCGCGATGAACGCCGCAAACCCTGCCGGTTCCATGCCCAGCGTTGGTGCCAGCGGCAGGAACAGCGGCAGCAGCAACGCGGTTGCCGCCGTGTTGCTCGCCAGCTCCGAGAGAAAGACGATGAAGGTCGCCATCGCCAGCAACACGACGATGCGCGGCAATTCCACGACCCCCGAGAGCAGCGAAGCGCCGAGCCAGTCGCTGGCACCGGATGACTTCAGCACCACTCCCAGGCAGAGGCCGCCGCCGAACAACAGCAACACGCCCCAATCGACATCGCGCTCGACGTCCTTCCACCCGAGCGTGCCGGTGGCCAGCAGCGCGACCGCAGCGGCGACGGCAATGATCGAATCGAGATCGCGCACGATGCCCAACCGCTCGCCGAGCCAGCTGCTGGACAGCCAGCCGGCCACCGTCACCGTGAAAATGGCCAGCGCGGCGCGCGCGCCATTGATCCAGGTGAAGGCCTGCGCCACCGGGGCGACGACAGGATTGCCCGGCCGGAACAGCAGCCACAGCAGCAGCGCACCACCGGGTACCAGCACCAGCATCGGCGGCAGGCCGTAGGCGAACCATTCACGGAACGTCACGCCGGTGGCGCCGCCGGCCAGCGCATTCGGCGGGCTGCCGACCAGCGTGCCCATGCCGCCCAGGCTGGCCATCCAGGCGATGCCCAGCAATACAAACAGGTAGGTCCCCCGTTCGCGCTCGGCGTCCACGCCGGCCAGCAAACCCAGTGCGAGCGGCAACATCATCGCCGCCGAGGCGGTGTTGCTGACCCACATGGAAACAAGCGCGGTGGCCGCGAACAGCAGCAGGGCCGCCGGCAGCAGCCGCCCGCGCGCGAGCCGCACCACGCGCGCCGCGATGAACGCGTCGATCCCGTGGCGGCGCAACGCGCTGGCCAGCACGAAACCGCCGAAAAACAGGGCGATGACCGGGTCCGCGAACGCGGCGAGCGCCTGCTTCGGTTCCAGCAGGCCGAGCCCGACCGCCACCACCGGCACCAGCAGCGCGGTGACCGTGATGTGCAGGGCCTCGCTCAACCAGAGCCCGGCCGCCAGCAGGAACAGGAACAGGCCGCGCTGCACCGCCGGCTCAACCGGTGCGAGGAACGCGCAGCAGGCGACGAGCAGACTGGCAATCACGCGCGGCATGGGGTGTACTCCGCCCACGGAATGCCGTGGTGGTCACGAAAAGGCCGCCACTTTAGCAAAGAACAACAACGCCTTACCGGAAGACAACCCGCATGCGCCGCGCACTCAGCCTCCTGCTGCTCCTTGCCGTGACCGCCGCAACTGCCGCGACCGCCGAGACCCAGAGCCAGCAGATACAACGCGAACTGGAAGCGGTACGTGGCGCCATCGCCCTGCCCACGCCGCCGGCAACGCTGCCGAAGGAAATCCGCAAGATCCGCGTCTGCGTGTTCGATCCGCTGGGCGCGCACGGCTACCTGGCGAACGCCGCCAAGGATGTCCGCCTGGAAACACTCAAGTGGGGCTACGATCTTGACCTCAACTATTTCACCAGCGAAAAAATCGTCGCCGAGGATTTCAAGGCCGGCCGCTGCGAGGCGGCGATCATGTCCGGCCTGCGCGCCCGGTCGTTCAACCGCTTTGCCGGCACGGTGGACTCCATCGGCGGCCTGGTCACCGAGGAGCACCACCGCCTGATGGCCGAGGTGATGGCGCATCCGAAAATCTCGGACAAGCTGCGCAGCGGTGAGTTCGAGTCGCTCGGCGCAGTGCCCATCGGGCCAGCCTACGTGTTCACCAACGACCGTGCCGTCAACAGCCTGACCAAGGCCGCCGGCAAGCGCGTTGCCGTGCTCGACTACGACCCGGTGCAGGCGCGCATGGTGTCGCAGATCGGCGCCTCGCCGGTCGGCGTGGAAATCCACAACGTCGCCGGCAAGTTCAACAACAAGACCGTCGACATCATCGCCGCGCCGCTGGCGGCGTTCGATGCGCTGGAGTTGTGGAAGGGCCTGGATCCGAATGGCGGCATCATCGACTTCCCGCTGGTCTGGCCGTCGGTGCAGGTGCTGGTGCGCACGAAGGACTTCCCGCCGGAGATCGGCATCGCCGCACGCTGGACGGTGCATGCCAATTTCGACCTGTTGCTGAAATACATCCGGCTGTTCGAGGGCGAGGTGCCGAGGAAGTATTTCGTGCAGCTACCGGATGCCGACAAGCCGAAGTACGAGGAGATGATGCGCCAGGCGCGCATTTCGCTGCGCGACGAGGGGTATTACGACGGCGAGATGCTGTCGATCCAGCGCAAGATCCGCTGCCGCGTCGACTCCTCCCGCAGCGAGTGCACGGACAAGACCGAATAGCCTTTTGCAGCCCTTGCCAGTGCAGTAACAGGTAGTGACAGCCATGCAGGAAAGGAACGCCGCCGCCGGATCCGGGGCCACCGGATTCGAAGCCAATGACCCCGAAACGACGGGTGCCGACGCACCGGTGAACGTGGGCCTGGTCAGCGGCCTGTTCGACTGGCGCTTCCGCCACTACCTGACGATGCAGTTGCTGCCGGTGTTCTACGTGCTGCTGATCCTGGCGGCGGTGGTCGTCATCGCCGGCATCGTCGGCATCGCCTTCCTCATCGCGCCGCTGGCCGGCCTGATCGCGCTGGGCATCTCACCGTTCGTGCTGCTGATTTCGGTGGCAGTCATCCGCGCCGTGCTCGAATACCTGGTGATGGCGCACCGGATCATGCGGGTCGTGGAAAACATGGAGCGCATCCCGCGCCATGTCGACCGGCTCTCCGACCGGGTGGACCTCGTCGTCGACCGGGTCGACGGCCTCGGTGCGCGCGTCGAGCACATCCACGAGACGGTCACCATGCTGCGCCCCCTGCTCGCACCGAGCCGCATGTCCACGCGGCTGTGGCGCGCCGTCCGCGAACGGTTGCAGGGGCCTGCGCCGTAAACCTGGTCAGGCCGGCTCGTTGTCGATGTCGTCGGCCGGCCCGTCGAGCGCGCGCCCGGTCCAGTCCTTGTCGATCTTCTTGGTCGCCTTGACGCCAAGATCGACCACCCGCTGCGCCTGCCGGATCACGTTGCCCTTGCCGCCGACCAGTTTGTTGTGCGCGGAATCCCAGGCCTTGTCGGCACGGCCCAGCGCCGTCTTGATGTCCTCCATGTCGCCGACGAATGCGGCGAGCT
>JBKHWA010000106.1:0-3052 GCA_046566765.1 Gammaproteobacteria bacterium
TCTTCGGCCACTCGGAAGCCGGCAACCTGCTGCCGCTGTTCCGCGGCCACTACGACACCACCTCCGGCGGCAAGCGGGAGGCCGACAGCTACCGCCGGATCGCCGCCGCCATCGGCCTGCCGCCGGCCGACATCCTGTTCCTCTCGGACATCGGCGAGGAAATCGACGCCGCGAAGGCCGCCGGCATGCAGGCGATCCACATCGTGCGGCCCGAGGACTACCCGGGCGCGAGCCTGGCCGGGGCGCGGCAACCGGCGGTACGCAGCTTCGCCGACATCCACCCGTAAATACCCGGCGGGGAACCCGCCGCCCTTAGCGGGCAACACGGCATTCCGGTAGACTCGACGGCTCTTTTTCCAGCGAAAAGCCGTCCCGAGCCATGTCCAGCCAGCCGATCGAAAACGCGAACGTCCGGGCCATCGAGCCCCTGATCACCCCGCGCCAGTTGCACAAGGAACTGCCGCTGACCGCGAAGGCGCAGGCCACCGTCGACGCCGGCCGCGAAACCATCAAGGCCATCCTCGACCGCCGCGACCCGCGGCTGTTCATCGTCATCGGCCCCTGCTCCATCCACGACACCAAGGCGGCGATGGAATACGCCGGCAAGCTGAAGGCGCTGGCCGAGGAAGTGAAGGACACGCTGTACCTGGTGATGCGCGTCTACTTCGAGAAGCCGCGCACCACCGTCGGCTGGAAGGGCCTGATCAACGACCCGTACATGAACGACACCTTCCGCGTGCAGGAAGGCCTGCACATCGCGCGCAAGTTGCTGCTCGACGTTTCCGAGCTCGGCCTGCCCACCGCCACCGAGGCGCTGGACCCGAACAGCCCGCAGTTCCTGCACGACCTGATCAGCTGGAGCGCGATCGGCGCCCGCACCACCGAGTCGCAGACGCACCGTGAAATGAGCTCGGGCCTGTCGACGCCGGTCGGCTTCAAGAACGGCACCGACGGCGGCCTGGAAGTCGCCACCAACGCGCTGCAGTCGATGGCGCACCCGCACAGTTTCCTCGGCGTCGACCTCGACGGGAAACTGAGCATCGTCCACACCACCGGCAACAAGTACGGCCACGTGGTCCTGCGCGGCGGCAACGGCAAGCCGAACTACGACTCGGTGAGCGTCGCGCTGGCCGAGCAGGCCCTGGCGAAGGCGAAGGTGAGCGGCAACATCATGATCGATGCCAGCCACGCCAACTCGAACAAGGATCCCGGCCTGCAGCCGCTGGTGATGGACAACGTCGCCAACCAGATCGTCGAGGGCAACAAGTCGATCATCGGCATGATGGTCGAGAGCCACCTGAAATTCGGCAACCAGAAGATCCCGAAGGATCTGTCGCAGCTCGAGTACGGCAAGTCCGTCACCGACGGCTGCATCGACTGGGCAATGACCGAGGACGCGGTGCGCAGCATGGCCAACAAGTTGCGCAACGTGCTGCCGGGGCGCGGCAAGCCGGCCTGACCCGCCGGGCGCCGACCGACGACGCAGCAGTTGCCGACGCACACCGCACCATGACCTCTGCTGCCGATATCCAGCGCGGGTTGCAGGCCTACGCACAGGCGCAGGCGTTGCACCGCGAACGGAAATACGCGCAGGCGGCAGAGCTGTACAAGCGCGCGCTGGCCTGCATGCCCGATCATCCGCACGTGATCGCCGGCTACGCCCAGCTCGCCGAGGACGTGCGCGACTGGGCCGGCGCCGAGAAACTGTTCCGCCGGCTCGGCACGTTGCGGCCGGACGTCGACTACCAGGCCCACCTCGGCCTGGCGCTGTACCGCCAGCAACGGTTCGCCGATGCCATCCCGCTGTTCGAGACCCACCTCGCCCGCCAGCCGCGCGATGCCGACGTGATGCACGCGCTGGCCACCTGCCTGTACGCCACCGGCCGCTGGGAAGAAGGCCTCGCCCGCGCGCAGGCAGCGATGGCACTGAAGCCGGACGAGGACAGGACCGACGCCGTGCTCAACGGCCTGTACCACCTCGGCCGCAGCGACGAACTCGACGCGCAACTGGCATCGGCGCTGCGGCAATTTCCCGAAAGCCGCGCGATCCGCTCGATGAACGCGCAGCACCGGCTGAAATCCGGCGACCACGACGCCGGCTTCCGCTACTTCGCCGATTTCCGCTGGCGCAACCACCTCGACCTCCCGGACGACGCCGGCATGCCCGGCGAAGCCTGGGACGGCCGGCGCTTCGACGGCACGCTGCTGGTGGTGGCCGAACAGGGCCTCGGCGACGAGATCATGATGTCGTCGATGCTGGAAGACCTGGTGGCCATGGGCCAGCGGGCGATCGTCGAATGCGATCCGCGGTTGCTGCCGCTGTTCGCCCGCTCGTTCCCGCAACTGCAATTCGTACCGCGCCACCGGCAGCAACTGCAGCAGGCGTTCGCCGCCGGCGGCGGCACCGGTTTCAAGCGGGTGAACGCGCTGGACATCGGCGGTTTCTTCCGGCGCGATGCCGCCCGCTTCCCGGCGCGCGCCCGCTGGCTGCAGGCGGACGCACCGCGCGCCGCCGCGCTGCGCGCGGATTATCACGGCCGTTGGCCCGGGAAAAAACTCGTCGGCATCAGCTGGAAAAGCAGCCGCCGGCTGGAGGGCGACGCCGACAAGAGTTTCGCGCTGGCGGATTTCGCACCGCTGCTGCAGCGCGACGACGTCGTGGCGATCTGCCTGCAGTACGGCGAGGTGCGCGCCGAGATCGACGCCCTGCACGCCGCCGGCAACGGCCGGCTGTTCGTCGACGAGCGCATCGACGCCAGCAACGACATCGACGGCCTTGCCGCGCAGATCGCCGCGCTGGATGCCGTGGTCACCACCAGCAACACCACCGCGCACGTCGCCGGCGCCCTCGGCGTGCCCTGCCTGGTGCTGCTGCCGCGCACCTGGCCGGTGTTGTGGTACTGGGGTTACCGTGGCGAGCGGACGCCCTGGTACCCGTCGCTGCGCCTGCTGCGCAACGAGAGCGACACCGATCGCCGCGCGTTGCTGCAACGCGCGGCCACTCTCCTGCCCGACCTGTGGGCATCCCCCGTGGAACCCGTTGCATGAACAT
>JBKHWA010000107.1:0-8955 GCA_046566765.1 Gammaproteobacteria bacterium
GGCCGCAGGACAGCGAATCGAACACGCTGTTGGTGCCGCCGAACGGGAAAGTGGCGGCGTGCACGTCGCAACGCGACAGCGCCGCGATGTAATCGACGTAGTTCATGGTCGGGTGCACCACCGCCGACGGCAGCGCACGCAGCACGGCGTTCATTGCCGACGGATAGCTGCAGCCGGCAACGCCGGCGAAGAAATGGAACTCGACGCGGGTGCCGACGCGGGCGCGCACGCGGGCCAGCATGTCGAGGAACGGCGCCGTCCACTTCTGGGCGAACGACGGGATGGCCACCCGCAACACGTCGTCGCCCTGCCGGCGCGGCGGCAGTGGTCGCGCGAAGTCGGCATGCAGCGCGTAGCGCAGGGTGCCGCGCGGCAGCGGCACCAGCTGCTCGCTGAACCGCGCCGGGTCGATGATCCATTGCGCCTCGGTCAGCCCGCGATCCATGAACGGCGACTCGCTGGTGGCCGGGTGGCCATAGGTCATCGCCTGCACCGGCGCCAGTCGCTGGTTGCACAGCACGATGGTGTGCATCTGCATGCCGATGCTCGGGTAGAACACGATCACCGGATTCCAGCTGCGCACCAGCGCCGCCACCAGCGCCATGCTGGTGATGCCGCCTTCGCGGCACTCGCTGTCAATGTCGTGGAACACGTCGAACAATGCCCGCGCCGGCTCGTCGACATTGCCGCCGGGCGCCACGCCGACCAGGTAGAAATGCTTGCGGCAGGCCTCGATCACCGGCGCATAGCAGCGATACATCGCGTGCGACGAGCGGAACTGCTCCAGCGGCACCACCATCACCGGCCGGCCGTCACCGGCACGCGCCGGCAGCTCCCGCCGCTCGGCCAGCACCGGCAACTCGCGGATCACCTCGTTCAGCAACCGCTTGATCCGGTGCTTTTGGGGCGACACCGCGTAACTGCAGAACATCCACGCGAAATGGAACGTGCTGCCGGGACCGACCCGACGGTAGTCGGCGGCCTTCGGCACGCCGGAATTCAGGAACGCGATGGCGCTCTCGCGCGCGCGGTGTGCCTCGCGCGTGCACATCACCAGTCCACCAACGGTGGCTACTGCCGCCGCCACTACCAGTTCCGGCACGTGCGGGTAGAACTGCTTCCAGTCCAGCGGCACCCGGCTGCCCGGCACCCACAGCAACAGCATGCGGGCCAGCGACTCTGGCGTGTAGCGGCCGGCAATCCGCGCCTGCAGCACCGCCATGCAGTGATCGAGGTGGCCCTCGGCGGTGCCGTGTACCAGTTCGTGCAGTGCCTGCAGGTTGCGCAGCATCTCCACGAAGCGCGTCTTCGAAAGATCGAGCTGCGGATCCAGCAGCAGCGTGCCCCAGCCGGCGGCGAAGCGCTCGCACAGGCCGGCGTGCAGCAGATACGGGCTGCCGGCATAGCCCTCGATATCGAGATTGCGGCTGAAATAGCTGCCCTGCAGCAGCGCCAGCAACTCGACGGCGCAATCGAACGCCTGCGCGCCCCGCCGCTCATGGACGAGGCGCTCGAACAGCGCGATTTTTTCGTAGGGCGTGGGGGCGGGAGTCATCGCCCACGTTTCTAGCAGACGGCCCCCGGCAAGTCCACGCGGGCTTCGGTCGGCCCGCGCGTACCTTGCTTCGTTGCTGCCGGCCGGATGCCTCCGGTCAGATGCTCCAGGTCGAGGCCCCGCCGTCGGCTTCCGGGGCGGCAAACACGCGCACGTGCCGCGGCCGGAAGTACGCGGTGCCACCCACCTGGAACCGGCCGGGAATGTACTTCTCGCGCGGCAACTCCACTTCCACCAGCTCGCCCTCGTGGTCGAGCTCGATGCGCACGAACGGACCGAGCGGGCGGATGTCGCGCACCGTCGCCGGCAGCGTGTCGGCCGCCGGCTGCGGCAGCAGGTCGATGTCGTGCGGGCGCACGTAGGCCACCGTGCGCTTGCCGGCACCGGCGTTGCCGACATCCGCCCAATCGCCGTGCACGCGCGAGTGGAACAGGTTCACATTGCCGAGGAACTGGTAAACGAACGGCGTCGCCGGCGTCGCGTACACCTCGTCCGGGCTGCCGATCTGCTCGATATGGCCCTTGTTCAGCACCACCACCCGGTCGGCGACTTCCAGCGCTTCTTCCTGGTCGTGGGTCACGAACACGCTGGTGACGTGGATCTCGTCGTGCAGGCGACGCAGCCAGCGGCGCAGGTCCTTGCGCACCCGCGCATCCAGCGCGCCGAACGGCTCGTCGAGCAGCAACAGCTTCGGCTCCACCGCCAGTGCGCGCGCCAGCGCGATGCGCTGCCGCTGGCCGCCGGACAACTGGTTCGGGTAGCGGTCGGCCAGCCAGTCCAGTTGCACCAGCTTGAGCAGGTCCATCACCTTCTCGCGGATCTTCGCCTCGGTCGGCCGCTGGCCGCGGGGACGCACCCGCAGGCCGAAGGCGACGTTCTCGAACACGTTCATGTGGCGGAACAACGCATAATGCTGGAAAACGAAACCGACCTGCCGCTCGCGCACGTCGCGGCCGGTGGCGTCCTCGCCGCCGAACAGGATGCTGCCCTGGTCCGCCTTTTCGAGACCGGCGATCACCCGCAGCAAGGTGGTCTTGCCGCAGCCGGACGGGCCGAGCAGCGCCACCAGTTCGCCGGACGGAATTTCCAGGCTGACGTTGTCGAGCGCGACGAAATCGCCGAAGCGCTTGCCGATGTTGCGGATGTCTACTGCAGGAGCGTTTGCCGCCGGGACGTGGGTCGTGCTCATGATGCGTGGGCCTCGGTGTACGTTTCCTTCAGCGCCTTCATTTCCTGCGCCAGCTTCCACTCGATGAAGCTCTTCAGCGCCAGCGTGACCAGTGCCAGCAATGCCAGCAGCGAGGCCACCGCGAAGGCGGCGACGAAGTTGTATTCGTTGTAGAGGATCTCGACATGCAGCGGCATGGTGTTGGTCAGCCCGCGGATGTGGCCGGACACCACCGACACTGCGCCGAACTCGCCCATCGCCCGCGCGTTGCAGAGGATCACGCCGTACAGCAGGCCCCACTTGATGTTCGGCAGCGTCACCCGCCAGAAGGCCTGGAATCCGGATGCGCCCAGCGAGATCGCCGCCTCCTCCTCCTCGTTGCCCTGCGCCTGCATCAGCGGGATCAGTTCGCGCGCCACGAACGGGAAGGTGACGAACACGGTCGCCAGCACGATGCCGGGCACCGCAAACAGGATCTTGATGTCGTGTTCCGCCAGCCAGGGGCCGAACCAGCCGCTGGCGCCGAACAGCAGCACGTAGATCAGGCCGGCGATCACCGGCGACACCGCGAACGGCAGGTCGATCAGCGTGATCAGGAAACTGCGGCCGGGGAACTCGTGCTTGGCGATCGCCCAGGCGGCGGCGACGCCGAACACCAGGTTCAGCGGCACCGCGATCACCGCCGCGATCAGCGTCAGCCTGATCGCGGCCAGCGCGTCCGGATCGCTGAACGACGCGAAGTACGCATCGGCACCCTTGCGCAGCGCCTCGGTGAATACCGCTGCCAGCGGCACGAACAGGAAGACGCTGAGGAATGCCAGCGCGACGGTGATCAGCAACAGCCTGATCCACAACGGCTCACTGACCGCGGCGGGCCGTCTGCCGGACGTTGAAGTGCTGGACATGGACTGCTCCGGAATATGGCAAGGAAGACGGACGCCGGCTCAGGCCGCGCGGCGACGCGCCCACCACTGCAACAGGTTGATGAGGAACAGCATCACGAACGAGATCATCAGCATCACCACCGCGATCGAGGTGGCGCCGGCGTAGTCGTACTGTTCCAGCTTGGTGATGATCAGCAGCGGCGCGATCTCTGAAACCATCGGCATGTTGCCGGCGATGAAGATCACCGAGCCGTACTCGCCGACCGCGCGGGCGAAGGCCAGCGCGAAGCCGGTCAGCAGTGCCGGCAGGATCGCCGGAAGGATGATTCGGCACAGGGTCTGCCAGCGCGAGGCGCCAAGGCTGGCCGCCGCTTCTTCCACCTCGATCTCGAGGTCTTCCAGCACCGGTTGCAGCGTACGCACCACGAACGGCAGGCCGATGAAGGTCAGCGCCACCATCACCCCCAGCGGCGTGAACGCCACCTTGATGCCCAGCGGCTCCAGCAAGGAACCGAACCAGCCATTGGGCGCGTAGATCGCGGTGAGCGCGATGCCGGCCACCGCGGTCGGCAGCGCGAACGGCAGGTCCACCAGCGCGTCGATGAAGCGTTTACCGGGGAAGGTGTAGCGCACCAGCACCCAGGCGACGATGAAACCGAACACCGCATTGATCGCCGCGCCGATCAGCGCCGCGCCGAAACTCAGCTGGTAGGAAGCGATGACCCGCGGCGCGGTGACCGTGGTCCAGAACTGGTCGAAGGTGTACTCGGCGCTCTTCACGAACAGCGCGGACAACGGGATCAGCACGATCAGGCTCAGGTAGAGGATCGTGAAGCCGAGGGTCAGGCCAAAGCCGGGGATTACGCTGTGGCGTCGGGTCAGGGCAGTCATGGTTGCGGCGTCGCGAAATACGCAGAGGTGGCCACCGTAGCAGCCACCCCCGCGCGCACTAACCAAGGTTTTCAGCTATCCAAATCAATGCTGCTGATATGCGGGCTCAGCGGGCGCCCGGCTGGTAGATCTGGTCGAACACGCCGCCGTCCTCGAAGTGGGTCTTCTGCGCCTGCTGCCAGCCGCCGAAGTCCGTGATCGTGACCAGCTTCAGTTTCGGGAACTGTTTTTCGTACTTCTTCGCGATCGCCGGATCGGTCGGCCGGTAGTAGTTCTTCGCCGCGATTTCCTGGCCTTCCGCGCTGTACAGGTACTCGAGATAAGCCTTCGCAACTTTCTCCGTGCCGCGCTTCTTCGCGTTGACATCGACCACCGTTACCGGCGGCTCGGCCAGTATCGACAGCGACGGCACGACGATGTCGACCTTGTCCGGGCCCAGTTCCTTGATGGCGAGGAACGCTTCGTTTTCCCACGCCAGCAACACGTCGCCGATACCGCGCTCGACGAAGGTGGTGGTCGAACCGCGGGCGCCGGAATCCAGCACCGGCACGTTCCGGTACAGGTCGGTCACGAACTTCTTCGCAGCCGCTTCCCTGGTCGCGGTGTCACCCCTGGCGTTCTGCGCCGCCCATGCCCAGGCCGCGAGGTAGTTCCAGCGGGCGCCGCCCGAGGTCTTGGGGTTCGGGGTAATCACGCCGATGCCCGGCTTGGCCAGGTCGCCCCAGTCCTTGATGCCCTTCGGGTTGCCCTTGCGCACCAGGAACACGATGGTCGAGGTGTACGGCGAACTGTTGTGCTTCAGTTCCTTTTGCCAGTCGGCATTGAGCAGTTTCGCCTTGGCGGCGATGGCATCGATGTCATAGGCCAGCGCCAGCGTGACTACGTCGGCCTCCAGGCCGTCGATCACCGCGCGCGCCTGCTTGCCGGCGCCACCGTGCGACTGGCGGATGGTGACGTTGTCGCCGGTCTTTGCCTTGTAGTACTTCGCGAAGGCCGCGTTGTACTCGACGTACAGCTCACGGGTCGGGTCGTAGGACACGTTGAGCAGGTTGTAGTCGGCGGCGAACGCCGACACGCTCAGGGTGCCGGCGGCAACGGCGGCCACCAGCGATTTCTTCAGCAATTTCAGCGCACTCATGGGGCTCTCCGGGGTAAATGAATGCCCGTGCATCACGGGATGAAGGCATTCTGGAGAGCCGGCCCGCCGCGGCGACCCAAGAAGAATTCAGTTGGTTATTCGCGGCCCCGTATAAGGGCCGGTTGACGCTGGCTCGCGGTCAACGCTCCGGCAACCGCCGCCCTGGCAGCCCGTCGTCGGGGAGCGCCGGCTCCGGGAACCAGTGCTGCGTCCGGTTGGCGAACGCCACCAGCGACAACATCACCGGCACCTCCACCAGCACGCCGACCACCGTCGCCAGCGCGGCGCCGGATTGCAGGCCGAACAGCGAGATCGCCACCTCCACCGCCAGCTCGAAGAAGTTCGAGGTGCCGATCATGCAGGCCGGCGCCGCGATGCGGTACGGCAGCCGCATGTAGCGCGCGGCGACGTAGCCGATGGCGAAGATGCCGTACGACTGGATCAGCAGCGGGATCGCGATCAGCAGGATGATGAACGGCTTCGCCAGCAGCGTTTCCGCCTGGAAGGCAAACAGCAGGATCACCGTTGCCAGCAGGCCGGCGATCGACCATGGCTTGATCGTGGCAACGAAGCCGGCAAGCCGCGCACCGTCGCCGTGGCGATGCAGCACGTGCCGCGTCAGCACGCCGGCCAGCAGCGGCAGCACCACGTACAGCACCACCGAGATCACCAGCGTGTCCCAGGGCACGGCGATGCTGTTGACACCCAGCAGCACGGCGGTGATCGGCGCGAAGGCAAACACCATGATGATGTCGTTGAGCGACACCTGCACCAGCGTGTAGTTGGGATCGCCCTTCGTCAGTTGCGACCAGACGAACACCATTGCCGTGCACGGCGCCACGCCCAGCAGGATCATGCCGGCAATGTACTCGCCGGCCGACTGCGGATCGACCAGGTCGACGAACAGCACGCGGAAAAAGACCCAGCCGAGCATGGCCATGGTGAACGGCTTCACCAGCCAGTTGATCACCAGCGTCAGCCAGATGCCCTGCGGTTGCTTGCGCACGTTGGCGACGGCGGCGAAATCCACCTGCACCATCATCGGGTAGATCATCAGCCAGATCAGCACCGCCACCACCAGGTTGACGTGCGCGTACTCGATCGCGGCCAGCGTCCGGAACAGGTCCGGCACCGCGACGCCGGCAGCCACGCCGGCAACGATGCACAGGAACACCCACAGGCTGAGGTACCGCTCGAACAGGCCCATGGCTTACAACCCCTTCGCGACCGGCCCAACCGGTGTAGCACCGATCTCGCGCAGCTTCTGCAGCATCGCCAGGTGATCGAGTTTTTCGTGCGGCAGCGCGAGGAACAGTTGCACGCGCTGGCGGATCTCGCCGAACACGTGGTGGAACGCCGCGCGCTTCTGTTCGTCGCTGCCCTGTACCGCCGCCGGGTCGGCGAAGCCCCAGTGCGCCACCGCCGGGTGGCCGGGCCAAACCGGGCATGTCTCGTTGGCCGCGTTGTCGCAGACGGTGACGATGAAATCCATGTGCGGCGCGCCCGGCAAAGCGAACTCGTCCCAGCTCTTGCTGCGGGCGCCGGACGCGTCGTAGCCGACGTGCGCGAGCTGCTCGATGGCGAACGGGTTCACCTTGCCGCCGGGCTGGCTGCCGGCGCTGTACGCGCGGAAGCGGCCCTTGCCGAGCAGGTTCACCAGCCCCTCGGCCATGATCGAACGCGCCGAGTTGCCGGTGCACAGGAACAGGATGTTGTACGTACGCTCAGTCACGGCAGCTTTCTCCGCCACAGCAGTTCTCGGTCAGGAAACCGACCAGCGCGTTCATGCGCGCGAAGTCGGCGGTGCAATGGATGAACCGGCCTTCCTGCCGGGTGACGACCAGCCCGGCATCGACCAGCGCCTTCAGGTGGAAGGACAGCGTGGCGTTGGCCAGGCCGAGCTCGCCGGCGATGGCACCGACGGTCAGGCCGGCGCGGCCGCGCGCCACCAGCAGGCGGTACACCGCCAGCCGGTGCTCGTGGGCCAGCGCCGCCAGTGCCGATACCGCGGCATCGGCCTTGAGCGGGCGCGGGGATGGCCTGGGGGCCGGCGTGGCGGCAGGGGTCGTTTTCATAGTTCCGGAATTATCGAAATGTTGGGGCGGCTGGCAAGTGAATCTTTCGCTTCCGGCCACCGGCCCTGCCCCGTTCTGGCCGGCCGGTGCCGGCCCGGGTCCGCCGGACCGCTTGCCTCGGGCCGTCCTTCACGGGTTAAATGCGGCCTCCGCCGTGGGGCTGTAGCTCAGTTGGGAGAGCGCGTCGTTCGCAATGACGAGGTCAGGAGTTCGATCCTCCTCAGCTCCACCACTTTTTCACGTTTCCGCTTTATCCGTTTTCCGCGCAATGCAAAAAGGCCGGTCAATGACCGGCCTTTTTTGTTGCTGCGCCTTTCGTAGCCGCATGCGGCCGCGCCTCAGTCCCGGCGGTCAGGCTCGAAGAACATCCAGCGCACCTGCGGGAACCGCGCCTTGAATTCCGCCTCGACCGCGTTGATGTCGTCGAGCAATGCCGGCGCCGATTGCTCCTCGCGCATGCGCGCCTTCACCGACACCATCACGTCGGCACCCAGCTGCAGCGTGATCATGCGATAGACCTGCGCCACTTCCGTCCGCGCGGCGAGGAAGGACTGCATCTGCGCCTGCACTTCCGGGTCCGCGCTCTCGCCGATCAGCATGCCCTTCACTTCCACGGCGACCGCCACCGCGACGACGATCAGCACCGCGCCAATGGCAATGGTGCCCAGCGCATCGTAGAACGGGTTGCCGGTGAAGATCGTCAGCAGTACCGCCAGCAGCGCCAGCGTCAGGCCGAGCAGCGCGGCGAGATCCTCGCCGACCACGACCACCAGCTCGCCCTGCCGGCTCTCGCGGAACCAGCGCCAGAACGTGCGCTGGCCCTTGATCTTCTTCACCTCGATCAGCGCGCCGGTGAGCGACCCCCACTCCAGCAGGATCGATACCGCCAGCACTGCCACCGCCACCCACGGGCTGTTCGGCATCTCCGGGTGCTGCAACTTGTGCACGCCCTCGTAGATGGAAAACATGCCGCCCATGCTGAACAGCAGGATGGCGACGAGGAAACTCCAGAAATAGATCGTCTTGCCGTAGCCGAGCGGGTGGTTCTCGTCCGGCTTGCGCTGCGCGCGCTGCATGCCGAGCAGCAGCAGACCCTGGTTGGCGCAGTCCGCCAGCGAGTGGATCGCCTCGGCCAGCATCGCGCCGGAGCGCGTGTACCAGGCGGCCCAGCCCTTGGCGATGGCGATGCCGCCGTTGGCGAACAGGGCATAGAGGATGGCGCGAGTCGATCCGTCGGCGGACAT
>JBKHWA010000108.1:0-5500 GCA_046566765.1 Gammaproteobacteria bacterium
GTTCCAGGTCAGCTACACGCTGCCGCTGGACGTGAAGTAACACGACCGCAACCTGCCGGTGGCACGCTGGTGCCGCCGGCAGGGTTTTCCGCAGCACACCGTGCCAGGTGTGCTGCGGAAAACCGCAGTACGCGCAGCAAACAGAAACATCTCCTCGGTCTCGGCCGGCAGCAATGCCGGCCTTCTTTTTTTCGGCGACTCACAACGTGATCGCCGTCACATCGCGGGCATTGCCGCTGCCGGTGACGATTGCTAACTTTTCCTGACTTTTCGTCCAGGAATCGTTGCGCATGATGTCGCACCTGCCCCGCCTGCTGTCCGCCGCCATCGCCGCGCTGGCCCTCACCCTGCTCGCCGGCTGCGCCAACAACATGAAAGACCGTGCTGCCGACGCCTCGGTGGTCTACGGCTACCTGGACATGGAGGACGCCCCCACCGACCTCGACTGGCTGACGATCCACCAGGTCAAGCCGAAAACGAAGGAGCCGTACTGGCACGCCGGCGTGGAGAAACTGGAAAAGGGCTACCTGTTCTATCACTACGGCCTGCCGCCCGGCACGTACCAGGTGACCGAGTTCGGTGGCCAGAACAGTTTCCTGATCTTCGGCGGTACGCCGCATACCTACTCGTTCAGCCGCCAGGGCCGCAACGAATCGGCCATCGAGATCAAAAAACCCGGCGTCCACTTCATGGGCTCCTTCCGCTACAAGCGCTACAAGAACGGCTTTTTCAAGGCCGAAACCTTCGACATCGAGGCGATCAAGGAACATCCACCGCACAAGGCCATGATCGAGGAGCTGCTGCTGGATGCGCCTGAACATCCGGGCGTGCAGGCGCAACTCAAGGCCGCCGCGGAGAAAGCGAAATGAGCCGGCGCCTGCTGAAACTGTTCGCGCTGCTGCCGCCGCTGGTGCTTGCCGGCTGCATGTCGGGGATGCCGGAAGTCACCGACGCCGCGCTTGCCGGCGACGGCACCATCCTCGTCGGCAAGATCCGGCTGGAGCCGCCGCTGGCCGAGGGCGAACAACAATTTGCCCGCAACATCGTCGGCGAGGGGCGGCTGGTGAACGGCGTCGTCCTGCTCACCAGCACGGAGGAAACCACCCGCGAGCCGGTGCAGCCACGGATGAGCGAGATGAAGGACGCGATCAGCGCGAAGCTCGGCGAGCTGTTCGTGCTCAAGGCGCCGCCGCATGCGTTCAACGTGACCGGCGGCATGATCACGCTGGAGATGACCACCAACGGCGCCGACTACGCCTTCCTGCCCGGGCGGCTGCAGGCGCCGATCAAGGCCGGCGACAAGGCGGTGTACGTCGGCACGCTGGTGTTCCACCGCGACGATTTCTTCGAGATCACCAGGGTGGAAATCCGCGACGAGTTCGCCGCCGCCGAGCGTGCCTACCGCAAGCAGGTCAGCGGCGCGCCGGCGCTGCGCAAGGCCTTGTGGAAGAAGCTGCCGCGCTGAACCTGCCTCAGCGGCCCAGCCGCAACACCACGCCCTCGTGGTCGGACACCGACTTTTCCGCGCTGCACTTCTCGCGTGCGCGGATGCAGGTGTCGCCGCGGGCGATCGCGTAGCCGCGCACCTTCCGCACCAGCACCGGACCCAGCAGCACGTGGTCGAGTTGCTGCAGCGAGCAGCGATAGCGGTAAGTCCAGCGCTGCCCCGGCTGCAGGAAACGGCCCGCCACATCCACCAGTGCGCCTTCATCGAGCAGGATGCGCATCGGCTCGGCGCGCACCGGGTCCGGATCCTGCGCCGGCGCGTTGAAATCGCCGAGCACCACCAGCGGCGCCGCGCCCTGTTCGCGCGCCCACTCTGCCAGCCGACCGGCCTGCGCGCGCCGCTTCTCGCGCACGCACTCGGCATCGTCCGGCCGCTGCATGCCGGATTGTGATTTCAGGTGCACCACCACCAGCGTCAGCCGGCCGATGCCGGGCCAGGCGGCGCCGGCATCGACTTCCGCCACCAGCGGCAGGCGATCGAAGCGCGGCCCGCGGTCGAACGGCTTCGCCGCGAACAGCGACTCGCTGCGCAGCAGTTGCAGCCGCGCATCCAGCAGCAACCCGCTGTGGATGTCGCCGTCGCGGGTCTTCTCGCCAAGCAGGTACGTGTAACGCCGACCGGTTTCGCGCTCGAGCGCGGCGGCCAGCGCCGCCAGCGCGGTGTCGTCCTCCAGTTCCTGCAGGCCGAGCACCGCCGGCGCGCCCATGTCGCGGGCGATGTAGCGGGCCATGCGCTCGATGCGGGCAACAAAATCGGCGCGCCGCAGCACGGTCTTCTCGTGGCCGTCCTGCTCGTCATCGAACAGGCGGAACGCGTTCAGGGTGCCAATGGCGAGTTCGCCGGCGGCGGCCGGCGGCAGCGGCGTACGCGCGTGGTAGGCCGGGTCGCGCAGGAACGGGCATTCCTCGCGCGCCGGAGCCGGCAGTGCCGTCGCGAGCAGGGCGATCGCCAGCCAGGCGCAAGACAGCGTTCGCATGCGGTTCATGGGGTGCGCAGGTATCCGGGCCAAAAAAATGCGCCGGGTCCTGCCCGGCGCCGGTGACACGATACAACGGATCACGGCCCGGCGGCCGCCGTCACTCGATGCGGTACAGCACCTTGATCTTCGTGCTGGTCGCGTCGTTGACGTCGACGTAGCCGATGTAGCCCGGCATGGTCGCCACCGTGCGCAGCACCTCGGCGGTGTTGTTCATCCGCCGCGGCGGCCGCGCCTTGCCGGTGAAGATCATGCGCGACCAGTAGCTGCGCAACTGCTGCTCGCTCCTGCCCAGCACCCTGCCGATGAACTCGGCGCGCGGGCGCGACCCCTCGCCGAGATCCAGCGGCTGCACCTCGGTGCCGTCCGGCAACTGCCCGGTGCGGCCCATGTACAACTGCATCACCTCGTCGGCGGTGAGCGAGTCGATGCCCACCGAGGGATGGGCAATGACGGCGACGCCGGCGGCCGCCGGCGTTGATGCCAGCAGCGCGGCGACGATGATCGGCAGGACAGCGGATCTCACGGCCGGCGCCTCAGAACACGACGTCGACGGCGACGCGGAAGATGTCCACTTCCTCGTCCGGCAACACCGTCGTCGGCAGCAGGTTGCTGCGCTCGTGCGTGAACATCCCGAACGTGCCGTGGGTATCCAGCACGCGGGTCCAGTCGAATTTCAGCGCGGCGTTGGCCAGGAAGTCATAGCGGATGCCGAGCGTCACCGACGTCTGGTCGGACTCCAGCAGGCGCGCCAGCGTATCGGCCGGGAAGGCAACGCCGACCGTGTCGGTGTTGTCCAGCGGCGTCGACTGGTCCGGGAGGATCGCCAGGCACAACGATGCGTCCGGGTTCGGGTTGGTTGCCGGGCACAGGCTCGCCGGGCCGGCGCCCTGGTCCGCCAGCAGCGGAAGCGCGGGGCGTTCTTCCTCGTCCGTCGTGCGCGTGCTGGCCCAGGTCAGGTGTGGCATCAGCTTGCCGAAGCGGTAGCCGAGCGTCGCGTAAACCGATTCGGTGTCGGGCACGAAGCCGTCGGCACGGACCATGGTGCCCTCTGCCAGCGCCAACAATTTGCCGTTGTCGTACTGCACGCCGGCGGACTGGTAGAGCACCGCGACATCTTCCAGCGGATCGATCGCGCCGAGGCGGGCCAGCGCGGCGAACAACCGGTTTTCCGCGTTGAGGCGCGCGCCGTTTACCTTCAGCCCGAATTGCCAGTCGTGGTACGCGCTGCCGAAGGCAACTTCCCAGCCATCGGTGATATCGAGCGCGACTGGCGATTGCTTGCCGGCCGCCGTGCTGCCCCAGTGCGCGTAGAGGTCGTGCTGCCAGGCGCCGGCATTGAACTTGCGCGACCAGGACACGCCGTCGAGCGACGACGGGAAGGTCGGCTTGTAGACCTCGATCGGCGGCCGTGCCCACGGGTAGACGTAGCCGACCTCGAGGTACTCGCTCATCACGTAGAACGGTGCCCGCAGGCGCCCGGCGCGGAACTCGTCGCCATCGGTCGGCCGCCAGGACACGTAGGCCCACTCGGCCGAGGCGGCGAAATCGTCGCTGCCGCGTGCCGCCAGCTGCAGCATCGCGGTGGTGCGATCGTTCACTTCTGCCTCGATCTGCAGCCCGACAACCGAGTCGGCGGTGTGCGAAACGTCCTCGCCGAGGCGACCGTCGAAAAAGAAATCGTCGATGTCGGCACGGCCGGCACCGGCGGAAAGAAAACCGTTGAAGCGGAACTTGCCGCTCTCCGTCGAGCGCTCGACTACCGGTGCCGCCCGTGCGGCTTCCAGTTGTGCGAGGCGGGCCTCGAGTGCCTGCAACTGCGCGGCCGGCTCCTCGCCGGCGGTCGCCGTTGCTCCCGGCAGCAACGCCAGCAGCACGGCCAGCGGCATCGATAATGCGCGTGTCATGCATCCACTCCCTTGCCGGATCGTTGCCGGCGATCGTCATCGCGACGATCCGCCGGCACGCCGCCGGCGCCGGGAACCACCCCGGTGCCGGCGGCGATCCGTGACATCACTCGGCGCTGAACAGCACCTTCACCTTCGCGGCACCGACATCCTTGCTGTCGACGTAACCGACGTAGCCCGGGTTCGACGCCACCGCTCGCACCACCTCGGCGGCATTGCCCATCTGCCGTGGCGGCTGTGCCTTGCCGGTGAAGATCGCGCGCGACCAGTAGCTGCGCAGCTGCTGCTCGGTCTTGTCGAGCACCTTGCCGAGGAAGTCGGTACGCGCCGGCACACCGGCAGGGAGATCCAGCGGCTGCACGGCGGTGCCGTCGGGCAGGCTGGTGGTGCGTCCCATGTACAGCTTGGCAACCTGGTCCGCAGTCAGCGACTCGGTCTTCACCGACGGGTTGGCGATGACCACGACACCGGCCAGCGCGGAAACCGGCGCCAGCAACGCGGCGCCGAGGACGAGCGTGAGGATTCGCGATTTCATGATGGTTTCCTCCGCTCAGAACACGACGTCGACGGCGACGCGGAAGATATCCACCTCGTCATCCGCCAGCACGGCGGTCGGCGAGAGGTTGCTCTGCGCGTGCGTGAACTGGCCGAAGGAACCGTGGGTATCGAGCACGCGGGTCCAGTCGAACTTCACCGCCGCGTTGGCGAGGAAGTCATAGCGGACGCCGAGGGTGACCGACGTCTGGTCGGACTCCATCAAGCGCGACAGGGTGTCAGCCGGGAAGGCGATGCCCACAGTCTCCGTTAACGGGGGGAGCGGCCCGGGATAGGCAGACGCCGGGATTATGTCCAAGCAGAGCACCGCCTCCGGGTTCGGATCCGCGCCCGGACACAACGCAGCCAGCATCGCCACATCCGGCCGCTCCTCGTCATCCGTTGAACGAGTCGTTGCGTAGGTGACATGCGGCATCACCTTGCCAAACCGGTAGCCCAGCGTTGCATAAACCGACTCGGTGTCGGCCACCACGCCGTCGGTCTCGACGACGGTGCCCTCGACCAGCGCCAGCAGCTTGCCGTTGTCGTACTGCAGGCCAACGGCCTGGTAAAGGA
>JBKHWA010000109.1:0-6532 GCA_046566765.1 Gammaproteobacteria bacterium
TTCCACGGCGACCAGGCCGAGTCCTTCGCGATCGCCGTCGCGGGCGACGACGGAGGGCACGACGACGGCAAGGCTGCCGGCCATGATCGCGGGAACCTGCAAGGGATCGATCCATCCCGTCAGCGTCACGGCCTCCCCGACGCCAAGTTGCCGGATTGTCGCCATGGTTTCGTTGCGCAGAGGTCCGTCACCCACCAGCAGTAACGACGGGAAGCGGTCGTCGCGAGCGAGCGCCCGGGCCCTGGCGTAGGCCTGCAGCAGGTCGGTGACCCCCTTTTTTTCGACCAGCCGGCCGACGAAGCAGAAGCGCCGCTGGCGCGGCACCGGGGCAACACCGAAGCGGGCGAGGTCGATCCCCATCGGCGCCACCACCGGCGCGCGGGCTGGCGCAAGATCGCGCTGGATATCGTTGCACAATTGCGAAGACACTGCGGTCACCGCATCGGCACGCCCAAGCACGAATTTCTTGGTCATCCGGCCGGCGCGGCCGTTGAACGCGTAGGCGTCGCCGCCGTGTGCGGTGACCACCATCCGGATGCGAGGCAACAGCAGCCGCAGCACGGCGCCGGCGATGCCCTGCGGGATGATCCAGTGCGCGTGGATGATATCGATGCGTTCTCGCCGCGCCAGCCGTCACGCCGAGAAGACCATGGCCGCCAGGTACATGGGCAGCAGCAGAAACAACAGCGGATTTTCGCGCACGTTGGCGAGCATGCCGCCGCCGTAGGCCAGCGTCTGCCAGCTTGCCAGCGGCGCGTAGCGGAAGTGATGCACCTGCACGCCGTCGATCACCTCCCGGGCCGGAGCACCGGCGGCGCCCGGTACCAGCACGTGCACCTCGCAGTCCGGCAGGTGGCGGCAGAAGTCGGCAATGAAGGTTGGCTGGGGGTCGCCCGGCCAGCGCGGAAAGGTGGAGGCCAGCACCAGCACCTTCATCAATGGCGGTCCACGTCCTTGTAGAACAACTGGGTGATCTGCTCGGAGACCAGGCCCATCAGGAAAATCAGTAGCGAAGTGCTGTACAGCAGCGCGCTCATGTTGGTGAAGCGACCGTCATCAAGCCAGGTGTACCCGTACCAGCCGGTGGCCACCGCGAACACCGCCAGCGAGATTGGCAGGAACAGTTTCAGCGGCGAGTACAGCGAGCCGATCTTGAAGATGATCAGCAGGAAGCGCACGCCGTCGCGGAACAGCCTGATGTGGCTCTTGCCGATGCGCTGCTGCACCGCGATCGGGTGGTAGCCGACGCGGAAACCGGAGCGCAGGAACGCCATCGTCACCGTGGTCGGGTAGGAGAAGCCGTTGGGGAACAGGTAGAGGAAGCGCACGAACAACTCGCGGCGCGCAGCGCGCATGCCGGAAGTGAGATCGGCGATCGGGTAGTTGGCCATCCAGCTGGCCAGCCAGTTGTAGAGCGTGTTGGCGGCGAAGCGGTGGTTGCTGGCGTGGCCGGCGTAGTCGCGGGCACCGACCATCATGTCGCTGCGGCCCTCGGCCACCGGCGCGAGCAACGGCGCGATGTCCTCCGGTCGGTGCTGGCCGTCGGCGTCCATGGTGACCAGGATGTCGCCGGAGGCACGGCGGGCGCCGGCCTTGATGGCGGCGCCGTTGCCCATCGAATGCAGGTGGCGCACCACCGTGGTGGCGTGCTGCGCGGCGATGGCGGCGGTGTCGTCGGTGGAGCCGTCATCGACAACGATCAGTTCGGCGTCCGGGTACAGCCGGCGAATGGCCGGCAGCAGGCTGGCCAGCGAGGCGGCCTCGTTTTTCGCGGGAATGACGATGGAGAGCAGCATGGGTATCCTGCGGCAGCGATGCCTGGGCAAGCCGGGGCCTGGCCTATGATGGGCGGTCGCCGGGGCGACCGGCGTCGCCCATTATGTCCGGGCGCCGCGGTGGCGCCTATCGGCCCGGCCGGCAGGCAATACAGCAGCAGGGGAGGTGGAGCGTGGTTGAACGAGCAGGTTTCCTGGCGCGGCTGTCGGCCGCGTTGCTGTTGCCGGTGCTGGCAGGTGCTGCCCATGCCTCCTACAACGACGAGTGCCGGGCGCTGGCCGAGAAACTGGATCGCGATCCCGGTGCACTCAAGGTCGGCGAGCTCGACCTGCTGAAGAACTGCCTGGCCGACCTGCAGCGCATCATCGTGCTCAGCGAGACGCCGCCGGCGAAAAAGCCGCCGCAGGAGTGCCCGCCGCCGCCCCCGGCTGCTCCCTGCCCGGTCTGCAAGGCATGCCCGGCCGCGGATCCGGCCGCGGTGGCCCGGGAGCGTGAACGCGAGAAGGAGCGCGAGAGGGAACGCGAGAAGGAACGTGACCGCGAGGCCGATCGCCAGCTCCGCCCGTTCCTGCCGAAGTACTGATCCGCCACCGTGTTTGGCCTGTTCACCCCGCGCTGGACGCGCAGCGAGATCGCGTTCAGCGCCGGCTTCGTGGCGCTGTTGCTGCTGCTCGGCGCCGCCGGTGAACCGCTGCGGGACCTCCTGCGCTTCGATCGCGCGGCGATCGGCGCCGGCGAGTGGTGGCGATTGCTGAGTTGCCACTTCGTGCACCTGGGTGCCGGCCACCTGTGGCTGGACACGCTGGGGCTGGCGTTGTTGTTGCTGTTTTTCCGTGATGTGTTCTCGCCGCGCGACTGGGCGATCACGGTACTGGCCGGCGTGGTGGCGGTCGGGGTCGCGCTGTGGCTGCGCGATCCGCAGTTGTCGCGCTATGTCGGTATTTCCGGGGTGTTGCACACGATGCTGTTCGCCGGGCTGTTGTTGAGTTTCCGTTACAACCCGGTGATCAACGGCGTGGTGTTCGCGGCGATGGCCGGGCGGCTCTGGACGGAGCAGCAGCCGGGCTACGATGTGTATTATCTGGCCGATTCGATCGGCGGTGCGGTGATGGTCAATGCCCACCTGTACGGCGCGCTGGCGTCGTTGCCGGTGGTTCTGTTGCTGTGGCGCAGCTCGCAGGCGCGCCAGCGGCAATTTCGCGGACTGACGACGGTGACGGAGTGACGATGCAGGAAGCGACCCGCCGCCAGTACCTCGCCTTGCTCGGCGTCGATGTCTGGTTGCCGCGTGACGAAGCGGACGCCAGCGATGCCGCGGCCGCCGTTGCGGCACACGCCGCGGAACCCGGTGCCCGGCGGCAGGTGGTCGTTGCCGAACCGTCGACGCCACCGGTCGTGGCCGCGACGCCGCCAGCAGGGCAGGCGCCCGGCGTGGAGGAGGCGCCCGCTTTGCAGTCGTCCGCGGTGCAGTCGTCAGCAATGGAGCAATCGCCGACGGAGCACACGTTCGCGCAGCGAGTGCCGGCGCAGCAAGCGCCGGCGTCGATGTCGCCGCCGGCGGCAACCGGTTCGTCCTCCGAATCGCTGTCCTGCAGCCTGCTGTCGCTGCCGGACGGCCTGTTGTTGCTGGCCGGGCACGTGACGCCGCAGGCGCCGGGGCTGTCCGGCCCCGAGTTCGCGTTGCTGGCGAGCATTGCCGGCGCGCTGGCACCCGGCGCCACGCTGCCGGCGATCGAGGAATTCCACTGGCCACCGCGCAACCTGCGGCTGCCGGCCGCGGCGGCACGCGGCCATGCCGGCGACGCGCTGATTGGCCTGCTGGCCGAGCATCGTCGTCGCCGCAACGTGCGCGACGTACTGGTCCTCGGCGAGGCGCTGGCCGAGAGCGTGCGCGCTGCCGCCAGCCGGCTCGGGCTCAACGTGGTGGCGGTGCCGGCGGTGTCGGCGATGCTGGCCGACCCGGCGCTCAAGCGTGCCTGCTGGGACGCCGCGAAGTCGCTGCGTCGCGGCTGAGCGCACAAACCATGCTGCTGCGCGCCATGACCGCGGCCGACGTGCCGGCCGTACTGGCAATCGAGCGCGCCAGCCAGCCGGTGCCCTGGACCGAGGGCATGATCCGCGACTGCCTGAAGACCACCTACTGGAACACGGTCGTCGAGGACCTCGACGGCACCATCGCGGCCTTCGCCATCCTGTCCACCGGCGGCGGCGATGCGCACGTGCTCGATATCGCCGTGGCGCCGGCCTTCCGCCGCCGCGGCCTGGCGCGCTGGCTGATGGAGGAGCTGGTGACCGCCGCCCAGGCGCGTGACTGCGACCAGTTGTTCCTCGAGGTGCGCGCCGGCAACGAGCCGGCGCTCACGCTGTACCGCGACCTGGGCTTCGCCGAGGTCGCGCTGCGCCGCGGCTATTACCCGCTGCCCGGCGGTGGCCGCGAGGACGCCATCATCATGGCGCGGGCCCTATAATCCGCCGCCTTCCCCAGCCGACCCGCCGGACGCCATGAGCCAGTTCCTGCAAGAAATCGCCCGCCGGCGCACCTTCGCCATCGTTTCCCACCCCGACGCCGGCAAGACCACCATCACCGAGAAGATCTTGCTGTTCGGCGGCGCGATCCAGATGGCGGGCACGGTGAAGGCGAAGAAATCCGATCGCCATGTCACCTCCGACTGGATGGCGATGGAACGCGAGCGCGGCATCTCGGTGACCACCTCGGTGATGCAGTTCCCCTACGGCGACTGCACGGTGAACCTGCTCGACACGCCGGGCCACGAGGATTTCTCGGAAGACACCTACCGCACGCTGACCGCGGTCGACACCGCGCTGATGGTGGTGGACGGTGCCAAGGGCGTCGAGGAACGCACCATCAAGCTGATGGACGTGTGCCGCCTGCGCGACACGCCGATCCTCACCTTCGTCAACAAGATGGACCGCGACATCCGCGACCCGATCGACCTGCTCGACGAGATCGAGAGCGTGCTGAAGATCCGCTGCGCGCCGATCACCTGGCCGATCGGCATGAGCAAGTTCTTCAAGGGCGTGTACAACCTGCTGACCGACGAGGCCATCCTGTACACCCAGGGCATGGGCCACACCATCCAGGAAAAGCGCGTCATCAAGGGCCTCGACAATCCCGAGCTGGATGCAGCGGTCGGCGAGCTGGCGAAGGAGCTGCGCGAGCAACTGGAACTGGTGAAGGGCGCGTCCAACGAGTTCGATCACCAGCAATTCCTCGACGGCAAGTTGTCGCCGGTGTTCTTCGGCACCGCGCTGGGCAACTTCGGCGTCGACCACTTCCTCGACGGGCTGGTGAAGTGGGCGCCGCCACCGAAGCATCGCGAGGCGAAGGAACGCGACGTGCAGGCCACCGAGGAAAAACTCACCGGCTTCGTGTTCAAGATCCAGGCGAACATGGATCCCAAGCACCGCGACCGCATCGCCTTCATGCGCATCTGCTCCGGCCGCTACCAGAAGGGGATGAAGTTCTACCAGGTGCGGCTCGGCAAGGAAGTCCGCATCGCCGACGCGCTGACCTTCATGGCCGGCGAGCGCGCGCACCTGGACGAGGCCTACGCCGGCGACATCATCGGCCTGCACAACCACGGCACCATCCAGATCGGCGATACCTTCACCGAGGGCGAGGCGCTCAATTTCACCGGCATCCCGCACTTCGCGCCGGAACTGTTCCGCCGCGTGCGGCTCAAGGACCCGCTGAAGAGCAAGCAGTTGCAGCAGGGCCTGAAGGAGCTGTCGGAGGAGGGCGCCACCCAGGTGTTCATGCCGCTGCGCAACAACGACCTGATCGTCGGCGCCGTCGGCATGCTGCAGTTCGACGTGGTCGCGTACCGGCTGAAGGAGGAATACAAGGTCGAGTGCGTCTACGAGCAGGTGAACGTGGCCACCGCGCGCTGGGTGTATTGCGACGACGAGAAGAAACTCGCCGAGTTCCGCGACAAGGGCTACGAGAACCTGGCGATGGACGGCGGCGGCTACCTCACCTACCTGGCGCCGACGCGGGTCAACCTGTCGCTGACCCAGGAGCGCTGGCCGACGGTGCGCTTCAGCCCGACCCGCGAGCACTGAGCCGGGGAGCCGCCGGCAGCGGCGATCGGGCAAAAAACGAAAAGGGCAGCCGGTTGGCTGCCCTTTTTCATTGCCGGTCCTTCCCGGCGTTGCCGTTACCTGCCGGTTGCCTGCGTGGCCAGCTGCGACAGGCCGCTCGACATCTGCCGCGCGTAGCGGTCGACGATGTAGGGCACCGTGCTCTCGTTGTAACTCACCAGCCGCGGCTTGATGAAAGTCCACTTGCCCATGATGTCGCGCAACGGCGCGGCGAGATCCTTGCGGCTGGCGAGTTTTTTCTGCAGCGACTGCAGCAGGCCGTCGAGGCGCTGGGTTTCGGCGGCGATGTCGAGGTCGTCGCTGGCGCCGATGTCCGGCGACATCTGGGCCGCGCGCTTGAGGTAAGCGGTGGTGGTGCGCTGCAGCAGCAGGTTGGCGGCATGGATTTCCGCCGGCAACGGATCGGGTTTCAGTGCGGCAATGGCTTCGGTCAGCGCCTGGTCGAGCTTGTTGGCGGCACCGTAGAGGTCGACTACCAGGTTGTCGTCGGTGTAGCCGCTGGTGGCGACGTTGTTGGCCAGCGCGAACTTGCGGAATGCGGGCCACGCGGCCTGCGCGCGCTTCAGCGCGGCGTCGGCGGCGGCATTGCCGGTCGGGTTGCCGAGCTCGGCATTGACCTTGTCCCGGGCGGCGA
>JBKHWA010000110.1:0-9562 GCA_046566765.1 Gammaproteobacteria bacterium
CGTGGACGGTGGAAGAGCCGGATGCGTCGCTCGCCGCGATGTGGGCGCTGGCGTCGGCGCAGACGATGAAGCAGGCGCAGGATGCCGCGCGCGAGGTGCGCTACATCCACCTCAACCTGGTGTTCGCCGATCGCGACAACATCGGCTGGCAGGTGACCGGCCGCTACCCGAAGCGCAAGGCCGGCAGCGGCAAGCTGCCGTCGCCCGGCTGGACCGGCGACTACGACTGGGACGGCTACGTCGATGTCGCCTATCACCCGGCGCTGGTGAATCCGCCGCAGGGGCTGGTCGGCACCGCCAACGACCGCAAGGTGCCCGCGGGCTACCCGGTGCAGTTGTCATCGAGCTGGTTCTATCCCGAGCGCGGCGAGCGCATCGACGAGTTGCTGGTGGCGCGCAGCGACCACGATGCGGCGAGCAGCATCGCCATGCAGGCCGACCAGAAAAACCGGCTGGCGGCGAAAGTGCAGCGCGTGTTGCTGGCCGAGCCGCTGGCGCCGGCAATGCACGCGTTGATCAGCCGCCTGCCCGCCGACGACAGCCTGCTGGCGCTCGACGCGCTCGGCAGCATCACCGGCTGGGACGGCAACCCGCTGGCCGGTTCGCGCGGCGCGGCGATCTTCGCGCGGTTCGAGGATGCGCTCGCCCGCGAGGCGTTCGGCGACGAACTCGGCAGCGAGCGCGACGACGGCGCCGGCAGCCCGGCCTGGCGCGGGCTGCTCGCCGACAGCGAGATTTCCTACTCCGCGACCCAGGACCACCTGCTCGGCCGCGACGACAGCCCGTACTGGGACGACATCCGCACCACCGATCGCGTCGAAAACAAGGACGACATCATCGTGCGCGCGCTGGTCGCGGCAATGCGCACGGGCATCGCCCGCCTGGGCGACGACCGCGCGGCGTGGCAATGGGGCCAGTTGCACACCTACACGTGGCAGTCGCCGGCGACACAGGCGAAGCCGCAGTTGTCGTGGCTCGAGCAGTTCGTCGTCGGCCGGCTCGGCGAGTACCTCGACCGCGGCCCGTACCCGGCCGGCGGCAGCCACAACACGCTCAACGTCGCCGGCTACCCGGTCGGCAGCGGCGATTTCGACGTGCTGGTGGTGCCGGCAATGCGGCTGGTGGTGGATTTCGGCGACGCCGAGCCGATGCGGCTGGTGATCGCCGGCGGCCAGTCGGCGGACCCGGCGAGCCCGCACTACGCCGACGGCATCGCGCAGTACCTCTCGACCGAAAACCGGGTGATGCCGTTCAACGACGCGGAATTGCGCCGCAGGCATTTTGCGGATGAGCTGGTGCTGGAACCGGGAAAGCAGGAATCATCAACAACAGGAAGGGACTGATCGATGCGCAAGCATATCGTGGGCGCGTTCGCGCTGTTCGCACTTGCGGGTTGTTCCAACAGCGTCGAATCGATGGTGGAGGAATACAACGCCAACTGTTTCGCCAATTCGTCCACCTACTGCGCGACACTGAAGATCGACATCGGCATAGCGAAGGTCCAGGCGTTCCTCGACGAGATCCAGGAGGAGGAAACCCGGGGCAAGCTCATCGCCGAGCGCGGCAAGGCGGCTTACCGGGAGTTGCTGCTGCAGGCGCGCAACCAGTTGTTCCGGCTGGAGATCGAGCGGCCGAGCTGGATCGCCAGGACCTTCTCGTCGGATCGGCCCTACGAATACGCCCACATGTCGGAGGGCGAGCGGGCCATGATGGCCAGCCGGATCGAGAGTGCACAGGAAGACTGGCAGGAGATCGTGGCCGAGGTGGATGCGCAGTTGCGGGACGTTGCTGACACGTTCTCCGGTGCGCAACCGGCGGCTGCACAGGTCGGGAATCCGGCCGGGGAGTCGGCCGGCGACGTCGCGGCGACGGCGGGCGATGCCCCGGTATCGCAGGAAGCGGGCGACGCCGGGGCACCGGCGGTTGCCAGCCCGAGTTTTGATTGCGGCAAGGCATCGACACCGGCCGAGCAAACGATCTGCTCTGACGCCGAACTGGCTGCGCTCGATGTCGAGTTGTCGGGCCTCTATCGCAACTTGCGGGAGTCCTACCCGGATCCGGCCGCGCTGAAAAGCGAGCAGGTCGCCTGGGTGCGCAACGATCGCGATGGCTGCGCCGATGCTGCCTGCATGAAGGCCGCGTACCGCGCCCGCATCGACGACCTGGCGGCAGCGGCGCAGTACCTGTCCAAGCCGGCGGAGTTTCGCTGAGCGCTGCCCGGCCGGGATTCCCGGGGAAGGTGCCGCCAGCCTTTCCCGGCAACCCCCGCCGGTGCCGGCCAATCCCGCTGGTCCCGGTGAATCCCGCTTGCCGCCGCCGGTGCCGGATGCCATGTTTGGCGGACCCTCACCGCCGGGAGCGCTCGATGATCATCGTCCAGGCTCGCATCCCTGTTCAGAGTGACTGTCGCAACATCGCCTACCAGCACGTCCACGACTTCGTCGGCCACACCCGTGGCGAGCAGGGCTGCATGGGCTGCGAGGCCTTCATCAGCCTCGAGAATCCCGACGTGATCATGATCCACCAGGCCTGGCGCGGTGCCGAGGACCTGGACCTGCACGCGGCCGGTGTCGGCCTCGATGCTTTCCTCGATGCGCTGCCGCTGTTCGTCGACGGCGAGATTGCCACCCTGCGTTTCGACGCCGATGACGCGGTGCTCGACAGCGATGGCGACGGCGATGCCCCGTCGCCGGAGGAAGTGGTGATCGAGGTGCCGGTGGGCGTCACCCTGCACTGAGCGTGGCAACGCGTGGGCGATGGCCCACGCGTTCGCCGGTGGTGCCTAGCCGCCGAAGTCGATCCCCAGGATCCGTCCCAGCTCGGCGACTGCCAGCCGCGGATCGCCGACCTTGATCGTCTGCATCCCCAGTTCACGCGCCGGCTTCAGGTTGATGCCGAGGTCGTCGAGGTACACCACCTCGCGCGGCTCCACCTGCATCGTCTCGCAGGCGATCTCGTAGAAGCGCCGTTCCGGCTTGCGCACGCCGGCCTTGCTCGATTCGAGCACGAAGTCGAACAGCGCCATCACTTCCGCCACTGCGCGCGCGGCATCGTCGCTGGTGCTCATGCCCGGGCCGTGGCCGACGGCGATGTTGTTGGTCAGGCAGGCGACACGGAAATCCTGCTTCACCCGGCGCAGCACCTGCACCATCGCCGGTCGCACCGTGCCCGACAGCAGCGGCAGCACGTCGCGACCCGGCACTGCGTGGCCGCGGGCGGTGGTCTCGGCGAGGAACAGTTCGTCGAATTCCGCCGGCGTGATGTCGTTGCGCTCGAAGCGCGCCCAGGCGTTGTCGTTCGGGTTGATGGTGTTGGTCGTGCGCAGGAAGTCGCGTGGCAGGCCGCGTGCCTCCTCGTAGCGGTTGAACGCCTCGAACGGGCTGGAGGTAATCACGCCGCCGAAGTCCCAGAACACGGCGCGGAAGGGGCGGGGCATGGCGGTACCTGTGGCTGCACGCGGAGAGCCGCGAGTCTGCGGAGCAGGCGGCGGGCTGGCAAGCCGGCGTAATATCGGGGCCGCAAACGAGTCGACCCGGAGTCCCGCATGACCGCACCTGCCGCCGCCGATCCCGTCACCCCCGAGGCGCTCGCCGCGCGCCTCGCCGCCGGCGGCTACCTCGCCTCCGAGTCCACCGCGCTGGCGGTGTACCTCGCACGCGCGCTGAACAAGCCGGTGCTGGTCGAGGGCCCGCCCGGCGTCGGCAAGACCGAGCTGGCGAAGGCGGCGAGCGCGGTGCTCGGCCTGCCGCTGATCCGCCTGCAGTGCTACGAGGGCCTCGACGAGTCGAAGGCGCTGTACGAGTGGAAGTACGGCAAGCAGTTGCTCTACATCCAGGTGCTGAAGGAGCAACTCGGCGACCTGTTGCGCGGCGTGAAGGGGCTGGAGGAGAGCGTCGCCCGGCTGCACCAGTTCGGCGACATCTTCTATTCCGAGCAGTTCCTCGAGCCGCGACCGTTGCTGGCGGCGCTGCGCGAGGACCACAGCTGCGTGCTGCTGATCGACGAGATCGACAAGTCCGACGCCGAGTTCGAATCGTTCCTGCTGGAAATACTTTCCGACTTCCAGGTCTCGGTGCCGGAAATCGGCACCGTCAAGGCGCGCTCGATGCCGCTGGTGTTCCTCACCTCCAACAACACCCGCGAGCTGTCGGACGCGCTGCGCCGCCGCTGCCTGCACCTGCACATCCCGTTCCCGGAGAAGGACCTGGAGCGGCGGATCGTCGAGGCGCAGGTGCCGGCCGTGCCGGCCGCGCTGCGTACGCAACTGGTCGACTTCGTGCACGCGCTGCGCGAGCTGGACCTGAAGAAGCACCCGGCGATCAGCGAGACCATCGACTGGGCGCGCACGCTGGTCCTGCTGCACGCCGACACGTTGTCGGCCGATGTCGTCAGCCGCACGCTCAACGTGCTGCTCAAGCACGAGGATGACATCGCCGACGTGCGCGAAGAACTCGCGGCGCTGCTGGCGAAGAAATAGCCGCAGCATGGCCCACGCCGTCCTGCTCGACTTTATCCGCGCCGCGCGCGGCGCCGGCGTGCGCATTTCCACCGCCGAGTCGCTGGATGCCATGCGTGCGGTCGACCTGGTCGGCTACGGCTCGCGCGCGCGGCTGCGGGCGACGCTGGCGTTGTCGCTGGCCAAGAGCCAGGACGAGAAGCGCGCGTTCGACGAGACCTTCGACCGTTTCTTTACCGCCAACCGGCTGGCGGCGCTGGCCGATCCGTCCGGCAACACCGCCGACGAGGATCCCGGCGCGGCACCGCCGCCCGAGGGCAGTGGCCAGATGCAGGGAAGTGGCGGCGGCGGAGGCGGCGGTGGCGCGCCGATGCCGCAATCGCAAAGCCCGCTCGGCCAGATGCTGATGCAGGGCGATGCCAACGCGCTGGCACTGGCGATGGCGCAGGCGGCGCAGCGCAGCAATCTCGACCGCATGCGCCTGTTCACCCAGAAGGGCCTGTTCGGCCGCCGCCTGCTGATGGAGATGGGCGGCGAAGCGCTGGACATGGAAATCATCGACGCCGACCAGCGTGCGGAGGAGCAGGGCGATGCCGGCGCCGGCGCGCTGGCCGCCGAGCTGAAGCGTCGCCGCCAGTTGCTGCGCGACGAGATCCGCGAGCTGGTCAATCGCCAGTACCTGCTGCAGGCCGCGCAGGCCAACCGCGAGCTGCGCGAGGAAATGATCCGCGAGGCCAACCTCGCCACGCTTGGCGAGTTCCGCAACGTCGAGGTGCTGGTGCGCAAACTGGCGAAGAAGCTGGCTGCGCAGCATTCGCGCCGGCGCCGGGTGCTGAAGCGCGGCCTGCTCGACGTGCGCCGCACGCTGCGTCGCAATATCCGCCACGACGGCATCATGTTCGAGCCGCAATGGCGCTGGAAGCGCAAGGACCGGCCGAACGTGGTGGTGGTCTGCGATGTCTCCAACTCGGTGCGCGCCTACGCGAAGTTCCTGCTGCTGTTCCTGTACAGCCTGGCCGACGTGTTGCCGCGGGTGCGCGCATTCGCGTTTTCCTACCGGCTCGGGGAGGTGACGGAACTGTTTCGGACGCAGGACTTCAATGACGCGGCGGCGGCCACCATGGAAACGTACGGCATGGGCTCGACCGACTACGGCCTCGCGTTCGAGGCGCTGGAGACGCTGTGCCTCGACGCGGTCGACCATCGCACCACGCTGATCGTGCTCGGCGACGCACGTTCCAACTACGGCGAGCCGCGGGTCGACATCCTGAAGAAGTTCAGCGAGCGGGCGCGCCAGGTGATCTGGCTGAACCCCGAGCACGAGGCCCGCTGGGGCAGCGGCGACTCGGTGATGCAGCGCTACCGTCCGTACTGCACCTACGCCGAAACCACGCGCACCCTCGACGACCTGGAACGGGTGGTCAGTCGCATCCTGCGCCGGGCGTGATCCATGGGGTAGGATGCGGGCCTGTCCGCAGGCATCGCTCATTACCGGTAAGCGAAGGAATTGTCATGGAACAGCAGGAAAGGCAGCAGTACCAGGGAGTCGTGCACAAGTTGCTGGCCGCCATGGTCTCGATGAAGGGCTCGGACCTGTTCATCACCGCGGGTTTTCCGCCGGCGATCAAGGTGAACGGCAAGTTGACCAAGCTCAACGAGACGCCGCTGACGCCCGAACAGACGATCAAGATGGCGCGTTGCATCGCCAGCGAGAAGCAGTGGCAGCAGTACCTCGATACCAAGGGGTCGAACTTTGCCATTGCGCCGGAGAAGATCGGCCGATTCCGGATCAACATCTTCTCGCAGCAGAATCGCTGCGGCATGGTCATCCGGGTCATTACCACGGAAATTCCCGACTTCGACAAGATGGGCCTGCCGCCGGTGCTGAAAAGCGTCGTGCAGGAGAAGCGCGGCCTCATCCTGCTGGTGGGTGGCACGGGTTCCGGTAAATCGACCACGCTCGCCGCGATGCTTGGCGTGCGGAACCAGGAAACCTTCGGACACATCATCACCATCGAGGATCCGGTCGAGTACGTGCACACGCACAAGAACTGCATCATCACGCACCGCGAGGTCGGCATCGACACGGTCGGCTGGTTCGACGCGCTCAAGGATACGCTCCGGCAGGCGCCCGACGTCATCCTGATTGGCGAGATCCGGGACCAGGAAACGATGGAATACGCGCTCAACTTCGCCGAGACCGGCCACCTGTGCATGGCTACCCTGCACGCGAACAGCGCGAACCAGGCCGTCGATCGCATCGTCAATTTTTTCCCGGTCGAGAAGCACGAGCAGGTGCTGAGCGACCTGTCGCTGAACATGCGGGCGATCGTGTCGCAGCGACTTGTACGCAAGATTTCCGGCGGGCGCGCCGCGGCCATCGAGATCCTGCTGAGTACCGCCAGCGCGCGCGATGCCATCGCCAAGGGCGAGGTTGGCCAGCTCAAGGAGATCATGAAGAAGTCGACCGAGCAGGGGATGAAGACGTTCGACCAGTGCCTGTTCGAGCTTTATGACGCTGGCGATATTTCCCTGCAGGAGCTGCAGCTGCAGGCCGATGCAAAGGGCGACCTGATGCTGCGCCTCAAGTTGCAGAGCAAGCGCTTCGGGAGGGAGGAGCTGGCGTCCGGTGGCGGTTCGTCTCTTTCCCTGGAATCCGATGCGCCCAAGGCGCCCGCTGAAAAGTCCGCGCCCGCGAAGTTTGAGCTGTCGGTGGACAAGCCGCCGCCGAAGTCCTGAGCGTCGGCTGGGGGCAGGATCCACGGGCGCCACTTCGATATGAATACGGCGGCGACTGCAGCAATTATCCGGGTAAGGGTTTATGGACGACTTCGACGCCATTGAAGACAGGTTGGCTGTCTATGCAAGGAAACTCGTGGAAGACCCCGAAGCTCGCTTCGAGGCCCTGCGCGGCTGTTCGTTCTTCAGCCCGGTGGCTGACAAGGGATTGCGGCGAATTGCCGGCATGGTCGACATCCAGATCTTTTCTTCCGACGTGTGTCTCACCACGCAGGATGATGAAACGCAGGCGTTCTACGTGATCCTGTCCGGCGCGGCGGAAGTGTTTCGCAATGGCAAGCGCATCGGCGTTGTCGGTACCGGTGAGTGCGTCGGCGAGGCGGTGTTCTTTGCCGACGGCGGCAACTCCACCTCGGCCACCGTCATCGCCGATTACAAGATCATTGCCGCGACCTTCAGCAAGGAGGTTGTTGCTCGCTTGCAGTCCGATGCCGAGATCAAGGTCAGCATGGACAAGGCGCTGCTGCTGTCGCTGTACGGGAAGCTCAAGGGTGCCAACCGGAAGATCGAGGAGCTGCTGCTGCGGCAAAGCATGCGGGAGTGACCCGGGAGGGGCGGGGTCATCCTGGCGCCGGACTGTGACTGCTTTTCCTGATGCCAGGCAGCTGGGTAGCCGCCGGGTGGGCTTGCCCGGGGGTGGCGCGCGGCGGAAACTTCCCGTTCGCCACGGCCGGCATGGTCCGGAGCCCGCCAGGAGAGTGCACATGAACGCCGAATTGCCCGTCGAGAAACACTACCGCGCCTGCAACCTCTGCGAGGCCCTCTGCGGCATCGAGGTGCATCACCGCGGCGACGAGATCGTCGCCATCCGCGGCGACAAGAATGATCCGCTGTCGCGCGGCCATGTCTGCCCGAAGGCGGTCGCGCTGCAGGACCTGCAGAACGATCCCGATCGCCTGCGCCACCCGGTGCGTCGTACCGCCGATGGCTGGGAGCAGATCTCGTGGGAAGAAGCGTTCGACGAGGTGGTGGCCAACCTGCGTCGCATCCAGCGCGAACACGGCCGCAACGCGGTCGGTTTCTATGCCGGCAACCCGAGTGCGCACAACCACGGCGCGTTGTTCGGGTTGGCGCCGTTCGTGCAGGCGCTCAATACCCGCAGCCGGTTCAGTGCCACCAGCGTCGACCAGTTGCCGCACATGCTGGCGGCGATGGAAATGTTCGGCAACCAGGCGCTGTTCCCGATTCCCGACATCGACCGCACTGAATTTTTCCTCTGCATCGGCGCCAACCCGCTGGCCTCCAACGGCTCGATCATGACCGCGCCGGACATCGCCAACCGCTTCAAGGCGCTGCAGAAGCGCAAGGGCAAGCTGGTGGTGATCGACCCGCGCCGCACCGAGACCGCCGATATCGCCGACGAACACATCTTCGTGCGCCCCGGCGCCGACGCCATGCTGGTCGCGGCGCTGATAAACGTGCTGTTTGCCGAGCGCAAGATTCGCATGGGCCGGGTCGACGAGTTCACCGACGGCATCGAGACGCTGCACAAGCGCGTGCGCCCGTTTACCCCGGAAGCGGTGGCGCCGCACTGTGGCATCCCGGCGGAGAAAATCCGCGAACTGGCGCTGTCGTTCGCCGCCGCGCGCGGTGCCGTGGCCTATTGCCGCGTCGGCAGCTGCACCAGCGCCTTCAGTTCACTGAGTGCCTGGCTGGTGTATGCGCTCAACGTCGTCACCGGCAACCTGGACCGTCCCGGCGGTGCCATGTTCCCCAAGCCGGCGGTCGATATCGTGTCGCTGGCGGTTCTCGGCAAGCAGACCGGCCACTTCAATCTCTGGCAGAGCCGCGTGCGCGGCCTGCCGGAGTTCGGCGGCGAGTTGCCGGCGGTGGTGATGGCCGAGGAAATCATGACGCCGGGCGACGGCCAGATCCGCGCGCTGGTGACCCACGCCGGCAACCCGGTGCTGTCGACGCCGAACGGCGCCCAGCTCGACAAGGCGCTCGAGCAACTCGATTTCATGGTCTCGATCGACATCTACATCAACGAGACCACCCGCCACGCCAACATCATCCTGCCGCCGACCGGCGTGTTCGAGCACGCGCAGTTCGACCCGATCTTCCACGCGGTGGCGGTGCGCAACACCATCCGCTTTGCGCCCGCGCTGTTCCCGAAGCCGGAAGGCACGCTGCACGACTGGGAAATCCTGCTCGAACTGACCACCCGCCTGGCGAGTCGTGATTTCCGGAGCACGCTGGTGGCGAAAGCGGTGCGCAAGGTGGTCTACGCGCTGGGCGACGAGGGCATCATCGACCTGCTGCTGCGCGCCGGGCCCTACGGCAACCGCGTCGAGATCGTCGATCGCC
>JBKHWA010000111.1:0-3755 GCA_046566765.1 Gammaproteobacteria bacterium
AAGCACTGGAAGTCGCACCGGGCGGTCAACTCGATCTTGACGCTCCTGGGGATCGGCGGCTTCGCGACGCGGTAGTCGTCGGTGATCAGCGTGATCTTGTCGATGCGCTCGGTGATCCGGTTGCGCAGAGCGGCCTGTGTATCGGCATTCATGGCAGGGAGCCTGTCGTTGTTATTGTCGTTGCCATTGTCCGCGCCTTGTTGCCTGTGGACACTTGATGCAGGTCAAGCCCCGCCGGGACTTGGCGTGTCGATTTGTCAGTACGGGCAACCACCGGCGGCCGGCGCGGCGGCCGGGCGAGGCTCAGTCGATGACCGTTCCCGCGTTGAGCCGGGACTGGAAGGCATGGGTCCAGGAGACGGCGAACGGTGCCGCACCATCCAGGCCAAGTTCCAGCAGGCGCTCGCCCATCGGGTGTCGGCTGCCGTCGGCCTTGAGGCGCAGCGAGCCGGGCGTGGCCAGGCGGGCCGGGCCGCGGGCGTTGACGGTGGCGCGCACCAGTTGCCCGTCGTGGAAGGACAACAGCGTGAGGCCCATGGTGCCGACCGGAACCGAGGGGCCCACGCGGCCGGCCAGTTCCATGACCGGCGCCTGCGTGCCGGGCGCCATGACCGAGCAGGCGAAGTCACGCCCTTCAAGCCGGAACGGGATGTCGGCGACGAATTTCGGATAGCCCCAGACTTCCCGGCCGGCGGCGTTGGCGGCCGCAGTGGTGACCGGCAAGTCCAGGATGTGGAATGCGACGTGGCGGGATTCAGGATCCCGCATGGTCGACAGCAGGTCGCTCCAGCCGTTCAGCCGCAGTTGCTCGCCGTCACGGCAGACCGCGACCGCCACGCCGACCTCGTTGTAACTGCCGACCGTAGTGTGGCGGTACTCGTAGCAGGCAATGCCGGCCAGCGCGCGCTGGCCAATGGTCAGCGCCGGCACCAGGCCGGTGCCCGCCAGCAGGCGCTCGACCCGTGCGCGTTTTGGCAGGAAAAATGCCTGCAGCGCCGAGCTGTCGTAATAGAAAATCGGCAGGTCCACCGGCCCCTGCGTGGATGGGAAGGTGGTGCGCGGGACCTGGAAAAACGGGTCGTTGAGTGTCTGTGCCGTGGCCTTTTCCATTGTCGTCATGGGAGGTTCCTTTTGCGCGTGCCCGGCCGGATGAACCAGTGCATCGGGCGAGGGAAACAACGATGCGACATCGGGCACAATACGGCCTGATTCCAATCAAGTTTGCCTTGCGTGCGGGTGGCATCCTGCGCGCCGTCATCATGAGGTGGGCCATGCCGTTCCGGTTTCTTCCCTTCGAGCCGCAACGCGTGTTGTTGGAGCGTCTGCTGCGCGAGGCGTATCCCGATGCCTTGCGTGATGGCGCCTTCGAGCCGCTGCGCGGTCGCTGGCTGCGCATCGAGGTCAACGGCGGGCCGGGCTGGAATGTCACCATGGGTGCCGACGCACCGATTGTCGTCGCGGGGCCGGTGCGCTGGGATGTGCGCGTGGCGGCTTCGCTCGATGACTACGTGCTGCTCGCCAACCAGCAGGCCGATCCGGACACGCTGTTCTTTCAACGACGACTGGTGATCGAGGGTGATACCGAACTTGGTCTGGTCGTGAAGAACCTGATCTTCGGCAACGAACTGCAGGGCGTGCCGGCGCACATCGCCCACTTGATGGGTTCGCTGCGCGGATTTTTCCTCGGTGAATCGGAACTGCAGGTGCCGGCGCTCACGCTGCCGCCGTTGCCGCGTGCGCTGGCCCGCTGCCTGCCGGGGCGGCGGCGGCTCGATGCCGACAAACTCGGGCAGGCGCGGGGCGCCTGACTTTCCTTCAAGGGGCCGAGGCCGGCGCCGGCGACCCTATCCAGTCGCCGCCGTGATGGACGAGCCGGACGTTGCTCAGGGGTGCACCTGCAGCATGCCCGCCTCGCCGAACCAGTAACCGTTGCAGGCATCCTCATCGACCACCGGCAGCACCGAGTTGCGCTCGCCGTGCGCCTGCGCCAGCAGCCGGTCGATCAGCGGCCAGTCGTCGGGCGTCGACGGGCTGATACGCATCAGGTCGATGCCGCGGCGCGTCATGTCGTCGACTTCCGGAAACAGGTTGCAGGGCACGGCCGACTGCGTCTGGATACCGTTGATGCGGAACAGCGCCGCGCCTTCGCGCGTGGCCAGCGGCAGGCCGTCGACGGTGTCGCCGCAGCGGAAGGCGCACTGGTCCTTGGGCAGGTTGTAGGCCCGCGCGGTGAAGCAGCGCGCGGAATGCGCCAGCGGTAGCCGTCCCCACGAAAACACTTCGGTCTCGACCGCCAGGCCTTCCTGGCGTGCGGCGGCGACGACATCGGCAATTGCGTTGCGCGACAGTTCCACCGGTGCCACCCAGCGCCGGGCGCCGCTGCGTGCGAGATGCCCGAGCGTGTTGCTGTTGTAGACATTGAGCGCCGGCCCGGCCACAAACGGCAGGCCGGCTTCCCGCGCGGCGTGCACGGCACCGAAGTCGTTGGCCTCGATGTGCACGCCACCGGTGGCGGCCAGTTCGCGCACCTGGCGACGAACCGTGCCCAGCTCGCTCTCGGCCTCGATGAGGGTGAGCGAGGAGAGCACCACTTCCTTGCCGCTGTTGCTTGCCAGGTCATGCGCCAGCGCCAGCCAGTCGTCGGTGCGCAGTGAGCGACGCTTCGAGCAGACCGTTTCGCCGACGTAGATGACATCCACCGCGCTCTCCGCGGCGCGCGCATAGAACGCCATCAACTGCTCGCGGTTCCAGTAGTAGAGCACGGGGCCCAGCGACACTTTCATCGGTCTCTCTCCGCTGGTGCGCGTGCGCGGCCAGCCATAACAAGTATCTGTCGATGCCACGGCGGAAGCCCCGCCGGCGCGGTGTTGTTTACTGCCAGGCGCGGTGCCAGGCACCGAGCGTGGTCTGGGTGCCTTCGGACAACCCCGCCAGCGTGCTGTCCCAGCCCGGCTGCACGCGGTAGCCGGCCGGATCGCGCAGCGCGCTGTCGATTGCCGCCCGCCAGGTGCGGGTTACCTGCCCGACGTAGGCGGGTGCGCGCTGGCGGCCCTCGATCTTCATCGCGCGCACACCGGCGGCGATCAGTTGCGGCAGCAGGTCCAGCGTGTTCAGGCTCACCGGCTCTTCCAGCGCGTGGAACACGCGGCCATCGACTTCGAAGCGGCCCTTGCACAGCGTCGGGTAACCGGCTTTTTCCGATTTCGCGTAGCGGTCCATCAGCAGGCCGGACAATCGCGATTCAAGGTATTCGCCTTTCTGCTCCCAGGTGACGGCGCGTGCCGGCGAGCAGGCGCCGCAGGTATTCGGGCTTTCGCCGGTCAGGTAGGAGCTCAGGTAGCAGCGGCCCTCGGCCATGATGCACAGCGAGCCGAAGCCGAAGACCTCGATCTCGCACGGTGCCTTCGCGGTCAGTGCTTCCACCTGCGACAGCGACAGCACGCGCGGCAGCACCGCGCGCTTGATATCGAACTGCTCGACGTAATAGCGCAGTGCGTCGACGTTGGTTGCCGAGGCCTGCACCGACAGGTGGCGGGTCAGCTCAGGGTGTTTTTCGCGCGCATAGTCGAGCACGGCGGGGTCGCAGGCGATCAGCGCATCGACGCCGGCACGGGCAGCGGTTTCCACGGCCTGGCGCCAGCGCGGCAGCGCGGCCTGCTGCGGGTAGGTGTTCAGCGCGAACAGGATGCGCACGCCCTTGCGGTGCGCGTAGTCGATCGCCTGGCCGATGTTGGCGGCGGTGAAGTTCAGGCCGG
>JBKHWA010000112.1:0-4503 GCA_046566765.1 Gammaproteobacteria bacterium
CCTGCTGGCGCCGGTGGCCGAAGGACGCAGCGACATGATGGTCGGCGCCCGCGATTACGCCGGCCATGCCAGCAACCACCGCTTCGCCGCCAACACGCTCTACAACTGGCTGGCCAGCTGGATGGCCAACTATCCGATCGCCGACCTCACCTCCGGCATGCGCGCCGCGCGCCGCGAGTTGTTCGTACGCTTCCTTTACCTGTTCCCCAACGGCTTCTCCTACCCGACCACGGTGACGATGGCATTCCTGCGCTCCGGTTTCCGCGTCGGCTACCACCCGATCGCGGTGCAGCAACGCATCGGCAAGAGCCACATCAAGCTGTTCCGCGACGGCGTGCGCTTCCTGCTGATCATCTTCAAGATCGGTTCGCTGTATTCGCCGCTGAAACTGTTCCTGCCGATCTCGCTGGCGGTATTCGCGGTGGCCAGCGGCTGGTACGGCTATACCTGGCTCGATGACGGCCGCTTCACCAACATGAGCGCACTGCTGTACAGCACGTCGCTGCTGATCTTCCTGATGGGCCTGATCTCCGAGCAGATCACCCAGCTTTTCTACAAGGATTCGGATCGCCATTGATGAAGGTGCTGGTGCTGGCCTCCACCTTTCCGCGCTGGCCGGGTGACCGCCAGCCAACGTTCATCGCCGACTTCTGCCGCCACCTGCCGGACTGCGAGGTGCACGTACTGGTGCCGGGCGCCGCTGGCGCACCGGCACGGGAAGTCATCGACGGCGTGCAGGTGCACCGCTTCCGCTACGCGCCACTTGCTCGCTGGCAGACGCTGGCCTACGGCGGCGGCATGCTGGCCAACGTCCGTGGCAACCCGTTGCTGTTCCTGCTGCTGCCGCTGTTCCTGGCGGCCATGTTCTGGTCGGCATGGCGGCTGGCGCGGCGCGAACGGATCGACATCGTCCACGCGCACTGGATCATTCCGCAGGGCGTTGCCGGCGCCCTGCTGCGATTGCTGCTGCCGCGCGTCCGGCTGGTGGTCACCGCCCACGGCGGCGACGCCTACGCGTTCAACGGCCGCGTCGGCCGCTGGCTGAAACGATTCGTGTTGCGCCGCGCCGATGCGGTAACCGCCGTGTCGTCGCAGCTGCGCGATGATCTGCAGCGCGACCTGCAACTGCCCGCGCCTCCGGCCGTGGCACCGATGGGTATCGACCTCGACCGCTTTGCCGTGGACATTGCAGCGCGGCAACCACGGTTCTGCTTCGTCGGTCGACTGGTGGAAAAAAAAGGAATCGATGACCTGCTGCGGGCCTACGCGCGCGCACGCAAGCAGGTGCCGGCGGGATTCCCCGCCCTCCTGATCGCCGGCGATGGCCCGCTGCGCACGCAAACGGAAACCACCATTCGCCAGCTGGATCTCGCCACCGACGTCCAGCTGCCCGGCTGGATTGATCCGGCGCAGGTGCCGGCGCTGATGGCGGAAAGCCTCGCGGTACTGGTGCCGTCGATTACCGCCCGCGATGGCGACCGCGAAGGACTCGGGCTGGTCGCGGTGGAGGCGCTGGCGGCCGGCACCCCGGTAATTGCCTACGATTACGGCGCGATCCGCGACATCGTGACGCCGGGCATCAACGGCCAGCTGGTTCCTCAGGGCGACATCGACGCGCTCGCCACGGCGTTGGTGGCTGCCGCCCGCGGCGAGTTGCCGGTGATCGACTCGTCATTGCGCTCGTCGATCCGCGAGCGGTTCGACTGGCAGGCCGTCGGCCGCTGCTACCGGTCGCTCTACACCCGCCTGCTCGCCGCCTGATTCAGCGGCGCACCGCAGCAAACAGTTCCCGATACTCGCCGAGCATCCGCGGCAGCGAAAAATCACGCAGCGCGCGCTCGCGGTTGTATGCGCCGAAATCGGCTCGTCGCGGCGCATCAGCCAGCAGCCGGTTGAGCGCCCGTGCCATCCCGTCGACATCACCCGGCGGCAGCAGGAACCCGCCGCGCCCCTCGTCGACCAGTTCGGGAATCGCCGAGCAGCGGGTCGACACCACCGGCAACCCGCACGCCATCGCCTCCGCCACGCACAGGCCGAAGCCTTCGCGGAAGGTCGGGAACAGCAATACATCAGCCTGCCGATATATCTCGTGCATCTGCGCGTACGGCACCGGATCGAGTGCGCGCAAGCGCGCGCCCGGCCGGTGTGCGACCGGGCGCATGCCGCGGGTGTACAGCAACTCCACCTGCGGCGGCAGGCTGTCGGCAATCCGGTCCAGCAGGTGAAAACCCTTGTTGCGGGTCGGGTTGCCGACAAACAACACGCGCAGCGGACGATCCTGGCCGACAACGGCCGGAGCAAAACGCCCGGTGTCGATCCCGTTGTAGATGACATCCACCGGCGCGCGGGAGGACCAGCCATCGCGACGCAGGCAATCGGCAAGAAAACGACTCACCACCACCACGCGATCAGCCTGGTGGATCGCTGCCGGTATGGTGCGCCGCAAAACCTGGCGGTAGTACAAACGCTGCAGCGGCGACGCACGCCGGAGATGTTCATCGTCGATGCTGTAACCGTGCACCACGGCAACATGACGCACGCCGGCCGGCAACGACAACGCGCCATATTCAACCGGCAGATGCGCGATATCCGCCTCGCCCAGCCAGCGCCGCAACGACGGGTAAGGAAGCCCCGGCACCGACGCCAGCCAGGGATCCAGCCCACGCAATTCATAGCCGGGCAACCCGGCAGCCAGCGACTGGTGCACGATGAACGCGCCGTTGCCGCGCGGCAGCACGGAGCGAACGCGTGGCGCCGTCATGGCGTAACTCCGGGCGCCGCCAGCGCCTGCGCCAGCCTCCGGGAGGCGTGGCCGTCCCGGCCATCGAACGCAAGTTCCCGTACCCGCCGGCGCTGCTCCAGCCACCTGTCGTCGGAACCCGTGACCGCATCGCCGACCGCGGCCAGCAACTCGTCGAACGTCGCCACCTTCGGGCCCGGTGTCATCTCCTCATAGGGGAACAACAGGCGACGCTCATCTGCCACGTAGCGATCAAGATCGTACGGATAGAAAACCAACGGCCGGTCGAGCAGCAGGAAGTCGAAAAAGATCGACGAATAATCGGTGACCAGCACGTCCACCGATGGCAGCAACGGGTAAACGTCGGAGGCCGCGGCGATCTCAACCACGCCAGGACAGGCATCCACCGCGTATCGCCCCGCCATTACCGGGTGCAGTTTCAGCGCCACCAGCAGGTTCCGCCGGCGCGCGAAATCCGAAAGTCTGGTGAGATCGATGTGGGCGGCAAACGGCGATCCACCGTCGGCGCGGAAAGTCGGCGCATACAGCACGACGCGACCGCCGGCGGCACGATGCGCCGCGAGGCATGCGGCAGCAGATTCATCGACGTTCACCCGCAGCAGGGCCGGCGGATAGCCGTCGGCACCGAACAGCATGTCATTCCGCGGGTATCCACTCGCCACGATCCGGCGTGCCGGCAGGCAGGCACTGAAGGCGTGGCGGGTAAAGTAATCCGAGGTCGAGACCAGGAAATCCCACGGCGCGTAGCGACCCAGCACGAATTTCTGGAGGCGCAATGCCGGCCGCAGTACCGCCGGCAGCGCGGCCAGTCGCCGGCGATGCAGCGGCAACTCGATTTCCTTCAGCGGCGCGCCGTGCCAGATCTGCACGCGGCGCGCGCCGGCCATCAGCCCGATGCGCCCGTGATCGATGGCATCGGCGGTGTCGCAGACCACCGTACTGGCGCGCAGCAGCAACCAGAACGCCCGCCAGCCCGGATAATGCGCCACGTGGCCGCCGGCCGCCTCCACCTGCGACAGTTCGTCCTGACGCTCGCCGACGAACACCACGCGATGCCCTGCCGGCAGGTTGCCGTGCAGCCAGGCGTGGAAGTACTTGGCATTGTCGATGTAGCGACCATGCTCGCGACCGAGCACCACCCACAGGCGGGGATCGCGCGGCACCAACCAACCCGTCGGCGTCGCCAGCAAGCGCGACAGCGCCGCGAACAGGAACTCGCCGACCGCAACGCGTAGCCCGGCCAGGTTCAACGACGAACCCGTTCAATGACGGCGGTGGTCGAAATCGACGGCGTACGCGGCAGGTAAACCACCTCGCAGATATCGCGGAACTCGTCGAAGCGGCCGGCCCAGTCGTCACCCATCACCAGCAGGTCGGCACGGTAGCGACGGATGTAATCCCGCTTCAGCTCCAGCGACGCCTCGAGGAAGGTCTCGTCGACGCAGCGCAGCGCCGCCACCAGTTGCTGGCGCTCATCCTCGGGGAACACCGGCGGCCGCCCCTTCTTGCTGATGTTGAGCAGGTCCGTGGATACCCCGACGACCAGGTAATCGCCCAGCGCGCGCGCCCGCTCCAGCACCCGCAGGTGGCCGATGTGGAAGACATCAAACGTGCCGAAAGTGATGACGCGCTTCACGCGATCCTGTTCCCCGAGCGTCATGTTCGCCACGTCCCCGTCATTGCCGGCTTGCCCCGCCATGAAACTTCCGGTGCAGACGGTAAGTAATCGTCTCCGGCAGCCG
>JBKHWA010000113.1:0-2163 GCA_046566765.1 Gammaproteobacteria bacterium
CGGATGTCGAGTACACACTGCGCCGGCTGCCGAAACCCGATGTCATCTGGGTGCCCTGTTTCCGCCAGCGCGATGTCGCCGCTGCGGCGCGTTATGCGCACCGCAACGGTGTGCCGCTGGTGTTCGACCCGCTGATCAGCGCCTGGGACAAGCAGGTCAACGAGCGCGGCAAGTTTTCCGCCAACAGCATGCGTGCGCAGCGCCTGCTGGCCTGGGAGCGGCGAATCTTCGCGCAGGCCGATGTCGTGATCGCCGACACGGCCGGGCACGCGGATTTCTTCCATGAAATGCTTGGCGTTGCGCGCGACAGGCTGGTGGTCGTGCCGGTCGGCGCCGAGGAGGAGTTGTTCCGCCACGCACCCTGGGTGCCGCGGCCGGACGGCGAGCCGCTGGAGGGCGTGTTCTTCGGCACCTTCATCGGGCTGCAGGGCGTGGATCACCTGGTCGAGGCGATCGGCCTGTACGCGGCGAACCCGGCCAACCCCCCGGTGCGTTTCCGCCTGCTCGGCGACGGCCCGCTGCGGCCGGCCTGCGAAGCGCGTGCCGCCGAACTGCGCCGGCAGTACCCGGCGCTGGACGTCGCCTTCGAGGACTGGCGCCCGCTCGCGGAGTTGCCTGCGCGGCTGGCACAGGCCGATTTCTTCTTCGGCATTTTCGGCACCAGCGACAAGGCGCAGCGGGTCATCCCCAACAAGGTCTACCAGTCGCTGCCGACTGGCCGGCCGGTGATCACGGCGGCAACGCCGGCCTTTGCTGCCGGATTGCGCGCGGACGAGGAGCAAGGCCTGTTCTGGTGCCGCGCCGGCGATGCGGAAAGCCTGGCGGTGGCAATGGCGCGGCTGGTGGCGCAGGGCGGACGGCTGTCGTCGCTTGCCGCGTCTGCCAGGCATACCTACGAGACGCATTATTCGATGCTGCAGGTGCGTTCGGCGGTGCAGCAGGCGCTGTCGGTTGCGACGCCTGCCACGGGCAGTGCAGGCGGTGGCCGGTGAAGGTGCTGGTGGTCGGCAAGCGCAACAGCATCCTGCAATGGTATGAGCACGTGCTTGCCGCCGACGTGCCGGGCGTCACCCTGACCGGGTTTGCGCTCAACCACCGCAATGAAATCGAGCATCTGGGTAATTACATCGACAAGGTGTTCCGCGGCCTGACGTTCTGGGACACGGCGAACCGGCGGTTGATGAAGTTCCTGGCCGATTACCGCCCGGAAATGGTCGTGATCGCCGACCGCTTCTATCTCGCCGGCGGGGTCGACGAAACATTGGCGGCACTCGGTGTGCCGGTCTGCCAGTGGGTGGGCGACCGTTTCGAGGACCGGTTGTTCGCCAACCGCTGCGTCACGCATTTTTTCTATACCGACAGCGGCTTGCTGGCGGAGGCGCAACGGATGGGCGACGCGCGCGGCCATTACCTGCCGCTGGCCGTCGACCCGGCACGTTTCGCGGTGGCGCGTCCCTGGGCGCAGCGCAGCCCGGAGCCGTTGTTCATCGGCGCCTGGTCGGAAAACCGTGAAGCGCAGTTGTCAGGGGTCAGGGTGCCGCTGGCGGTGTACGGCAAGGGCTGGGACCGCATGCGCGGCACGCCGCACCGCATCCATGCGCGCAACATTTCGCTGGCACGCGTGGCGGCCCTGTATGGCGCGCACAAGCTCGTGCTCAACGTGATCAACAGCAACAACATCGTGTCCGGCCTGAACATGCGCTGTTTCGAGGCGCCGGCAGCGGGCGCGTGCCTGGTGACCGATCGCGTCGCCGACCTGCCGCATTGCTACGAGGCGGGCAGGGAGGTGGCTGTATACGACGGCGCGCAGGAACTCAATGAGGTGCTGGCGTCACTGCAGCATGACGACCAGCGGGCCGCCGGCATGGCGGCGCAGGGGCGGCAGCGTTGCCTGGCGGAACACACCTATGCCAGGCGCATCGCGGCAATGGTGAATATCGTCGGGATTAATGCCGCCGGGATTCAGCCGCGCTGATCCGGCTTTTCCGCCGCGCCGGGTGCAGCGGCATTTTCCTGGCGTCGATACAGCAGGCCGCCGGCCAGCAGTCCGAGCGCGATGCCGATGCCGGTCGGGAATTCCAGTTCGACCAACTGGATCTCGAACGCGCCGCGGGCGAGCAGGAACACCAGCAGGCCGCCGCCCAGTGCCGAAGTGATCGCCGT
>JBKHWA010000114.1:0-9216 GCA_046566765.1 Gammaproteobacteria bacterium
CCGCGAACCACAGGGTCGCCAGCCGGATCAGTACCGTTGCCGCCACCGCATCGGCGGCCGGCATTCCCTTCCATACCAGCAGGCCGATCATCGCCGCCTCGGCGCCGCCGAGTCCGCCCGGCATGAAACTGAGCGCGCCGGCGAGCATGGCGATCGCGTAGACGAACACCGCGAATGCCAGTGATACCTCGGCGCCCATCCATTGTAGCACCCACCAGAACGCCACGGCCTCGGCGCCCCACGCGACCAGGCTCAGCAGCGTCGCCGTGGCGATCATCCCGGGGCGGTGGCAGCGCTGCGCTTCGGCCAGCACCTGCAGCAGCTGGCGCAGCAGGCCGATGATGCGGCTGCCCTGGGCCGGCAAGAGGGCCGCGAACTTCGCGAGCAGCGCCTGCTGCGACAACACCAGCCAGGCGGAGCACACCAGCGCCATGCCGAGCAGGATCAGGGGCTGCGCCTGCGGATAAACGCTGAGGCCGAACAGGGTGAGCAGCACGATGGCGAACAGGTCCGAGAGCCGCTCGCTGAAGAACGCGGCGAAGCTGTGCGGATATGGTACCTGCCAGTGCTTGAGGAAAACTCCGCGGAGGGCTTCGCCGGCCTTGCCCGGCGTGGTGGTGAGCGCGAAGCCGGCGAGATAGATGCGCAGGCTCGGTTGCCACGGCACGCGGTGGCCGAGCGCGCCGAGGTAGGCCTGCCAGCGCAGGAAGCGCAGGCCGTAGTTCAGCAGCGACATCGCCAGCACCAGCAGCATGCCGGCGACACCCACGCGCGCGGCGGCGGCGACCACTTCCTGCCAGCCGCCCCACAACGAGAAGGCGAGGTAGCCGGCGGCGGCGAGCGCCACCGACCACAGCAGCGCGCGCAGGTGCCAGCCGGCCAGCGGGCCGTCATTCACAGCGAGAGCCTGTTGAAGATCGCGCGCGGGATGCTGCGGATCACCAGCATGATCAACGCCCAGAATGCCGGCGCGTAAAGCACGTTGGCGTGCCGTTCGATGCCGGCGACGATGCGGCGGGCGACCGTGTCGGGGCTGGCCACGAGCGGTGCCGGCAGTGGCAGGCCGCGGGTCATCGGTGTGTCGACGAAGCCCGGCCGAATGTCGATCACGTGCGCGCCGGACTTGTACAGCCGCGCGCGCAGGCCTTCACAGAAGGTCGACACCGCCGCCTTGGCGCTGCCATACAGGTAGTTCGACGGCCGGCCGCGATCGCCGGCCACCGAGGTGATCACCGCCAGCGTTCCCGCGCGCTGCTGTTCGAGCAGGTTGGCGAGCAGCGTCAGCAGCGCGATGGTCGACGTGCCGTTGCCGGTGAACTCGCGCAGCGCGAGCGCGGGATCCTGCTCGCAGGCCTTCTGGTCCGGCAGCGTGCCGTGGGCGATCAGCGCGATGTCGATCGCCTGCAGCGATTCGATGCAGCGCGCCAGCATGGCCGGGTGCGCGGCGACATCGGCGACATCCATCAGGTGCACGCCGGCGCCGGCGGCACCGCGCGCGAGCAGGTCGGCGGCGACCTGCTCCAGTTTTGCCGGGTCGCGCCCGACGAGGAAGAAGCTGGCGCCCTGCGTTGCCCACTGGCGCGCGCAGGCGCCGGCAATCGCGGAGCTGGCGCCGATGATCAGGATGCGTTTCATGAAGTCACCCGTTGCCAGAAGCGGGAGTTGAGCGCCGGGTCGCGCAGCGCTGCCAGTTGTTCCCAGGCCGGGTAGGCGCGACGGAAATCCTCGCCACGCATGTGCGCGTCCTTGGCGGGATAAAGCCGGCCGCCGGCGCTGCGGACGATGGCGTCCAGCCGCGGGAACAGCCGGCGATCGAGGTCGTCGTGCTGCGGGAAATCGAGCGCCAGCGAGGTGCCGGCCAGCGGGAACGACAGCAATCCCGGTGACTGCAGGTCGCCGCAGCGCTTGAGCACGGCGAGGAAGGAGCCACGGCCGCTGGCGGCGATGGCGGCGAGCAACTCGCCGATGGCATCCGCGGCCGCTGCTTCCGGGATGACGCACTGGTATTGCTGGAAACCGCCGGGGCCGTAGCCGCGATTCCAGTCGCGGATGCCGTCGAGCGGGTAAAAAAACGGTGCGTAGTCGCGTCGCCGTGCGCGGCGGCGTGCCGGTTGCAGGTGCCAGTACGCCGTGTTGAAGGCGCGCAGCGTTGCCGCGTTCACCAGCGAGAATGGCGGGGTGAACGGCAGGCGCAGTGCCGACGTGCCAGCCACCGACAGCGGGCCGTCGACGGCATGGTCGCCGGCACTGAACGCGCCGCGGCCGGCGCGGGAGCCGTCGGCGAGGCAGTCGATCCAGGCCACGCTGTATTCGTGCTGCGGATCGAGTTCGGCCGACAGCGCGAAGAACTCCGCCAGCGAATCGAAGCGGACGGTGAGCGTATCGACCTGCGACGAGCGCACCGGCATCAGCGCGACTTCCGCCCAGGTGATGATCCCGGTGAGACCGAGGCCGCCGATGGTGGCGGCGAACAGTTCGCTGTTCGTTGCCGGCGAACAGGTGTGCCCGGTTTCGCCGCTGCGCAGCAGCCCGAACTGGCGGACGTGGCGGCCGAAGGTGCCGCGCCGGTGATGGTTCTTGCCGTGCACGTCGTTGGCGATGGCGCCGCCGAGGGTGACGAACTGCGTACCGGGAGTCACCGGCAAGAACCAGCCGTGCGGGATCGCCAGCGCAAGGATCTCGCCGAGCGTGACGCCGGCCTCCGCGCGCAGGATGCCTTGCTCGCGGTCGAAGGCGATGAAGCGGTCGAGCCCGCGCAACTGCAGCGCGTGTTCGCTGGCGGCGATGCAACTGTCGCCGTAGCTGCGGCCGTTGCCGTAGGCCAGGGTGTCGCCGTGCACGCGGGCGACCGCCGCGAGCACCGCCGGCACCTCGTCGCGCCAGTGCACGGGTTGCCCGGTCTGGGCCGTGGCCGGGTGGTTGCCCCAGGAGCGCAGCGGCTGCTTCACGCGGCGATCCAGAACACCAGGCCGAACAACGCGCCGGTCACGAGGCTGGTGCGGTCGCGGATGGCGAAGATCACCGGGTCGTCGTGCATCTGCCCGCGGTGCGCCAGCATCCAGGCGCGGGTGATCCAGAACAGCAGCAGCGGGCAGGCGAGCCAGATCAGTTGCGGGTGGGTGTACAGCGCGGCGGTGGCCTGGTCGTCGATGTACAGCGCCAGCACCATCACCGCCAGGTAGCCGGAGGCCGCGCCCAGCGACGACACCATCGGCAGGTCGTCGGCGTAGTAGCCACGTCCGCGCGCCTTCCCGTTGTGGCCGCGGCGTTGCGCGTCGTGCAACTCGGTGTAGCGCTTGATCAGCGCCAGGCTGAGGAAGATGAACATCGAGAAGGCGAGCATCCACGAGGTGGGCGACAGCCCCAGCGCGGCGGCACCGGCGACGATGCGCAGCGTGTAGAGCATCGCCAGGGTGATGACGTCGACCGCCATGTGGCGCTTCAGCACCAGCGAGTAGGTGAGCGTGACGAGGTAATAGGCGGCGAGCACGCCGGCAAATTCCGTCGGCAACAACAGCAGTGCGCCGGCGAACGCGCCGGCCAGCAACGCCGGGAATGCAAGCAGGCCGGCACCGATCGACAGGTGGCCGGCGGCAAACGGGCGCTGGCGTTTTGCCGGGTGATGACGATCGTCGGCGAGGTCGAGCAGGTCGTTGAGCAGGTAGACGCTGGATGCGCACAGCCCGAAGAACAGGAACGCCAGCACGCCCTGCCAGACCAGCGCGGGGTCGGTCAGCCGGTGTGCGGCCAGCAGCGGTACGAAGATCAGCAGGTTTTTCGGCCACTGATGAAGGCGCAGCGCCTTCAGCCACTGCTGCGTGCCGGCCGCCGGCCGGCCAATCACCCCGGTGACGTTGCCTTGCGCGCGTGCGCGACGCTCGACGGCGCTGCTGGCGTTGACCAGCCATGCCTGGCGCGCTGCGGCCCACACCGGCAGGTCGTCGGCGGAATTCCCGAGGTAGTCGAAACCCTTGTCGCCAAAGCGGGCGAGCAGTGTGTCGCGCTTGTTGTGCGCGGACAGGTTGTGGCCGTCGGCGGTCGCCAGCACTTCGTCGAACAGGCCGAGGTGGGTGGCGACGCGCTCGGCCAGCAGTTCGTGGCTGGCGGTTGCGAGGACCAGCCGGCGCCCGTCGCGCTTTTCCGCCGCGAGCCGCGCGAGGACGGCGTCGTCGTAGGGCAGCACGGTGACGTCGATGTCGGTAGCGCGCGCGAGCTGCTCCTTCAGTGCAGCCTTGCCGCCGGCCAGCCAGCCGAGTGGCTTGAGCACCGATAGCGGTTCGCTGCGCACGAACGCCACGGCAGTTTCCAGCAACAGGTCGGAGCGAAGCAGGGTGCCGTCGAGGTCGACAACGAGCGGTGGTTGCGACATCGGGAATTTCAGTCCCGGAAGTTGTTGAACTGCAGCGGGATCCCGATCTTGCCCTCGCGCATCAGCGCGATGGCTTCCTGCAGGTCATCGCGCTTCTTGCCGGTGACGCGCACCTTGTCGCCCTGGATCGATGCCTGCACCTTCAGCTTGGCGTCCTTGATCAGGGCGACGATCTTCTTCGCATGCTCCTGGTCGATGCCTTCGCGCACGGTGATGGTTTGCCGCAATTCCTTGCCGGCACCCTCGACCTTTCCCTCGTCCAGGCAGCTGATGTCGATGCCCCGCTTGATCAGCTTCGCCTCGACGATTTCACGTACCTGCTTGAGCTGGAAATCGGCAGTGGCGATGCAGGTGATGACGGCCTTCTCGAGTTTCACCGCGGCGCCGGTGCCGCGCAGGTCGAATCGCTGCTCGATCTCGCGCGCCGCCTGGTCGATGGCGTTGGCGACCTCGTGGTGGTTGATCTCGGAAACGGTATCGAACGAGGGCATGGGGCGACTCCTTGCGAAGTGGGTGGTCAGGCGCGCGGCATGGCGACGACTATGCGCGCGAGTTCCTCGGCCGACGGCACGCTGCCGGGGCGCGGGTTGGCCGGGTGGTGCGCCGGGTCCAGCACCAGGGCGAGCGCTTCCGGCGTTGGCACGCACTTGAGGAAGAAACGCTCGTGCTCCGCGCGCTCGGCGGCATCCAGCGCGTTGCCGCGCAGGCGCTCGATCATGATCACGAGTTGTTGCAGCGATACGTATTGGCAGCAGGACATGGGTCAGCCTCCCGAGGCGGTGCCGGTCCGTACTTTTTCCTGCGCGCGCAGGGCGCGCTCGGCCTTGCTCGGCAGGCCGAACACGCTGGTGGTGATCAGGTGCGGCGGGATCTGCGGGCGGATCTTCGCGTGCAGCGCCGGCAACTCGGTCCAGTGGATGCCGGGCTTCATGTGGTGTGCCACGTGGTAGCCGAGGTTCCAGCTGGTGAGGTTGTACAGCCGGTTCTCGACGCTGCGCGAGGCGACGAGGTGGTTGTCGAGCGCGAGGTTCGAGTGCTGCAGGTAGGTGTTGTCCAGCAGCAGCACCAGCAGGATCAGCATCGGCGCCACGAACACGATCAGCGCCATCACCGGGTCGGCCAGCAGGAAACCGAGCAGCACCAGGTTGCTGATCACGAACATCCGCTTGAAGCGCGCGAACGGGATCGGGTGCGAGCGGCCGATGCGCCAGATTTCCGGGTAGATGCGCGCTGCCTGCACGAAGTCGTAATAGAGCCGGCTCATCGGCCGTCCGTCAGGGTGCTGCCAGGCGGACGGGTCGCGCTCCGGGTGCAGGTAGTCGTGGTGGTGGCCGATGTTGTGGTGGATGGTCCACGAGTACGGGCTGGTGCCGGTCTGCAGGTACATGACCACTTCGAGCAGCCGGTTGAGTGGCCGCCAGGTGAAGATGTTCACGTGGTGGTGGTTGTGGCAGATGGCACCGCACGACACCTGCGCGAGCATCAGCACGAACGCGCAGCCGGCAGCGAGCCAGAGGTCGTCGATGGTAAAGAACACCGTGAGTTGCAGCGCGAACACCGCCAGCACGTAGAGCACGGCGGGGATGTCGGCGCGGTGGCGGAAAAGTGTCATGGCGGCTTGCCGGCGGGGTCAGCGGGGAATGGCGCCGACGGTGCGCAGGTACTCGACCACCGTCAGCGTCGCGGCCTCGACATCCTGTCGGCTGGTATCGATCACGATTTCCGGGTCGGTCGGCGCTTCGTACGGCGAGTCGATGCCGGTGAACTGGCGGATCGCGCCGGCGCGCGCCTTCTGGTAGAGGCCCTTCGGGTCGCGCTGTTCGCAGACAGCGATCGGCGTCGACACGTACACCTCGACGAACTGGCCGGGCGTGAACAGGCTGCGCACCATCTGGCGGTCGGCGCGGAACGGCGAGATGAACGCGCTCAGCGAGATCAGCCCGGCATCGACCATCAGCTTGCCCACCTCGCCGATGCGGCGGATGTTCTCGACGCGGTCCTTGTCGGAGAAGCCGAGGTCCTTGTTCAGTCCGTGGCGGACGTTGTCGCCGTCCAGCAGGTAGGTGTGGAAGCCGTGGTCGAACAGCCAGGATTCCAGCGCATTGGCAACCGTCGACTTGCCGGCGCCGGAGAGACCGGTGAACCAGAGCATCAGTGGCCGCTGGTTCTTTTGTTGCGCCCGCATCGCGTGGGTGACGGCGTGCGGATGCCAGACAATGTTGTTGCCGGTCATGGGTATCGCTCCGAAAGTTCGCTGTCGTCGCCCTCGCGCTGGAGCGGCGTGCCGTGACCGGGGGCATGGGTGATCTGGTCGAAGCTGGCGTCGAGGCCGAGCGCGGCGAAGCGTTGCACGGTTTCCTCGTCGAGGTACAGCGCCGGGTCGCCGTGATGGTAGAACTGGCCGACTACCAGCGACACGTGCCAGCGGCCGGCGATATCGCGCAACCGGCTGGCGCGCGGCTCCAGCTGGTCGAGCAGTGCGCGGCAGTGGTCGCGGAACAGCGCGTCTGCCGGCAGGCCGCTGGCGAGCATCCACTGGCTGCGCAGCCGGCGGGCTTCGGGGAAGGCGGCGCTGAAGGGCTCGTCACGTACCCAGGCCGCGCTGGGGTCCAGCCCCAGCGCGGCACTGACCGGGGCAGGGTCGTCGCCGTAACCGGTCACTACCAGGTAGATGACGAAGTCGGGATTGATCATGGCCGGGAAGGATACGGTATGCCCGCGCTATCATGCCGCCCCGCCCGGAAGCCGCCGAGACCGCCCATGCGCGTCACCATCGTTCCCGTCACCCCGTTCGAGCAGAACTGTTCGCTGCTGGTCTGCGACCAGACCGGGCGGGCGGCGGTGGTCGACCCGGGTGGCGACATCGACGAGATCCTCGGCGCGGTGGCCGAGGCCGGCGCCACGGTGGAGAAGATCCTGCTGACCCATGCCCATATCGACCACGCCGGCGCCACTGCCGACCTGGCGGCAAAGCTGGGGGTGCCGATCGAGGGGCCCCACGAGGGCGACCGTTTCTGGATCGAGCAGTTGCCGGAGCAGGGCCGGATGTTCGGCTTCCCGCCGGCGAAGTCGTTCACCCCGGACCGCTGGCTGCACGACGGCGACACCGTCACCGTCGGCAACACCCGGCTCGAGGTGAAGCACTGCCCGGGCCACACCCCGGGCCACGTGGTGTTTTTCTCGCCGGCCGATCGCCTGGCTGTGGTCGGCGACGTGCTGTTCCAGAACTCGATCGGCCGCACCGATTTCCCGGGCGGCAACTTCCGGCAACTGGTCGACTCGATCCGCGGCAAGTTGTTCCCGCTGGGCGACGACGTCGCCTTCATCCCCGGCCACGGCCCGATGAGCACCTTCGGCGACGAGCGCCGCCACAACCCGTTCGTGGGCGACGGCGCCTGAGCAGCGGCCGCCGCTTATTCCGCCGGGTTTGCGGCTTAGAGCCGGGGATTACTGGCCGCTGGCCGGCCGCTCCGCTATCGTGCCCCGCCTTGTGTGCACCCCCGTTTCCAGTGCCTGAATCCCGAGGTCCGGCGATGTCACTTACCCACCTGCAGCGGCTCGAAGCCGAGAGCATCCACATCATGCGGGAGGTCGTCGCCGAGGCCGACAACCCGGTGATGCTGTACTCGATCGGCAAGGACAGCGCGGTGATGCTGCACCTGGCGCGCAAGGCGTTCTTCCCGGCAGTGCCGCCGTTCCCGTTGCTGCACGTGGACACCCGCTGGAAGTTCCGCGACATGTACGCGATGCGCGACCGCATGGCCCGCGAGTCCGGCATGGACCTGCTGGTGCACATCAACCCGGAAGGCGTGGCGATGGACATGAACCCGTTCGATTTCGGGTCCGCCGTGCACACCGACGTGATGAAGACCCAGGGCCTCAAGCAGGCGCTCGACAAGTACGGCTTCGACGCCGCGTTCGGCGGCGCCCGCCGCGACGAGGAGAAATCCCGCGCCAAGGAGCGCGTTTTCTCGTTCCGTTCCGCCGAGCACCGCTGGGACCCGAAGAGCCAGCGCCCGGAACTGTGGAAGCTGTACAACGCACGCAAGCACAAGGGCGAGTCGATCCGCGTGTTCCCGCTCTCCAACTGGACCGAGCTGGACATCTGGCAGTACATCTACCTCGAGAACATTCCCATCGTGCCGCTGTACTTCGCGAAGGAGCGCCCGGTGGTCGAGCGTGACGGCACGCTGATCATGGTCGACGACGAGCGCATGCGCCTGAAGCCGGGCGAGCAGCCGATGCTGAAGAAGGTGCGCTTCCGCACGCTCGGCTGCTACCCGTTGTCCGGCGCGATCGAATCCACCGCCGACACGCTGCCGGCGATCATCCAGGAGATGCTGCTCACGCGGCATTCCGAGCGCCAGGGCCGGATGATCGACCACGACCAGTCGGCGTCGATGGAGAAGAAGAAGCAGGAAGGGTATTTCTGACATGGCACACGTATCCGACCTGATCGCCACCGACATCGAGAAATATCTCAAGTCGCACGAGCACAAGAGCCTGCTGCGCTTCATCACCTGCGGCAGCGTCGACGACGGCAAGAGCACGCTGATCGGCCGCCTGCTTTACGAATCGAAGATGCTGTTCGAGGACCAGCTGGCGGCGGTGGAAGCCGACTCGAAGAAGTGGGGCACCCAGGGCGATCAGATCGATTTCGCGTTGCTGGTCGACGGCCTCGCCGCCGAGCGCGAGCAGGGCATCACCATCGATGTCGCCTACCGGTTCTTCTCCACCGACAAGCGCAAGTTCATCGTCGCCGACACGCCGGGGCACGAGCAGTACACCCGCAACATGGTGACCGGCGCCTCCACCGCCGACGTCGCCATCCTGATGGTCGACGCGCG
>JBKHWA010000115.1:0-4284 GCA_046566765.1 Gammaproteobacteria bacterium
CGTGGAGGACTGCCCCGGCCCCGGGGTCCCGCTGGCCGCTGGTTAGCGGGCGAGCAGTTCGTTGATCTTGCCGAGCAGTTCCGCCTCGTTGGGCGGCTTGGTCACGTAGGCGCTGGCGCCCTGGCGCTCGCCCCAGACCTTGTCGGTCTCCTGGTCCTTGGTGGTGACGAGGATGACCGGGATGTGCTCGGTCTTCGGGTTCTTGGTGATCTTGCGGGTGGCCTGGAAGCCGTTGAGCTCCGGCATCACCACGTCCATGAGAATGAGGTCCGGCTTGTGTGACTCGGCCACCTCGACGCCCTTCATGCCGTTGTCGGCAGTGATGGTCTGGTGACCGGCGGATTCGAGGATCTTGACCAGGTTCGCGAGTTGGGTCGGCGAATCGTCGACCACCAGGATGCGCGCCATTCACTCCCTCCCAGGAGCCGGTCTGTTATTGGTATCGGGTCGGCAGGACCGCCCGGATTGACCGGCCGCGGGATCATAACATGGTGCCGACGGACGGCATGCCGCCCGGAGGCCGCGCGATACCGGCCGGCGGCCGCGCAGGGGCTCTCCGCCCCCTTGCCGCCCCGGCGACGGGATTGCAGGATGGCGCCACCCCGCCGGCGACCGGTCCCGGCATGATTTCCCGGCACCAACGCCCGGCAGCACGCCCGGCGCCACGCAGGACAAGCCCAAGCGCATGAGCAGTACCCCCGAGACCCGCGAAGCCCCCACCGAGAAGATCCTGGTCGTCGACGACGACGCCCGGCTGCGCAACCTGTTGCAGCGCTTCCTCGAGGAAGAGGGCTATGCCGTCAAGGCCGTCGGCGACGGCGAGCAGATGGACCGCGCGCTGGCGCGCGAGATCTACCACCTGGTCGTGCTCGACCTGATGCTGCCCGGCGAGGACGGCCTCAGCATCTGCCAGCGGCTGCGCGAAAAAGGCAGCACGATGCCGATCATCATGCTCACCGCCAAGGGCGACGAGGGCGACCGCATCACCGGCCTGGAATCCGGCGCCGACGATTACCTGCCCAAGCCGTTCAATCCGCGCGAACTGGCCGCCCGCATCAAGGCGGTGCTGCGCCGGCAGGTAAAGGAAGTGCCCGGCGCGCCGAGCCAGAAGCAGGAAGTGGTCACCTTCGGCCCGTTCCGCCTCGATCTCTCCACCCGCAGCCTGTTCCGCGGCAACGATTCGGTGCCGCTCACTACCGGTGAGTTCGCGGTGCTGAAGGCGCTGGTGATGCACCCGCGCGAACCGCTCACCCGCGACAAGCTGATGAACCTCGCCCGCGGCCGCGAGTGGAGCGCGATGGAGCGCTCGATCGACGTGCAGGTCTCGCGCCTGCGCCGCATCGTCGAGGATGACCCGTCGAACGCGCGCTACATCCAGACGGTGTGGGGCGTGGGTTACGTGTTCGTGCCGGACGGCGCCTGATGGCAGGCTCGCCGATGCGCTGGCTGCGGCGCTTCCGCCTGGTGCCGCGCACCGCGTTCTGGCGAACGACCATCGTGATCCTGCTGGTGATTTCCACCAGCCAGTTCCTCTCCTTCCTGTTCTTCCTCGACAACCAGTACCTGCCCAGCGTGCGCGCCTACGCGCAGTTCACGGTGCTGCAGGCCAACAACCACTTCCACCCGCAGCGCGAGTACGGCACCGAGCGCACGCGCGACGCGTTGCAGCGCGCCACCGGCATCGATGCCCGCATCCCGCAGCCCGGCGAATTGCCGCAGCACGCCAGCTACCCGTTCCTCGACTACGTGGTGGAGGCGTACGCGCAGGAAGTCGCCAACGGCCTGCACGAGCCGGTGGAAGTCCGGCTGGAATTCCGCAAGTCGCCGGTGGTGTGGGTGCATGCGCCGAGCTTCGGCGACACCTGGCTGATCGTGCCGTGGAAATTCCTGCGCCAGTACGACCGCTTCGTGATCATCGGCTACACCATCGTGTTCCCGGTACTGGCGCTGCTGGCCGCGTTCTTCATTTCCAGCCAGCTCAACCGCCACCTGCGACGGCTGTCGCAGGCGGCGCAACGCGTCGGCCGCGGTGAAACCATGCCGCAACTCGACGAAACCCGCGCCCCGTTCGAGTTCCGCCAGGTGAACCACGTGTTCAACCGCATGGCGTCCGACCTCGAGCGCTCACGCAAGGATCGCGAACTGCTGCTGGCCGGCGTCTCGCACGACCTGCGCACGCCACTGACCCGCATCCGCCTGTCCGCGGAGTTCCTCGACGATCCCGAACTGCGCGACGGCATCATCGGCGACATCGCCGACATGGATGCCATCCTCGAGCAGTTCATCTCCTACATCCGCGACGGCCGCGACGAGCCGGTGGAATCCGGCGACCTCAACGAGCTGGTGCAGCAGGTGGCCAGCCACCACGACCAGGCGCGGATCGAGGTGGACCTGGAAGAGTTGCCGCGCTTCGCCTTCAAGCGGCTGGCGATGAAGCGGCTGGTCGACAACCTGGTCACCAACGCCTTCCGCTACGCGAAGGAAGGCAAGGTGACGATCGCCACCCGCGCATTGCGCGACGAGATCGTGGTCTCGGTGGCCGACCGCGGGCCCGGCATCCCGGAAAGCGAAATGGCCGAGGTGCTGGAACCGTTCATGCGCGGCGACAAGGCGCGCACCACCCAGGGCAGCGGTCTCGGGCTGGCGATCGTGCGGCGCATCGCGCAGATGCACGGCGGCACGGTGAAGCTGGCGAACCGCGACGGTGGCGGCCTGCAGGTGAGCGTGCACCTGCCGCTGGCGCGGCTCACCCGCATGCGGCTGACCGCCGGCGAGCCGCGCGTACCGCCGGCGAACCGCGAGTGATCAACCGGCGAACTCGCCGTTCGCCATCACCGACTGCAACACATAACCAAACGAACCCGCGGCGTCGTACAGCGTCGAGTGCACGATGCCGGTACCGGTGGGTTGCACCTGCGCTTCCGACTCGAAGCCGATCCACTCGCCGGCCGGCAACCGGAACAGCGACAGCGTGACATCGGCGTTGATCATGCCGACGGCGTTGCCGAGGTTCAGCTGCGCCACGCCGTTGCCGAGATCGCACAGCAGGCACACGCGCGAAAACGGCGTCAGCGGCTCGCCCTGCACGATTTCCACCGGCAACCGCAGCCAGCTCATGTTGCGACCGCGCTCGGCCCACAACTCCTTCGCGTACACCTCGACCCGCGAGTGCAGGCCGCGCGGGATCGACAGACCCTTCGCGTCGAGCATTTCCTGGATCGAGAATTTCACCAGCCCTTCCGGGCCCGGCGGCGGCGCGTGCGGCACCGGCGCGTAATCCGGCAGCGTGATCTTCATCGCCTTGATCAGCACCGCGGCGGCGCGACAAACCGTCTTGCCGTTGTGCGTGACGTCGACCTCGATGACTTTCAGCCGCGACCCGTCGCGCGCGACCTTCGCGCTGACCGCCAGCGGCGCCTTCGGCACCGGACGCACCAGGTCCATGGTCAGGCGGGTGACGACGTAACCGGGCGGCACCAGCGCCTCCACCGCGTGGCCGAGCAGGCCGGTGGCAGTGCCGCCGTGCAGCACCGACGGATGCCACGGGCTGCCGCCGACTTCCGTCGGCACGAAAAATTCGCCGTCGCGGGCATAAAGGAATTCGATGGAGCGGAATTCGGTCATCGCAAGTTTCTTCCGGTGGCGCCCTTACTTCCGGGCGGGCGCATTCTCGCAGGCGGTTCGCTTCGCAACAATCACGCTCGCCGCATCAGCACGGCAGCACCCACCCGGTAGCCACCAGCCGGGAAACTGTTAACCCGACAGCCATCAGCCGGGCAGCAACGTCCCCGGGTTCATGATCCCCGCCGGATCCACTGCGCGCTTCGCCGCCTTCAGCATTTCCAGCGACAGCGCCGCGTTCTGCGCGAGGTAGAACGGCCGGTGATCCTTGCCGACCGCGTGGTGGTGGGTGATGGTGCCGCCGTGATCGACGATCGCCTGCGACACCGCCTGCTTGATGGCATCCCAGTGCGCGAGCTGCTGCCCGCGCTGCGACGGCGCGATGATCGTGTAGTACGGCGCCGGGCCATCGGGATACAGGTGGGTGAAGCGACAGGTCACCAGCCCCTGGCCGGTGGTCTGCGCGAACGCACGCTGCGCGGCGGCGCGGATCGCCGCGTCGTACGCCGGGAAATTCGCCCAGGTGGTGCAGGTCTCGAAGGTCTCGCTGATATAGCCCATGCGCGCCAGCTCATCGCGCAGGTAGGGCGCGCGCAGGAACGACTGCTTCCACTGGTCGGCGTTCTCGTCGGCGGCCGCGGCGGCGCTGTCGTTGCGGATCAC
>JBKHWA010000116.1:0-17842 GCA_046566765.1 Gammaproteobacteria bacterium
CGCGACACGCCGGTGGTGATTTTTCCGTCGGCGTGGAGATCCAGCCAGCGGTAGCCGGGCGCGGTGTCATCGATGGCGAAGTCGTACGAATTCGGCTTGAACTGCACGCAGGTGGACGGCACCGACATCAGCTTCACACCCTTGCGCTCGCCTTCGAATTCCTGGTGCACGTGGCCCCAGATCACGGCGCGCACGTTCGGGTGACGATCGAGGATGGCGAAGAAACGGTCGGCGTTGCCGACGATCTGGGTATCGAGCCAGGCACAGCCCATCGGCACCGGCTGGTGATGCAGGCAAACGAGCACATGGCGGCCTTTCGCGGCCTTGAGCGACGCTTCGAGGAATTCGAAATCGTCTTCATGGAGGAAGCCGGGAACTTCGTGCGGGATCGTCGAATCGAGCATGACGACATCCCAGCCCGGCAACTTCACCACGCAGGGCGAAAGCTTGTGCGGATCCGGCAGCGAATCGCGCATCGGCTCGGTGACGTCATGGTTGCCTTCGAGCCAGTAGCAGGGAACGTTGCCGAAACGCTCGAGCTTCTGCAGCAAACGGTGGTACGCCGCGGGAGTCGCATCCTGCGCGAGGTCGCCGGTGGCGAGCAGCAGATCGATCGCCGGCTGTTCGCTGGCAATCAGGTCCAGTACCCGGTTCAGGCTGTCGTCCGTGTTGAGGCCCAGCAACTTGCCGTCAGTGCTCGCGAACAGGTGAGAGTCGGAGAACTGGACGACCCGCAGGGGCCGGCCTGCGTCACGTGCCAAAGTAGGGATTCCCTGAAAGAAACGTCGATCTTATAACCGAAGACCCTGAGACTTTTCCAGTAGATAGGCCACTTTGCTGATGTGGCGTGTGAACCAGTACCGCTCCCGGCCAGTGCCCTCAAACCGGGCAAGGGGCCTCGCCCCAGCGCAGGCAATGCTGCAGCCACTCGCCCAGCAGGCGATTGACCTGCAGTTTCTCGTCGGGGTGCAGCATTTCCGGGTTGGGGTAGGGGTAACGGGCCTGCAGGCGCCGCTGCCGGCGGAACTCGGTGACCTCCGCCACCCGGGCATCGTGGCTCAGCCGCACGGTGGCCTGCATCGGCGCCACCCAGCCGTCGGTGGCATGGGTCTCCACCAGGTCGATCAGGGTGGTGAACGGACCCCGCTCCCGGACCGTCACCCGGACCGTCACCCGGACCTCGGCATGCACCCCGGACGGACCGGTCACCCCGAATTCGAACCGGTCCTGCTCGCGCAGTGCCGGCAACACCCGCATCAGCAGCGCGTAGTTGGCCTCGGCCAACGCCAACAGGTTGCGCAGCACGGCGGCGCGCGGCGAGTCCGATTGCGGCACCACGCGCAGCACGATGCGGTGCTTCACGGCGCCGCCTCCGCCGCGGCCGCCAGCGCCGGGATGCGCGCGCGATTGAGCAGCAACCACTGCACGGCAATCAGCGTGGCCGCGTTGTTCAACTGGCCGGATTCGAGCATCGCCCGCACCTCGGCGACCGTCACGCAGTGCACGCGGATGTCCTCGTGCTCGTCCGGCAGCCCGTGGATGCCGCCGACACCCTCGCTGTCGACCAGCCCGAGATACAGGTGTACCAGTTCGTCGCAGGCGCCCGGGCTCGGCAGGTAGCGGGCGATCGGCAGCAGCGCGAGGATTTCGCAGCCGGCCTCTTCCACCGCTTCCCGGCGCGCGACGTCGTCCGGCGATTCGTTGTCCTTGTCGACCAGCCCGGCCACCAGCTCCAGCAACCAGGGATTGGCCACCTTGCCGATCGCCGGCGCGCGGAACTGCTCGATCATCACCACCACGTCGCGCGCCGGATCGAACAGCATGACCACCGCCGCCTCGTGGCGGACGAATACCTCGCGCTGGAAGGTTTCAGTCCAGCCGCCGGCGAACAACCGGTGGCGGACGCGGTAACGCTCGAGGCGGAAAAATCCGCGGTACAGCGGTTCGCGGGCGACGAGTTCGCAATCGGCGTCGGTGAACGGCTGCCGGACAGGCACGTCAGAGCTTCCGGTAGACCTGGGCGCCGGCCTCGCGGAACTGCACGGCTTTTTCCTCCATGCCGACCGCCGCCGCCTGCTCCGGCGCCACGCCCTGGGCGGCAGCGTAGTCGCGCACGTCCTGGGTGATCTTCATCGAGCAGAACTTCGGGCCGCACATCGAGCAGAAGTGCGCGACCTTGTGCGCGTCCTTCGGCAGCGTCTCGTCGTGGAATTCGCGGGCGGTATCCGGGTCGAGACCGAGGTTGAACTGGTCTTCCCAGCGGAACTCGAAACGGGCCTTGGACAATGCGTTGTCGCGCAATTGCGCGCCGGGATGGCCCTTGGCGAGATCGGCGGCGTGTGCAGCGATCTTGTAGGCAATGATGCCGTCCTTCACGTCCTTGCGGTCGGGCAGGCCGAGGTGCTCTTTCGGCGTGACGTAGCAGAGCATGGCGGTGCCGAACCAGCCGATCATCGCCGCGCCGATCGCGCTGGTGATGTGGTCGTAGCCCGGGGCGATGTCGGTGGTCAGCGGACCCAGGGTATAGAACGGCGCCTCGTGGCAGTGCGCCAGCTGCTTGTCCATGTTGGCCTTCACCAGGTGCATCGGCACGTGGCCCGGACCCTCGATCATCACCTGCACGTCGTGCTTCCAGGCAATCTTCGTCAACTCGCCGAGCGTTTCGAGCTCGCCGAACTGCGCGGCGTCGTTGGCATCGGCGATGCAGCCCGGGCGCAGGCCGTCGCCCAGCGAGAACGAGACGTCGTACGCCTTCATGATCTCGCAGATTTCCTCGAAGTGCGTGTAGAGGAAATTCTCCTTGTGGTGCGACAGGCACCACTTGGCCATGATCGAACCGCCGCGGCTGACGATGCCGGTGACGCGGCTGGCAGTGAGCGGCACGTAACGCAGCAACACGCCGGCGTGGATGGTGAAGTAATCGACGCCCTGCTCGGCCTGCTCGACCAGCGTGTCGCGGAAGATTTCCCAGGTCAGGTTCTCGGCGATGCCGTCGACCTTCTCCAGCGCCTGGTAGATAGGCACCGTGCCGATCGGCACCGGCGAGTTGCGCAGGATCCACTCGCGCGTCTCGTGGATGTTCCTGCCGGTGGACAGGTCCATCACCGTGTCGCCACCCCAGCGGATCGCCCACGCCATCTTGGCGACTTCCTCGCCGATGTCGGAGACCAGCGCCGAGTTGCCGATGTTGGCGTTGATCTTCACCAGGAAATTGCGGCCGATGATCATCGGCTCGATTTCCGGGTGGTTGATGTTGGCCGGGATGATGGCGCGGCCGCGCGCGATCTCGTCGCGCACGAACTCCGGGGTGATAACCTTCGGGATCGCCGCACCGTAGTCGTGGCCGGGATGCTGGTGGGTGATCAGCCCGGAAGCGAGCGCCTCCTGCAACTTCGCGTTCTCGCGGATCGCGACGAACTCCATCTCCGGCGTGACGATGCCCTGCTTCGCATAGTGCATCTGGGTGACGTTGCGGCCGGCCTTCGCCCGGCGCGGCGCCTGCAGCGACGGAAAACGCAGCGCGTCCAGCGATGCATCGCCGAGACGCTCGCGACCGTAGTGCGAACTGATGCCGGGAAGCTGCTCGGTGTCGCCGCGGTCGGCAATCCACGCCGCGCGCAGCGGCGGCAGGCCCTGGCGCAAATCGATCTTCACCGCCGGGTCGGTATACGGGCCGGACGTGTCGTAGACGGTGATCGGCGGGTTCTGCTCGCCACCGTGCCCGGTCGGCGTCGCCGCCTGGCAAATCTCCCGCATCGGCACCCGGATATCCGGCCGCGAGCCCTGCACGTAAACCTTGTGCGAGCCGGGAAACGGCTTCACCAGGTCGGCATCGAGGGCGGCGGCGAGGGCAAGGTCTTCCGGCGTGCTGGCGTTCACGGGTGATCTCTGGAAAAAATGCGGATATTTCGGATTGATGCCGGCGAATCGGGCCCCACTATAGGCCCCGGTCCCGGCAGCCGCAATTTTACGGCGGCGGCCCGCCCAATTACGCCGTCATCGTGTCGCACAGCCGTACCGTTGAGACCCCTGCCGAATTGCCACATGATGGCCGCGCCATCCGTAGACGAGGTTGCCATGCCCCTGTATCCCGATGTCCTGCGAACCGCCCCGCGCCTGCACCATGCCTTGCGTCCGCTGGCGGTGGCCAGCCTGCTCGGGCTGGCGATGACGGCGAATGCCGAGAATCTCGTCGACGTGCTCGCCGCCGCCGATGCCAACGATCCGCAGTGGAGCGCGGTGCGCGCCTCCTACGAGGCCCGCAAGCAGGTGCTGACGCAGGGCCGCTCCGGCCTGCTGCCGAGCGTGGTCGCCAGCGGCGACATCAGCCAGAACGAGCGGGAAGTCTCCGGCACGCCGGGCTACACCACCGATTACGACGAGACCGTGCTGGCGCTGCAGGCCACCCAGCCGCTGCTGCGCTTCGACCGCTGGTTCACCTACCAGACGGCGCGCGCCTCGCGCTCGCAGGTCGATGCCGAGCTGGTGAACGCCGAGCAGGAGTTCCTGGTGCGTGTCACCGAGACCTACCTCGGCGTGCTGCGCGCCTCCGAGCAACTGGCCTATGCCCGCGCCGAGGAGACGGCGCTGGCACGTCAGCTTGAGCAGGCGAAGCAGCGCTTCCACGTCGGCCTGATCGCCATCACCGACGTGCACGAAACGCAGGCGGCCTACGACCTGGCGAAAGTCGGGCTGATCGTCGCCGAGAGCCAGCTGTCGGTGGCGCGCGCGCGCCTGCAGACACTGACGGGCAAGCGCTACACCCAGCTCGCATTCCCCGGCGAGGACATGCCGGCCGAACTGCCACCGCCGGAAGGCGCCGAAGCCTGGGCCGCGAAGGCGCGCGAGGGCAATTCGCAACTGATTGCCGCCCGCCACGCCGCCCGTGCCGCCCACCAGTCGGCCCGCGCCGCCGGTGCCGGCCACCTGCCGACCGTCGACGCCTACGCGCGCATCGCCGAGACGGAGACCCTCGACACCTCCGGCTCGTCCGGCCCGTCACCGTCCGAGGTCGACATCTCTTCGCAGAGCATCGGCATCCGCGTCGAGTGGCCGCTGTTCGCCGGCGGCGCCATCACCTCGAAGCGCAAGCAGGCCTACGCCGAGAGCGATGCCGCCCAGGAAAACCTGCGCGCGGCGGAGATCAACGCGGTTGAAGGTGCACGCACGCAGTACCAGGTGGTGCAGGCCGACGTGCTGCGCGTGGCCGCCCGCAAGCAGGCGATCGTTTCCGCGCAGAGCGCGCTCGATGCCACCCAGGCCGGCTATGAAGTGGGAACGCGCAACATCGTCGACCTGTTGCAGGCGCAGCGCAATGCGTTCGCCGCCCGCCGCGACCTCGCCAACGCGCGCTACGACTACATCATCGACCTGCTGCAGTTGCACCGCGCCGCCGGCTCGCTGTCCCGCGAGGCGATCACCGCGCACAACCAGTGGCTGAACGTCACGCTGGCACTCGACAACGGTTCGCCGGTCGTCGATCCGAATGCCGTCGTCGGCCAGCCGGCCGCGGGCGCCGGCGCGCCGTCGCCGGCTGCAGCCGCACCGGCGGGCGACCCGGCGGCAGGGCCGGCACTGGCTCCTGCCCCCTGATACGGGCACCAATAAAAAAGGGCCGCGAGGCCCTTTTTTATTGCGCCGGATTTTCCTGGCGGCTGCTTGCCGTCTCGCGGCAATCAGCCGCGGCCGACGCCGTAATAACTGAACCCGTGCCCGCGCACCGCCTGCGGATCGTAGAGGTTGCGCCCGTCGAGCAGCACCGGCACGCGCAGCGCCTTCATCAGCCGGGAAAAATCCGGCTGCCGGTAGACCTGCCACTCGGTGAGCACCAGCAATGCATCGGCGCCGGTCACTGCCTGCCAGGGATCGTCGCACGCGACCAGTCCGGGCTGGTCGCCGACCTGCAGCAGCAACTGGCCCAGCGCCTTCGGATCGTGCACCTGCACCTTCACGCCCTGCGCCAGCAACGCGCGCACCACGCTCAGCGACGGCGCGTGATCGACACGGTCGGTGTCCGGCTTGAACGCCACGCCCCAGATCGCCACCGTGCGCCCGGCGAGCTGGCCGTGGTAGTGGCGCCACAACTTGCGGAACAGCAGCTCCTTCTGCTCTTCGTTGACGGCGATCGCGGTATCGACCAGTTTCGATGCCGCGCCCGACTCGTCCAGCGTCGCCTTCAGCGACATCAGGTCCTGGTAAAAACCGGTGCCGCCAAAACCGCAACCCGGATGCAGGTGATGACTGCCGATGCGGTCGTCCGAACCGACGCCGAGGCGCACATGCTCGATGTCGATGCCGAGCGCGTCGGCGACGTTCGCCATGTCGTTCATGTACGACAGCCGGGTCGCCAGCATGCCGTTGACGGCCTGCTTGGTGAACTCGGCGTCGCGCGCCGGCATCACCAGCACCGGCACGTCGTCGCCGATGCAGGAACGCAGCAGATCGCGCAACGACGCGGCGGCCCAGTCGTCGCCGGTGCCGATGATGACGCGGTCCGGCCGGCGGAAATTCGCCAGCGCGGTGCCCCGTCGCAGGAAATCAGGCAGGCTGACGGCCGCCGTGCGCGGCTGCGAACCGCGCCGGGCCAGCAGGCGCGCGGCGAACGCGTCAGTGACGCCGACGCCGAAGTTGACCTGGTTGACCAGCAGCAAGTCGCCGCTGACGCGTGCCAGCGCATCGACCAGCGCGTCGGCCTGCGGCCGCTCGTCCGGCTGCAGCGCGAGGAAATGAACGCCGGCCGCTGCTGCCGGCGGCACCTCGCCGAACAGCCCGGCGATGCGCAGGTGACCGCTGCGCTGCGCGCCGGCCAGCGCCTCGACCAGCCCCGGCTCGGCAAATGGCAGGTCGCCGCCGGCCACCGCCGCCGCCGTCGCGGCGCTGCCGCAGACCAGCGAAACGCGACGGCCTTCACCGGCCAGCGCCGCCGCCGTCACCAGTGCGGCCATCCCGTTGCCATGCACCACTACCGACGGGTTTTTCATGCGCTGCCATCCTGCGTCACGCGGCGAATGTGCGCCGCCAGCGCGCGCGTCGCCGGGTCTTCGGCGGCGCCGGCATCACCGTCCAGCACCGCCAGCGTCTCGCGCGCCACCTGCTTGCCGAGTTCGACGCCCCACTGGTCGAACGGGTTGATGTTCCACAACACCGACTCGACGAAAACCTTGTGCTCGTACAGCGCGACCAGTCCGCCGAGCGTGAACGGGTTGAGCTCGTCGACCAGCAACGTCGTCGACGGCTGGTTGCCGTGGTAATGCCGCCACGCCGGCCGCGACTCGTCGACATCGCCGAGCGCCAGCAGGCTCGCCTGCGCCAGGCAATTGGCGAGCGCCAGCCGGTGCTGCGACGCGAGCTCGCGCCGCGCCTGCTCGCCGGGTACCGGGAAGTTGCGGCGCACCGGCGCAATGAAATCGCAGGTCACCGGCACCGTGCCCTGGTGCAGCAACTGGTAGAACGCGTGCTGCGCATTCGGGCCGACGCCACCCCACAGCACCGGGCAGGTCTCGTAACCAACCTTGGCGCCGTCGCGGTCGACGCACTTGCCGTTGCTCTCCATCGCCAGCTGCTCGAGGTAGGCGGGGAACATCGCCAGCCGGCCGTCGTACGGCAGGATCGCCTGCGCGCGGATGCCGAGGAAGGTGGTGTTCCAGACGCCGGCGAGACCGAGCAGCACCGGCAGGTTCTGCCCAAGCGGCGCGTTGCGGAAATGCTCGTCGATGAAGTGGGCGCCGGCGAGCAGTTCGCGGAACGCGTCCATGCCGACCTGCACCGCGATCGGGAAACCGATCGCCGACCACAGCGAGTAGCGGCCGCCAACCCACTGCCAGAACAGCAGCACGTTGTCCTCGTGGACGCCCCAGGCCTTTGCCTTGTCCGGGCTGGCGGTCACCGCCAGGAAATGCTGGCGCAGCAGCAGCGCCTCGTCGGCGCAATGCGCGAGCAGCCATTCGCGGGCAGTGCGCGCGTTGGCGAGGGTATCGGCGGTGGAAAACGATTTCGAGGAAACGATGAACAGCGTCGTCTCCGGGTCCAGCACCCGCAGCAGGCGGTTGAGCTGGCTGCCATCCATGCTGGAGGCGAAATGCACGCGCAATTTCGCGGCGCGCGCAGCGGTGAATTCGTGCAGCGCATCGCACACCATCGCCGGGCCGAGGTCGGAACCGCCGACTCCGATGTTGACGATGTCGCTGATGGCACGGCCACTGTAGCCGCGCCAGTGCCCGGCATGCAGGCGATCGACCATCACCGCCATGCGCATGCGCTCGCGTTCCACCGCCGGCGCCAGGTCGTTGCCGCCGACGATGAACGAAGCGTCCGCCGGCACCCGCAACGCCATGTGCAGCGCCGCCTGGTGCTCGGTGTGGTTGACGTGCTCGCCGGCGAACAGCCGGGCGATCCAGCCGCGCAGGTCGGCGGCTGCCGCGAACGCCTGCAGGCGCTCCAGTGTCGCCGCGTCCAGCCGTTGGCGGGAGAGGTCGAGCAGGAACGGGCCGGCACGATGCGTGAAACGCGCCACCCGGTCCGCGTCGTCGGCGAACATCTGGCGCAGGTGCACGGCGGACGCCGCTCTTGCGTGGGCGGCAAGCGCCTGCCATTCGGGAAGGGAATCGACTGCCACGGGTTGTTGTTTTATGTGCTGACGGTGTGGTGAAGGCGCCGGGGCGATGGCGCTAGAATGCGCGCAACTTTAGCACAGCGGCCCGGCGCTCCCGGGCGCGGCCCACACTGCGCCACGCCGGCGCCGGGATGCCCATGTCCGCCACCCGCACCATCCGCAAGGTCGTCCTGCCGGTTGCCGGCCTGGGCACCCGCTGCCTGCCGGCTACCAAGGTCCTGCCCAAGGAGATGCTGCCGGTCTTCGACCGGCCGCTGATCCAGTACGCGGTCGAGGAAGCCGCCGCCGCCGGCATCAGCGAGGTGATCCTGGTCACCGCGCGCGGCAAGTCGCTGCTGGAAGACCATTTCGACCGGGCCCCTGAACTGGAGCGCGTGCTCGAGTCGCGCAACAAGGACGACGCCCTGGCGCTGGCGCGCGGCACGCTGCCGGCCGGCGTATCGCTGGGCGCCGTGCGGCAACCGGAAGCCCTGGGCCTGGGCCACGCGGTGTGGTGCGCACGCGCATTGCTGGGCGACGAGCCGTTCGCGGTGATGCTGCCGGACGACCTGGTACTGGCGCCGCGCGCCTGCCTGGCGCAGATGATCGATGCGTGGAAAAAAACCGGGGGCAATCTCGCGGCGGTGGAGGAAGTACCGGCGGCGGACACCGCGCGCTACGGGATCCTCGACGTCGAGCATGACGACGGCGTGCTCGCACGCGCACGCGGGCTGGTGGAAAAGCCGCGCCCGGAAGCCGCGCCCTCGCGGCTCGCGATCATCGGCCGCTACATCCTCGAGCCCTCGGTGTTGCGCATGCTGGAACGCGGCAAGCGCGGCGCCGGCGGCGAGATCCAGCTGACCGATGCGCTGGCCGACTGCATCCCGCAGTCGTCCTTCCATGGCTTCCGCTTCGAGGGTCGCCGCATCGACTGCGGCTCGCCGGAAGGCCTGCTGGAAGCGTCGATCGCCGTAGCGGCGCGCGACCCGGCACTGCGCGCCAGGTTGCGCGCCCTGCTGTAACGCCGCCGGCCGCGGCGACGATCTTCAGCGCGAAACCGTGCGCTCGATCAGCGCCAGCGTTCGCGCCAGCGCACCGCGGTTTTCCTGCACGAAGTCCCGGCCCCGGCGGCCAGCCGCAAGACGCGCAACATTGTCGGCCAGCCAGGCGGATACCGTTCCCGCCAGCGCATCGGCGTCGGCAACCACCTGCAGCGCGCCCCGCGCGGCCAGCGCATCGGCGATTTGCTGGAAGTTGAACAGGCTCGGCCCGCTGCACAACGGCAACGCCAGCGCCGCCGGTTCCAGCAGGTTGTGGCCACCGGTACCTGAAAACGAGCCGCCGACGAAAGCGACATCGGCCGTGGCGTACAGCAGGTTGAGTTCGCCCATGGTGTCGCCGAGATAGACCGCGGTGTCCGCGGCGACGACATCGCCGCGACTGCGCCGCGCCACCGCCCCTCCCTCGCGTGCCGCCAGCGCGGCAACGGCATCAAACCGCTCGGGATGACGCGGCACCAGCACCAGCAGCAACGACGGAAACCGCGCGCGCAGGGCGCGATGCGCCGCCAGCACGATCTCGTCCTCGCCGGCGTGCGTGCTGGCAGCGATCCATGCCGGGCGGCCACCCCAGCCGGCACGCAACTGCGCCGCCTGCGCCAGCGTGTCGCTGCCTGCCGCCTGGTCGAACTTGAGGTTGCCGGTGACCTCGACGCGCGGTGCGCCGAGCGCACGGAAGCGCGCGGCGTCGGCATCGGCCTGGGCTGCGATCATCGTGAAACCGGCCAAGGTCTCCCGGGTGAACCCGGCGAAACGGGCGTAACCGCGCGCCGACTTTTCCGACAACCGCGCGTTGACCAGGATCACCGGCACGTCGCGCGCGCGGCAGGCGGCGACCAGGTTCGGCCAGATCTCGGTTTCCATCACCAGCAGCGCGCGTGGCCGCACCCGGTCGAGGAATCGCGATACGGCGCCGGGCGTATCCACCGGCAGGAAGCTGTGCGCCACGCGTTCACCGAACTGCGCACGCACGCGCGCGGCGCCGGTCAGCGTGGTGCTGGTGACCCATGGCCGCTCGCCGCGCTGCAGCAATGCTTCCACCAGCGGCACTGCAGCCTGCGTTTCACCCACCGACACGCAATGGATCAACAACGGGCGGCCGGCGGCCGGCGCCACGAACCCCAGCCGCTCGGCAATTCCATGCCCGCCGGCCCCTGCCTGGCGTGCCCGCCACGCGACGCGCAACAGCACGGCCGGCAGCAGCAGGTACAGCAGCAGGGAATAGAGGATGCGGGCCATCGGTATCCGGGGTGGCGGCGGGCGGGGTGGCAGCCGGGGACGAGGGGCGCCCGGCCATCCCGGGATTCTGTGCCGGGACGCGCCGCATTGTAGCGGCCGGGCGCGGAAAGCGCCGACGGGAAAGCTCCGGGCGGAAAGTGCCGGCTGGAAAGTACCTGCTGGAAAGTGCCGACTGGAAAGTACCGACCGGAAAGTACCAACAAGGTCGCGTGGTAGACTCCCGCCGCGCCGCAACAGGAGCACGTCATGGCACGCAAGGGGATCATTCTCGCCGGGGGCTCGGGCACCCGCCTGTACCCGATCACGATGGCGATCAGCAAACAGCTGGTGCCCATCTACGACAAGCCGATGATCTATTACCCGCTGTCGACGCTGATGCTGGCCGGCATCCGCGACATCCTGCTGATTTCCACGCCGCAGGACCTGCCCTCGTTCCAGCGCCTGCTGGGCGACGGCAGCCAGTTCGGCATCAACCTGTCCTACGCCGAGCAGCCCAGCCCGGACGGCCTGGCGCAGGCGTTCATCATCGGCGCCGGTTTCGTCGGCAACGACGATTCCTGCCTGATCCTCGGCGACAACATCTATTACGGCCAGGGCCTCACCGGCCTGCTGCGCGCCGCCGACGAGCGCCGCAGCGGCGCCACCGTGTTCGGCTACTACGTCAACGACCCGGAACGCTACGGCGTGGTGGAGTTCGACAAGGCCGGCCGCGCGGTGAGCATCGAGGAAAAACCGAAGCAGCCGAAGTCGAACTACGCGGTCACCGGCCTCTACTTCTACGACAACGACGTCGTCGGCATCGCCCGCGACATCAAGCCGAGCGCGCGCGGCGAGCTGGAGATCACCGACGTCAACCGTGCCTACCTCGAGGCGGGCAAGCTGAACGTCGAACTGATGGGCCGCGGCTATGCCTGGCTGGACACCGGCACCCACGCCTCGCTGCTGGAAGCCACCAACTTCGTGCAGATCCTGCAATCGCGGCAGGGCCTGCAGATCTGCTGCCCGGAAGAGATCGCGTGGCGCCAGCGCTGGATCGGCGACGAGCAGTTGCGGCGCCAGGCTGAACCCCTGGCCAAGAACGATTACGGCCGCTATTTGCTCAACCTGCTGCAGGGCCGCGGCGCATGAAGGTCATCGAAACGTCGCTGCCGGGCGTGCTGCTGATCGAGCCGAAGGTATTCGGCGATGCGCGCGGATTCTTCCTCGAGACCTGGCGCGAATCGCTGCTGCAACAGGCTGGCGTCGACGTGAAATTCGTCCAGGACAACCATTCGCGCTCGCAGCGTGGGGTGCTGCGCGGCATGCACTACCAGCTGGTGCAGCCGCAGGGAAAACTGGTGCGGGTTTCGCGCGGGGCCGTGTTCGACGTGGCGGTGGACGTGCGCGCCGGCTCGCCGCATTTCGGCCAGTGGTACGGTGCCGTACTCGACGACACCGACCACCGGATGATGTACGTGCCGCCCGGCTTCGCCCACGGCTTCTGCGTGCTGTCCGACGTCGCCGATTTCCTCTACAAGTGCACCGACTATTACCACCCGGCGTCGGAACAGGGCATCGCCTGGAACGATCCCGAGGTCGGCATCGCCTGGCCGGACATGGGCGTCGCGCCCACGCTGTCCGCCAAGGACCAGGCGGCACCCCGCCTGCGTGACCAGCCGCGCGAACGGCTGCCCGTTTTCACGCGCTGACGCGGGAAGTGAACATGTCTTTTCCGGTGCTGGTGGTCGGCAGCAACGGCCAGGTTGGCCATGAACTCGTCGCGCGCGCCGCCACGTTCCCGGCGCTCGCCGTCACCGGCATGGCACGCCCGCAACTGGATGTAACCGATGCCAACGGCATCGCGCGGGCATTCGCCGCCGTGCAGCCACGGATCGTCATCAACGCCTCGGCCTGGACCGCGGTCGACCGCGCCGAGAGCGAACGCGACGCCGCGTTCGCGGTGAATCGTGACGGCGTCGCCCTGCTCGCCGGCGCCTGCGCCCGGCACGCCGTCCCGCTGCTGCACGTCTCCACCGACTACGTGTTCGACGGCAGCGGCGAACGCCCGTGGACGCCGGCCGATCGCCCGGCACCGCTCGGCGTCTACGGCGCCAGCAAGCTGGCCGGCGAGGAAGCCGCGCGCACCTGCCCGCAGCACCTCGTGTTGCGCACCAGCTGGGTGTTCGGCGCCCACGGCAACAACTTCGTGCGCACCATGGTCCGGCTGGCCGGCGAGCGCGACCGGCTGCGGGTGGTCAACGACCAGGTCGGCGGCCCGACCTGGGCCGGGCACATCGCCGACGCCCTGCTCGCGCTGGCCGAGCGGCATCGCCGCGGCGACGCGCTGCGCTGGGGCACCTACCATTACGCGGGCCAGCCCTGGGTCAGCTGGCACCAGCTGGCGGTCGAGGCAATCACCGGCGCGCACCGGCTCGGGCTCGTCGCCCGGATGCCGGCGATCGATGCCATCACCACTGCCGAGTACCCGCTGCCGGCACCGCGACCGCTAAACTCGCGGCTGGACATGCGGGACACCACCCGCGAACTCGGGCTGCCGCCACCCGACTGGCGCGACGGCCTGCAACAGGTGCTGCAGGCCTGGAAGGCACCGCAGTAAACCGTCGACACGAACCAGCCATCGTCACCACGAAACCAGTTTTTCGCAGCGGGAGCGCACATGGGTTACCAGGCCAGGAACATCCTCGTCACCGGCGGCGCCGGCTTCATCGGCTGCAATTTCGTCCGCTGGCTGCTCGGGCATGACGCACAGGTACGCATCGTCAACCTCGACGCGCTGACCTACGCCGGTTCGCTCGACAACCTGCGCGGCCTGCCGGATCCCGCGCGCCACGTGTTCGTGCAAGGCGACATCTGCGACCGCCCGCTGGTCGACCGCCTGCTGCGCGAGCACGCGATCGACACCGTCGTGCACTTTGCCGCCGAGTCGCACGTCGACCGCTCGATCAGCGGCCCCGGCGAGTTCGTGCGCACCAACCTGGTCGGCACCTTCACCCTGCTCGACGCCGCCCGCAATTACTGGCTGGGCGAGCAGAAACTGTCGCGCGAGGAGGCGGCGAAAACGCGCCGCTTCCACCACATCTCCACCGACGAGGTGTACGGCACGCTGAGCGCCACCGACCCGGCCTTCACCGAGACCACGCCCTACGCGCCCAACTCGCCCTACTCCGCCAGCAAGGCCGGCTCCGACCACCTGGTGCGCGCCTATTTCCACACCTACGGCCTGCCGGTGACCACCACCAACTGCTCGAACAACTACGGCCCGTTCCAGCACGGCGAGAAATTCATCCCGACCATCATCCGCTCCTGCCGCGAGCAGAAGAAGATCCCGGTGTACGGCGACGGCTCCAACATCCGCGACTGGCTGTACGTCGACGACCACTGCCGCGGCATCTGGCGCGTGGTGCAAGGCGGCCAGCTCGGCGAGACCTACAACATCGGCGGCCACAACGAGTGGCGCAACATCGACATCGTGCGCCTCGTCTGCCGGCTGCTCGACGAGCGCGTGCCGGGCGGCGCGCCGCACGAGAAGCTGATCAGCTTCGTCACCGACCGCCCCGGCCACGACTGGCGCTACGCGATCGATGCGCAGCGGATGACCCGCGAACTGGGCTGGAACCCGGTGGAAACGTTCGAGACCGGTATCGCCAAGACCGTCGACTGGTACCTGGCGGCGGGCAAGTAACACCGCGCGATGAGCAGGAAGAATCCGCCGGCGAGCCCCGCGCACCCGCGGTACTGGCACGTCTGGCTGCTGTAGTGGCCGGTGACACTGGTCGCGGCCTGGAGCCCCTGGCCGCTGCAGCGACTCATCGGCAACCTGCTCGGCGATCTCAGCTGGCTGCTGCTGCGCAGTCGCCGGCGAGTGACGATGCGCAACCTCGAACTGTGTTTCCCGCAATGGGATGCGTCGCGGCGCGCAGCCGTGGGCAAGGAAAGTTTCCGCGCCGCCGGCATCGCCCTGTTCGAGTCCAGCCGGGCCTGGTGGCGGTCGCCGGAAGCGCTGGCCGACCGGTTCGAATTCCGCGGGCTCGACCGGTTGCAGGCTGCACAGGCGCAAGGTCGCGGCGTGGTGCTGTTCGGCGCCCACTACATGCACCTCGAGATCGCCGGCGCCGCCGCCTCGGCGCGGTTTGCGCTGGACATCATTTACCGCCCGCAAAACAGCCCGGCGCTCGAGGCGCTGGTGAAGTGGCGCCGCCAGCACATCTACCAGTGGCAGATCGACCGCCGCGACGTACGCGCGATCTACAAGGCACTGAAGGCCAACCACATCGTCTGGTACACCGGCGACCAGGACTTCGGGCGCAAGCAGGCCGTGTTCGCGCCGTTCTTCGGCGTGCCTGCCGCCACCATCGTCGCCGGCGCCCGCTTCGCGCGCAGCAACGGCTCGGTGGCTATCGGCGTCGACTTCCGCCGCGACGACCGCAACGGGTGCTACGTCATGGAATTCAGCGAGCCGCTCGCCTTCACCGGCGATGACCACGCCGATGCCGCCGCCATGAACCGTCAGATCGAGGCGGGCATCCTCAAGGCGCCCGGCCAGTACATGTGGTTCCATCGCCGGTTCAAGACGCAAGAGCATCCGCGCGGCCGCTATCCCTACCAACCCTGAATGCCAGCACCGAAGCCACCACCGCCATGACCGAGACCCAGCCGCGCCACCGACCCGTCGTTTCCGTCGTGATGGCGACCTACAACGGCCGCACCTTCCTGCGCGAACAGCTCGACAGCATCGCCGCGCAAACGCAGCAGCCGGACGAGTTGCTGATCATCGACGACGGCTCCAGCGACGGCACGCCGGAGCTGCTCGCCGAATGGGCGCGCGACAAGCCCTGGGTACGACTCGACCGCAATCCGCGCAACCTCGGCATCAATGCCACCTTCTGGCGGCTGCTCACCGAATCCACCGGCGACTACGTGTTCATCTCCGACCAGGACGACGTGTGGATGCCGGAGAAGATCGAGCAGATGATGGGAATCGGGACCGATGTGCCGATGGCATTCAGCGATGCGGAGATCATTGACGACGAGGGCAAGGTAACACGCGCCAGCGAACTGTCCCGCCACGACTGGATTGAGGGCGTGGCGACGCCGCCGGAATTCTTCGTCCACGGAAACTTCGTGTCCGGACACAACATGATGGTCAGCCGCGAGCTGATCAGGGCGACGCCGGAGCCGCCACATTCCTCGGTAATCATGTACGACCAGTGGCTGACGCTGTCGGCTGTGCTGCAGGGCGGCTACCGGGAGATTGCGCGGCCGCTCGCCCGGCACCGCATCCACGCCCGCAATGCCAACAACAACTCGGCACTGAATCGCGCGGCGCGCGCCACCCAGACGCGCCGCGAGCGCGCACTGCAACGCCTCGAGAAGCGCTGTCGCCGCTACGAGGCGTTTGGCGGATTCGTCGGGAAAAATCCGCGCTTCGATCGCCTTGTCGGCGAGTTGCAGGCCGGCAGCGAGGGCATTGCATCGCGCTGGTGGTCGGCTACGCTGTTCCGCGCGCTCTGGACTCGCCGCCAGGTACTGCTGCAGGGCAAGACGAACAGCCAGACGTTGCGCTTCTGCATCAAGACCTCGCTGGGTGGCCGGGCATGGCGGTTCATGTGAACGCACCTGTAGTCACGCCCCGATTGCTGGGCAAGCAGTCGACGCCAGCCGGCCGGCGAAGCGAACTTCCCGCACGGCGCGCGGTGGTGATGGCCCACTTCCACCCGCAGGGCGCGATCCCGCCACACACTGCGCAATTGCTGGGGTGTCTGTCTTCGCTCTCCGACCGGATCGTGCTGGTATCGACCCGGCTGGCCGACAGCGCGCGCGCATCGCTGCCGCCTGGCATCGAGGTCATCGTGCGGGAAAACGTCGGCTACGACTTCTGTTCCTACCAGCTGGGCATCTCCGTGCTCGGCGACCTGTCGTGCTGGGACGAGTTGATCATCGCCAACGACAGCATCTACCTCCTGTTCCCCGACCGGCTCGCTGCCGTCGTCACCGCCATGCGTCATGCCGATGTCGACCTGTGGGGACTGACCGCCTCGCACCAGCAACGCCTGCACCTGCAGTCCTACTTCGTGGCATTCAATCGCCCCTTGCTGCAAGACGAGGCATTTGCGCGGTTCTGGTCCGGAATTGAAGTGCTCCACGAGAAGTCCGAGATCGTCCGCCGCTACGAGGTGGGACTGACAGGCAACTTCCTCGCCGCCGGCTACCGTGTCGGCGTGGCACTGGAACCAACGACAACTGATCGCGTGCGGATGGCCTGGCTGCGCACAAACCGCAACCCGTTGCGCTTCCTCGGCCGGATTACCCGCATGGCGATCAACCCGGCATACGGAGCGCAGAACCCGACCCACTTCCTGTGGGAACGCGTGCTCGCCACGCTCGGCTACATCAAGGTCGACCTGGTGCGCAGCAACGACAGGAAGATCGCGCTGGACAGGCTGCCGCGGCACCTGTCGCCGGACCAATACCGCGACCTGCAGCAGGCCGCCGGCGCGCTGCGCACAGCGGCAGCACAAGCCGACGGGAAGTGACCGCAGGACCAACAGGCCCCGGGCAATCCGGACCCTGTTATCAGGCCAGCGAGTCTCCGCGCCCCACCGCGTAGTAACGAAGCCCCGCCTCGCGTACGTCGGCGGGGTTGTAGAGATTGCGGCCGTCGACCACCACGCCGCTGCGCAGTTGCTGCCTCAGCAGGGAAAAGTCGACCGCGCGGAACACCTTCCACTCGGTGCAGATGACCAGCGCGTCGGCACCGTCCACCGCCGCATTCCGGTTGTCGACGAACACGAGGTCGGGGCGATCACCGAAGATGCGGCGAGCCTCGGTCATCGCTTCCGGGTCGTAGGCGCGCACTTTCGCACCGGCTGCCCACAGCGCCGCCAGCAACTCCCGGCTCGGCGCCTCGCGCATGTCGTCGGTGTTCGGCTTGAACGACAGCCCCCACACGGCGATG
>JBKHWA010000117.1:0-16931 GCA_046566765.1 Gammaproteobacteria bacterium
CCGAACCTGTTCGCGATGAACCTGCTGCCGCACGAGCGCGACGCGTTCCTTGCCGCGCTGGACCGCGACGGCATCGCGCCGCCGGTGCTCTACCCGGTGACGCCAGGACGACTGCTGCGCATCGGCGACGTGCCGCTCGCCGAGCGCATCGACGCCGATTCCGACGCCGGCCGCTCGCTGGACCGCGACCTCGTGCTCACCACCGGCATCGACGAGGTGGCCAGCGTCACCGCCGGCGAGCCGATCACCGCCGCCACCCCGCCGGGCTTCGTCTCGGTCGAGGAAAAACTGGCCGAGCGGATGGAACTGCAGGTCGGCGAGCAATTGCTGTTCATGGTCGCCGGCGAGGAAGTGAAGGTCACGGTGATTGGCCTGCGGCAAGTGGACTGGGACAGTTTCCGGCCGAATTTCTTCATGGTGATGTCGCCCGGCACGCTGGCCGGCGCCCCGTACACGCTGCTGTCGAGTTTCCGCGCCGACCAGCCGCGCGCGCTGATGCGAACGATGCGCAGCGAGTTCCCGGCGCTGACGCTGCTGGAGATCGGCCCGCTGCTGGAGCGCGTCGCCGGTTTCGTCGACGGCCTCGCCGATGGCGTCCGGTTCATCGGGCTGGTATTGCTGGTGGCCGCACTGCTGCTGCTCGGCGCCTCGGTGGTGGCAACGCTCGACGAGCGGCTGGCGGAAGCGGCGCTGCTGCGCGTGCTGGGCGCGCGGCGGGCGCTGCTGCGCCGCACGCTGGCGGCGGAGTTCGCCCTGCTGGGCGGCGCCGCCGGCCTGGTCGCGGTGATCGGTACCGAGGTCGCGCGGCGGCAGATCTACACGCAGTTGCTGGACCTGGCCTGGACACCGTTGCCGGCGTTGCTGCTGTTGCCGCCGGCGGCAGCACTGCTGCTGGCGCTGGCCGGCCTGCTGGCGGCACGGCGCAGCCTCGGCGCCAGCGCGGCCACGGTACTGCGCGAGGGCTGAGCCTGCGGGTACGATAGGCGCCGTCATCCCGCCACCCCGCGGTCGCCCACCCCGCCCGTCACCGGGAGTCGTTCATGTTCCGTCGCCTGCGCCGCTGGCTGCTCGTGCTCGTCGTTGCCGTACCGGCGGCGTTCCTGCTTGCCGGCGCGATCACCACCTGGTCGTTCTGGCTGCTGCCGACCACCCGCGTCGAAATCGCGCGCGTGGCACCGCAACCGGCCGCCCATCGCCCGACCCTCGAAGCCGGCGTCGCCGTCCGTGACATCACCCCGGCGATCGGCCTGCCCAAGTTCGGCTACTCGGCGCTGGCCAGCGATGCCGACGGCTTCCGCACGCGGCTGTTTGCGCGCGCCTTCTGCCTGAAGCCGCCGCGCGGGCTGCCGGTGGCGATCGTCCAGGCCGACCTCGGTGCCAGCTCCTTGCTGCTGCAGCGCCGGGTCGCGGAACTGGTGGCGCCGCACACCGACCTGCCGGTGCAGAACCTCGCCATCTTCGCCACCCACACCCACAGCGGCCCGGCCGGTTTCCTCGAGAGCGATTTCTACAACGCGCTCGGCGGCAACCGTGCCGGATTCGATCCGGCGCTGTACGACTTCCTCGCCACCCGCATGGCCAGTGCCGTCACCGAGGCCTGCAGCCAGCGCCGGCCGGCACGCATCGGCATCGGCCAGTCCAGCGTCTGGGGGCTGACGCGCAACCGCTCACTGGGCGCGTGGCTGGAAAACAGCAACGTCACCGACAAGATGCCCGGCGAGGAACGCGCGCTGCAGGCAGTCAACCCGGTGCTGACGATGATCCGCATCGACCTGCGCGCCGACGACGGCAGGTACCTGCCGGCCGGCGCCATCACCACGTTCTCGATCCACGGCACCGGCATCCCGGCCTTCCGCGGCCCCTACCACGCCGACGTGTGGGCGGCGTTCGAGCAGGAAATCGAGTGGGCGATCCACGCCCGCCACCAGACGCCCTGGCCGATCGCCCACGCCACCTTCGAAGCCACGCACGGCGACAACAATCCGCACTGGCGCGAGGGCCGTCGCGGCGACGAGGAAACCATGCGCATCGGCAAGGAGCTGGCGAACGTCGCCGCGCGCGTGTTCAACGCGCTCGACGGCAAGCTCGGCGACCAGTTGCCGGTGCAGGGCGGCATGCGCGAGATCGACCTGCTGACCGCACCCGCCGCCGAGCGCTTCCCGCTGTGCGAGCGGCCGGTCATGGGCACCGCCGCGGCCGGTGCCGCCAACGGCGACGAGATCTTCCCCATCGGCTGGCTGCCATATTTCCGCGAAGACTGGCCGCGCACGCATTTCACCGGCGGCTGCCACGCGGAAAAGCAGTGGCTGTTCTCCAAGGCGCAACTGCTGGTGATGCCGGCGAACCGCTTCCCGTACCGCGCCAACATCCAGGTGCTGCGCATCGGCGACGTCGCGCTGGTGGCGCTGCCGTGGGAAATCACCACCGAGGCCGGCAACCGCATCGCCGAGCGCACCGCCGTTGCCTTCCGCGACGCTGGCACCACGGCGCGGGTGGTGGTCGCCAGCCACGCCAACGGCTACTTCGGCTATGCCACCACGCCGGAGGAATACAGCCGGCAGTACTACGAGGGCGGCCACACGCTGTACGGCCCGGGCACGACCGAGTTCCTCGCCCGCCAGAGCGCGCGGCTCGCGAGCGAACTGGTAACGCAGGAGACCGTCGCCGACCTGCCCGATCGCTGGGAATTCCCGCTGGTCACCCGCAGCCACTGGCCGGAACCGGTGAAGCCTGCCGGCTCGCGCGAATTGTTGTCGGGGCCGGTATTCGTCGCCGGCGACCACAACGTCGAGCCGTACTGGTCGGTGGTTTACCGCGACGTGGCACCCGGCAGCATGCAACTCGACCAGCCGCTGCTGTCGATCGAGGCGCTGCGGCATCCCGATGCCTGGGTGCCGCTGGCGAACAACGGTCGCCCGGTGAACGATCGCTGGCAACACGACCTGCAACTGCGCTGGCTGGGCGACGACGGCGACGGCATGGCCCGCTACGAGTTGCGCTGGAACAACCCGCCGGCGTCGCCGAACTTCCGCTTCCGCTTCCACGTACAGCCGCGGGCCGGCCTGCCGGCCTGGCAGTCGCCGCCATTCCCGCGCTGAACGCCCGCCTTTCACGACCGCCACCCACAGGACATCCCCCCATGCGCCGCCTGCTCACCACCCTCGTCCTCGCCGGCCTGCTGGCCGGTTGTGCATCGACCACCGAATTCGTGCGCACCAGCAAGGAAGCCGCACCGGAAAGACCGGCACACCGCCTGGTGGTCGCCGGTGTCAGCCAGGACGAAAAGGTCCGCCGCGTCTACGAGCAGGCATTCCTCGCCGAGTTGAAAAAAGCCGGGCTGGAAGGCGTCGCCGCCAGCGACCTCATCCCCAGCCTCGCCGGGCTGTCGATGACCGACCTGCGCGCGCACATGGTGGAATTCAACGATCGCGGCGACGCCGTGCTGCACGTGCAACTGGTGAACCTGGTGCGGGTGCCGGCGCTGGCGCCGCAGGACCTGCCGGCCGAGCAGACGCCGCCGACGCGGCGGGTCGGCGGCGTCGACCTGACGATCAACGCACCGGCGCGGCAGGATGCCGGCGGCTCGCAACTGGCGATCGAGCTGGAAGCCAATCTCTACGCGCTGCCGACCCGCCGCCTGCTGTGGACCGGCATCAGCACGACGCACGAGGCCAACGACCCGGCACAGGTCGCGCGCTCGCATGCGCGCGCCGTGATCGCCGAGTTGCAGGCCGGCGGCTACCTCGCCGACCACCACTGACCGCCGGCCACTCGCAGCCATTTCGCCCATGCCTGCCACCCGCTTCGCGCGCACCCTGCTCACCCTGGCAGGCCTGGTCGCCTTCACGCTCTGGCTGCCGGTTGCCGTCGCCACCTACCTGCCCGGCTGGCACGCGGCCGGCTGCGACTGGCACCCGCCTGCGGACGCTACGACGCCGGCCGCGCCGCCGGTGACGGCGCGCAGCAACGGATCGACGAACTCCGCCGCTACATGCAGCACCGCGAGGAGTTGTCGCCGCTGGCATGGACGGAAAAGGAACGCACGCATTTGGCGGAAGTGCGCACCCTGCTCGATCGCGCGCTGGTGCTGGCCCTGCTCGGCGGCCTGGTATTCATGCACGCGGAAGCGCGCGAGCGTGCCCGCGTTGCCCGCTGGGCGATGCTCGGTGCCGCCGCCGGCGTGATCGTGCTGCCATTCTTCGGAACTTTCTGGCGGGACGTTTTCCACCCGCTGCTGTTCGACAACCGGCTGTGGATCAACCGGCCGGAAGACACCTCGTGGTGGATCATGCCGCGGGTGTACTTCCAGTACACCACCGCGCTGGTGATCGGCAGCGCAGTGCTGCTGTGCGCGCTGGCGCGCTACCAGGCCTTGCGGCAGCTGCGCTGAAACAGCGCGCCGCCGCCTGCCCGGGGGCCGCGCAACTCAGTTCTTGCCGCGGATACGATCGGCGATCTTCTCGGCGATCATGATGGTGGTGGCGTTGGTGTTGCCGCCGATCAGCGATGGCATCACCGACGCATCGACCACCCGCAGGCCGGCGACGCCGCGCACGCGGCACTCGAGGTCCACCACCGCCGCCTCGTCCGGACCCATGCGGCAGCTGCCGACCGGGTGATAGATCGATTCCGACTTCCTGCGCACGCAATCGGCGATCTGGTCGTCGGTCTGCACCGCCGGGCCCGGCATGTGCTCGACGCCGCGATACGGGTCGAAGGCCGGTTGCGCGAAGATTTTCCGCGCCATCTTCACCGCCTTCACCTGCACGTCGAGGTCGAACGGATCGGACAGGTAGTTCGGCTGGATCACCGGCGCCGCGAACGGGTCGGCCGAGGCCAGGCCGATGTAACCCTTGCTGCGCGGGCGCAACTGGCAGGCATGCAGCATGTAGCCGTGGCCGGGACCGACCTCGCGCGCGTGGTCGAGCATGAACGCCGGGATGAAGTGCATCTGCACATCCGGGTACGGCAGCGACGGGTCGGTCTTCACGAAAGCGCCGGCTTCCAGCGCGTTGGTCGCGCCCCAGCCGCCCTTGGTGCGGAGGTAGATGAACGCGGTCTTCACCACGTTGTGGAACTTGGTGAGTTCGAACAGCGTGACCGGCTGGGTGCAGTTCTGCTGCACCATCACGTCGAGGTGGTCGCGCAGGTTCTGGCCGACTTCCGGCTTGTGCAGCTTGACCGGGATGCCGAAGCGCTTGAGTTGCACGCTGTCGCCGATGCCGGACAGCATGAGCAGTTGCGGCGAATGCACGGCGCCGCCGCACAGCAGCACCTCGCGGTTGGCCTTGGCCGTCTGCGACGAGAAATTGTGCTGGAAGGTGACGCCGGTGGCGCGACCACCGTCGATGTCGATGCTGCGCACGCGGGCGCGGGTGATCACCTTGAGATTTGGCCGTTGCTTCGCCGGCTCGAGGAAGGCCACCGCGGTGCTCTGGCGCTTGCCGCCGGAAATCGTCAGCTGGTAGGAGCCGTAGCCCTCCTGCTCGACGCCGTTGAAGTCGGTGCTCTCGCGGATGCCGGCCTGCTTCGCCGCTTCCTTGAACACGCTGAACAACATGTGTCCGGACGGGTCCTGGCTGATCTTCAGCGGGCCGTCCTTGCCGTGGTAACCCTCGTCGCCGCCGTCGAAGCCCTCGCTCTTGCGGAAATACGGCAGCACCTCGTCGAACGACCAGCCGGTGCAGCCGAGATCCTTCGCCCAGTGGTCATAGTCGGCGCGGTGGCCGCGGATGTAGACCATGCCGTTCATGCTCGACGAACCACCGAGGCCCTTGCCGCGCGGCCAGTACAGGCGGCGGTTGGCCAGGTTCTTCTCCGGCGCGGTGTCGAAGTACCAGTTGAACATCTTGCCCTTGAGCAGCTCACCGACGCCGGCCGGCATGTGGATGAACGGGTGCCAGTCGCTCATCCCGGCTTCCAGCAGCAGCACGGTGACGTTCGGGTCCTCGGTGAGGCGGTTGGCGAGGACGCAACCGGCCGAGCCGGCGCCGACGATGATGTAGTCGTATTGCATGGACTGCTCCTGGGAAACGTGGAATTCGGGGATCAGGAAAAGACTTTCGGCACGTAGCAACCGTGGAAGCCGAAAGGCACGTGGTGTTTCAGCGTGCCGGTGGCGACGGTCCTGGTGATATCGGCGGCATCCAGCACCACCACTTCGCTGCGGTCCTTGCGGTAGTCGTAGACGATCGTGGCGAGATAGCCCTCGTCCTCCGCTGCATCGGCATGCGCCGGCATGAACAGCGGCTCCATGGTGAAACGGCCGGGCCCGAAGTCGTGCGTCTGCACGGCGCCGGTCTCGCGATCGTGTTTCTGCAGCGAGTTGAAGAAGATCTTCGTGCCGTTGTCAGCCATGGTCGCCATCCAGCTGTAACGATGGCGCTGCATGCCGCGGCGCCAGTCGAACACCGGGAACTCGCACTGCAACAAGCCGGGAATCGGCGCACCGTCGATGCGGCCGCTGGCCAGGTCGATGGTGTAGCGCCAGAAATCACCGGCGTTCGGCATCTCGGCATTGAACATGTCGCGCAGCGCGTTGTTCACCTCGAAGTCCGGGTAGCGGGTAACCTCGGTGACGATGCGGCCATCCTCCTCGTACGAGTTGCCGAAGTGGATGAACACGCCGGCAGGGATCTCGCTGTCGACCACCAGTTCCATGGTGCGCAGGTCGGCCACCATGACGCGGGTGGGACGCCGCGGATCGAACGTCATGCAGTCGTCCAGCGAGGCGGTGCCGGCGAGGAAACGCCAGATGCCCTGGAACTCGACCGGGCCGATGAAGAAGACGGCGTAGTTTTCGGTAAGCGCGAAATCATGCAGGAACACCGGCGCCCGCAGCGGGAAATGGCCGGTCGCCACCAGCTGGCCGGCGGGCGAGATGCGGTAGATATTGATGCGCGATTCCTTGCCCGGCTGCACACCGAAGTTCACGTACTCGCGCGTCACCGGGTTGATCTTGCCGTGGGCGCTGAACGGCCACATTTTCTTCAGCGCGCCGCCGTAGTGGTACTCGCCGATCGTCTCCAGCGTGCGCGGATCGATCTCCCAGGGATGGCCGCCTTCCCACAGCGTCAGCAACTTGCCGGCGTGGTAGACGACGCTGGTGTTGGCGACGTTGGCCGGCGGCCGGCCGATGTTGGCCAGCAGGCCGCCCGGCTTCTGCGTACCGAAACCGCGGTACAGGATTTTCTGCGCCGCGGTTTCCTCGAGGTATTTCGGCGTGCGCACGAAGCGGTTGCGGTAGTGGATGCGGCCTTCGCTGAAGGTGATGCGCGACAGCATGCCGTCGCCATCGAACCAGTGCCCGAACTTGCGGCCACCGATGCGGTTGCGGCCGGGACCGTTGCGGAACAGGGTGCCGGAGAATGTCGTCGGCAAACCGCCCGCGATCTCGTCCAGCCAGTAATCGTGCTCGGTATTGAGCGCATCGAAGCCGCGGCGATGACTGTGCGACGGCAGACCGGTATCACTGCGGGCCAGGCGCGGCTGGCCGCCCGGCGCGGCTGCAGGCAGCGCGGTGCCACTGAACGGGCAGCGGGCGGCGGTGTCGCCGGCCGGCGTTTCGGTGGTCGGGGTCATCGGTAGCGCTCCGTCGCGGGTGGTACTTGTTGTTATGAACCCGCAGGTTCTGCCGCCCGGACTATAGAACCGGCAACCGGTGCTGCCAACCAAGCAACCGGTTGCCCGCGATGGTACGGCGACGCGTACCATCTAGCGCTTCCCGAACAGCCGGCGCGCCCCGCATGACCGACTCCCTGATCACCGCCGACGGCCAGGTCCGCCTCGGCCTCTTTCCCGGCTCGCTGCACCGCATCAACGGCGCCGACTACGACTACCGTACGCCGCTGGGCCGCCGCCAGGGCGCGCTCGCCCGCCGCTTCCACTACAAGCAGTTCCAGTACTTCGGCGTCTTGTCCGGGCGCGTGCTGGCCGGCTGCGCGCTGGCGCACACCGGTTACATCGGGCTCGCTTTCGTCTACGTCTACGACACCGCCGGCAACCAGCTCACCGCCGAAACGTTCCGCCTGCCACTGGGCCGCGGACTGGCCATGAGCGATTCACCGGTGGCCGGCGACAGCACGCTGAAAACCGGTGGCGCCGATATCCATCTCGGCTACCGGCAGGCGGCCGACGGCACGCTGGAAAAAACGCTGCGGGTGCGCACCCGCAAGGGCCTGGCGATCGACGCCGCACTGCGCGAAACGGCGCCGTTCCAGCCGCTGGCGCTGTGCACCCGCACCGGCATCAACGGCTGGACCTACGCCAACAAGGTGGCCGGCGTGGCGGTGAACGGCCGCATCGCGCTGCCGGGCGCCAGCTACGACCTCGCCGCGCTCGACGCCAGCGGCCACCACGACTTCACCGCCGGCTACCTGCGCCGGGAAACGTTCTGGAACTGGGCCTGCCTGTCCGGCCATGCCACCGGCGACGGCGTGCGACATGCCGTCGGCCTGAACCTCTCCTGCGGCGTCAACGAGACCAGCTTCAGCGAAAACTGCCTGTGGCTGGACGGACAACTCGTGCCTACCGGCCTTGCCCGTTTCGACTACGATCGCCACGATCCGTACCGTCCCTGGCGGGTGCAAACCGCCGACGGCGCCGTCGACCTGCAGTTCACCCCGGTCGGCGCGCACACCGAGCGGCTGGACGTCCTGCTGTTCGCCAGCGATTTCAAGCAATTGTTCGGTCGTTTCGATGGCACGCTGAAGGCCGGTGGCCGGACGCTGAAAGTCGATTCGCACTGGGGATTCGTCGAGGAGCAATACGCCAAATGGTGAAACGATGAGCGCCGAAAACGAGTCGCGGGACAACGGCCAGAAAGGCGTCGACCCGAAGGTGGCGATGCAGGAAGTCCCGGAGCGCGCCCGGCGCGCCGGGCTGTGGCTGGTGCAGTACTGGAAGGCGCTGTTCGACTTCTCGTTCGAGAAGTACATGATCATCCAGATGCTGCCGATCCTGTACGGCATGATGCTGTTCGCCATCGGCGCCGGCATCCTGTACCTGATCGTCGAGGCGTTTCTCTCCGGCAGCACTTGGCGCGGATTCTTCTACCTGTTCTTCGCCGGCCCGCTGACCTTCGTGGTGCTGGCGTCGCTGCTGCGCGCGCTGCTCGAGTTCTACATGGTGATCTTCCGGGTGGCGGAAGACGTCGACGAGTTGCTGGGCGTGCGCGACACCGTCGACAAGTTGTCCGGCCTGGCCGACAACGTCGACGAGATGGCGTCGATGACCCGCCGCATCCCGTTCTGGAAGGTCATTTTCGGCGGTGGTGGCAGCGCCCAGCGCCGACTGGATGCATCCCGCCGGCGCAGCAGCGAAGGCGCGCAGCAGGAGCGACGCACAACCGTGCGCCGGGCTTCCGATCGCGGCGACGACGGCACCCCGCCCGCCGGCAAACCGCCGGGCTGAGATTCACTCGCAGCGCGACCTGAAGCCAGGTCCTCCCGGCCCTGCGCCCGTCGGCGCAGGTTCCGGGCCGCGCAGGGCTGCTGCTATGATCGGGAGCGATCACACCCCCGAGAGAGCCCCAATGACCGACGAGCGCAAGCCCGCCGCCGCTGCTGTTTCCGCCCTGCCTGCAGCTCCCGAGCAGGCCCCCCGCATCTGGGTTACCACCATCCTGTTCGCCACCACCGGCCTCGCCGCGCTGACGCTGGTGCCGTGGTACGGCTTTACCTTCGGCTACAGCGCCGGCGCGTGGATCGCCGCCGGCATGCTGCTGTGGGCCAACGGCCTGTCGATCACCGGCGGCTACCACCGGCTGTGGTCGCACAAGACCTACGAGGCGCACTGGTCGCTGCGCCTGTTCTACGCAATCTTCGGCGCCATGGCGCTGCAGAACTCCATCCTGGTCTGGGCTTCCGGCCACCGCGTCCACCACCGCCACGTCGATGACCCGGCAAAGGATCCCTACGCCGCCACCCGCGGCTTCTGGTTCTCGCACATCGGCTGGATGCTGCGCGAGTACGACAGCGGCAAGGTCGACTTCGGCAACGTCAACGACCTCAAGCGCGACCGCATCGTGATGTGGCAGCACAACAACTACCTCGCCATCGTGCTGGCCACCAACATCGGCATCCCGGTCGCGCTCGGCCTGCTGTTCAACGATGTCTGGGGCTATTTCCTGCTCGCCGGCATCCTGCGGCTGGTGGTCAACCACCACGTCACGTTCTTCATCAACTCGCTGGCGCACATCTGGGGCTCGCGCCCGTACACCGACGAGAACACCGCGCGCGACAACGGCTTCCTCGCCTTCCTGACCTACGGCGAGGGCTATCACAACTATCACCACATCTTCCAGACCGACTACCGCAACGGCGTGCGCTGGTACCAGTGGGATCCCACCAAGTGGCTGATCGCCGCCTGCTCGTGGGTAGGCATCACCTGGGACCTCAAGCGTGTCAGCAACTTCAAGATCCAGCGCGCCGTGGTCAGCATGCAGTTCAAGCGTGCCGAGCAACAGGTCGCGCTGTCCGGCAACGTCGATCGCTGGAAGCAGTTGCTGGAGCAGGAGTACGAATCCTTCCGCGGCACGCTCAACGCCTTCACCGAGTTGCAGATGAAGCGCTACGAGCAAAAGCGGCGCGAAATCGCCGGCCGCTGGGAGCAAACCGCGGTGCGTACCCGGCTGAAGGAACTGGAGTACTCGCTGCGCATGCAGAAGCAACGCCTGCGCATCCTGACCCGGGAAATGATGCGGCAACCCGCCGCCGCCTGACCGGCCCGCAGGCAACCGGAAAAGACCCGCAATTCGCGGGTCTTTTCGTTTCGGCAATCCACCGCCGTACCGCCGGTCGACACCGCCTACAATGCCGCCATGGCATTCCTCGACGATCTCGTATTCGACAACACCTGGCTGCGCCTGCCGGGCACGCTGCATGCGCGCGTATTGCCCCAGGGCCTGCGCGATCCGCAGCTGGTAAGTTTCAACGCCGACGCCGCCGCGCTGATCGACCTCGATCCGCGGGTGGCCGATGACCCGGCGTTCCTGTCGATCGCGTCCGGCAACGGCCTGTTGCAGGGCATGGAACCTCTGGCGCAGAAATACACCGGCCACCAGTTCGGCGTGTACAACCCGGATCTCGGCGATGGCCGCGGCCTGCTGCTGGGAGAAGTGCGCACCGCCGGTGGCAAGCGTTGGGACCTGCACCTCAAGGGCGCCGGCACCACCCCGTATTCGCGTGGCGCCGATGGCCGCGCCGTGTTGCGCTCCACCATCCGCGAGTACCTGTGCAGCGAGGCGATGCACGGCCTCGGCATCGCCAGCACCCGTGGCCTGTGCGTGGTCGCCGGCAGCGACCGCGTCTACCGCGAGGAAACGGAAACAGCGGCAGCGCTGGTCCGCATGGCGGAAACCCATGTCCGCTTCGGCCACTTCGAGTACCTGTACTACACGCAGCAACGCGATGCGCTGCTGCAGCTCGCCGACTACGTCATCGACCGTCATTTCCCGGCGCATGCCGGCAAGCCCGATCGCCACGCGCTGCTGCTGCGCGACATCATCGCGCTCACGGCGCGGATGATCGCCGCCTGGCAGGCGGTCGGGTTCAACCATGGCGTGATGAATACCGACAACATGTCGATCCTCGGCCTGACCTTCGACTATGGTCCGTATGCCTTCTTCGACGAGTACGACGCTACCCTGGTCTGCAACCACTCCGACCACGCCGGCCGCTACGCCTTCCACCGCCAGCCGCAGATCGGGCTGTGGAACCTGAACGCGCTGGCACACGCGTTCTCGCCGATGGTGCCGCGTGAACAACTGGTGGAGTTGTTGCAGGGCTACGAGGGCATCCTGGTCAACGAATACGCGGCGCGCATGCAGGCGAAACTCGGCCTGCGCAGCGCGCAGCCGGGCGATGACTCGTTGCTGCAGGAATTGCTGGACCTGATGCAGGCCAGCGCCGTCGACTACCCGCAGTTCTTCCGCCGCCTGGCTGGCTTCCGCACCACCGCCGACCGCGACCCGCTGCGGGACGATATTGTTGACCGCGCGCGCTTCGATGCCTGGGCGGCGAACTACCGCACCCGGCTGCTCGCCGAGAACAGCAACGACGACGAGCGTGCTGCGCGCATGCGCCGGGTCAACCCGAAGTACGTGCTGCGCAACTGGGTGGCACAGGGCGCCATCGCTGCCGCGAAGCAGGGTGACTTCGGCACGGTCAACACCGTGCTGAAGTTGGTGCAGTCACCATTCGACGAGTGGCCGGAGCACGAGCATTACGCGCAACCGCCGCCGGACTGGGGCCGGCGGATGAGCATCAGTTGCTCGTCGTGAAAACGCGGGTACAAAAAAAGGGCCCCGAGGGGCCCTTTTTCCTTGCAGGCAAATCGATCAGGCGGTGATGCCCTTGATCTTGCCCTGCAGCTCTTTCTGCTTGGCGGACGGCTGGACGGTGTTCATCACCATCAGCTTGGACATGTCGCCTTCGATCTTGATCTGGCCGCTCATGAAACCCAGCATGCCGGCAGACTGGTCGTTGTCGATGAACAGGCGGTGCGCCAGGTCAACCGGAACGGTCATCTTGGTCGGGGCGTTGGCGGAGTGACCCTTCTGGAACTTGCCACCGACGATGGCCATTTCCTTGTCACCCTCGGTGGTGCCGGTCACGGTCACGTTGAGGACCAGGTCGTGCAGGGCCGGCGGCGCTTCCAGGTCGCCAGCGGCGGCGATCAGGGCTTCGACTTCGGTGAACCAGGCGTCGGTCATGAACTTAGCTGCCATGGGATAACTCTCCTCAAGCAATGGGTGGGGCCTCAGCGGCCATCTGGGTTGCGGCGGCGGAACACCCGGGAGGGTTCACCGCCTGCGCATCGCTCTCCGCGCGACCCGTTCAAACGGGTGTTCGAAGCGAGAGCCAAACCTACTGACCCCCCTACCCCTTGGCAATAGCCTTTTCGGTCAGGGCCGCCATATATCCGGTCAATGCCGGGTGCCCCGTTCCGGCGTCCGCCGCAAAACGAAAAACGGGGCCGATGGCCCCGTTTTCCTGCGTAAACGACTCAGCGTATGTCGTACCCGCGCTCGTCGTGGAGCACGAGATCCAGGCCCTCGGTTTCCTCGTCGCCCGACACGCGCAGGCGGGTCACCAGGCCGATGAGTTTCAGCAAACCCCAGGTCACTGCCGCCGTGTACAAGCCGACGGCCACGATGCCGGTCAACTGCACGACCAGCTGGCTGCCCATGTCCATGCCCTCGGCATAGCCCTGGCCGCTGAACACGCCGAGCGCACCCGACGCAAAGATGCCGGCGAGGAACGTGCCGAGGATGCCGCCGACGCCGTGCACCGGGAACACGTCGAGCGAATCGTCGATGCGCAGCTTGCGCTTGATCGCCATCGTCGCGAAGAAGCAGACCACGCCGGCAGCAAGGCCGATCACCAGCGCGCCGCCGGGACCAACGTAGCCGGACGCCGGGGTGATGGTGCCGAGGCCCGCGACCATGCCGGTGATGATGCCCAGCGCGCTCGGCTTGCCGTGGCGAATCCACTCGATGCACATCCAGGCGAACGCGCCGGCCGCCGCGGAAACCTGCGTCGCCAGCATCGCCATCGCCGCGTTGCCGTCGGCCGCCAGCGCCGAGCCGGCGTTGAAGCCGAACCAGCCGACCCACAGCATGCCGGCGCCGGTCATTGCCATGGTCAGGTTGTGTGGCGTCATCGCCTGCTGCGGGAAGCCCTTGCGCGGGCCGAGTACCAGCGCGCACACCAGCGCGGCAACGCCGGCGGTGATGTGCACCACGGTGCCGCCGGCGAAATCAAGCAACCCCTGCTGGAACAGCCAGCCGTCGCTGTGCCACACCCAGTGGGTAACCGGCGCGTAGACCGCCAGCAGCCACAACGCGCTGAACAACAGCATGGCGCCGAAGCGCATGCGCTCGGCAAACGCGCCGACCACCAGCGCCGGGGTGATGATCGCGAACGTCATCTGGAACATGGCGAACAGCGATTCCGGTACCAGCACGCTGGCCGACAACGTCGGCGTCAGCGTCTGCTCGCTGATCTGCGCGAACAGCACGTTGCCGAAGCCGCCGATGAAACCGTTGCCGCCGGCACCAAAGGCCATGGTGTAGCCGACAATGAACCACAACAGCGTCGCCACGCAGGCGATCGCGAAGCATTGCATCAACACCGACAACACGTTCTTGCTGCGTACCAGGCCGCCGTAGAACAGCGCGAGGCCCGGCAACGTCATGAACAGCACCAGCGCGGTGGCAGTGAGCAACCAGGCACTGGCGCCCGGGTCTATCCCTTCGGCAGCAAGGGCGGTGGCCGGGGCAACCGCCAGCAGGGCGGCGAGCATCTTCTTCATGGCTGTCTCCTTACAGGGCGTCGTTGCCGCTTTCGTTGGTGCGGATGCGGATCACCTGCTCGAGTGCAGTGACGAAAATCTTGCCGTCGCCGATCTTGCCGCTGTTGGCAGCGCCGCGGATGGCGTCGATCGCTGCCTCGAGCTGGTCGTCGCGCACCGCGACTTCCAGTTTTGCCTTCGGCACGAAGTCGACGACGTACTCGGCGCCGCGATAGAGCTCGGTATGGCCTTTCTGGCGACCGAAACCCTTTACCTCGATGACAGTCATGCCCTGTATGCCGAGCTGCGACAGCGCGTCGCGCACGTCATCCACCTTGAACGGCTTGATGATGGCCGTGATCATTTTCATGGTCGTTCCTCCCCGGTTCCGGTCGATGGCGCCCCGCACCCGGGCCAGGGAACGCACCGGGAAACAGCAGACGCACGAACAGGGTGCATGCAGGTTCCGGGCCACGGATGGCCGGTGACGAATCAACAAGTTAGGCCGCGAAACATTCCGTTTCGCACCAAATCAAGCCGCTTGCAGCGGTCGATGCACCAACTGCGTGCCCGTTCTCGCCCGGGCGCCGCCCCATTCCGGGCAGCAGGCATCGGGGTCTCCCCAAACGAAAAAGGCGCCCGGAGGCGCCCTTTCCGGCGACGAAAACTCAACCGGCGTTCGGGGACATCACGAACACGGCCTCCAGCGTTTCCACCTTGCCGGTGGATGCATTGGCCCCCACGGTCGATGCCTCGACCCCACCCACGATGCCGCCGACACCGCCAGCGGATTCGAAGAGCGAGGCCTCGATGTGGCCGGCAACCTGGTTGGTCGAAAGCGTATCGGCCGAGGTGTACTGCGAGTTCGCCGAATCGATGGCCATCCCCGTGAGCTGGCCGCCAACCACTGCACCGGTAAACGCAATGTCCCACGTCCCGGCGCCATCGTTGAAACCGTTGACGCTCAGGTTGCCGGTCAACTGGCCGGATACGTCAAGGGTGAACGAGCCCGACATGGAGGGCGACCAGAGCAACTTCCCGCCATCCGCAGCAGATCCGCCGCCGAAATAGCCCCACAAAGTCGAATTGACGGAAAACCAGGTATTCAGCCACGCATTGGCCTGGTCCGGCGCGATGTAATCAGCCATCACGAAGCCACCATCGGCTGCCGAGATGCTCGTGTCAGCGGATCCGGCGCTCATGCCCACCGACACACTGTTCCAGTCACCCCAGGTCATGTCCGGATCGTTATTGATGTCCAGCCAGGTAGTGGCGTTGAAACTGGGAGCCACGACGCAGACCGAAATGCAGGTTTCAGTCGGCGGCGCCGGCGACAACTCGATCCCGGAGGCGTCGTCAACCATGGCCCAGCCAGTGACCTTCGGCGGCAAAGACGTGGCGTCGACATCGACACGGGAGTAACCCGCGGAAATCACGCCACCACCGGCAAGAAACGCGTAGCCAACCTGCTTGTAGTTCTCGCGCGTTACCTCGACCGCCGGGCCGAACAGCGATGCCGGCTGGAAATCCGACGCCGCCACGCCATCGCCACCCAGGGAACCCAGGCCACCGGCGGCGTCACCACCATCGCCGGCCGCATCGTCACCCAGCCCCGCCGGCGACTCGCGCGTACCCTGCGGCTTGCCGCCCACCGGCACGAAACCGAAACGGTGGTCGGCATTCATGCCGAGATCGACGCAGCCACTGTCGTTGCAGGCGGTAATTCCGCCATCCCACACGCCGAGGGCAAGCCCCTGGTCTTCCGAGTAGGACGCTTCGTACAGCGTGCCGCGGACACCGATGGTGGCCACCGGCGTATTCACCTTGTAGGCCGCCTTGTTCCGCTGGCCGATGGCACCGGTCATGGTGCGGAAACCGCCCTTGATCAGCGACATCACGTTCTTCGCCGTGACCGCGTCGCCATCCACGTAATCGTCGAGCCGCAACTCGCTGCCCGGCTTGAGGGCGACGATGCCGCCGTCGGTGAAACGCACCTGCGCGCGCGCGCCGGCAGCCGTCTGCAGCAAGTCACCGGCATGGACCGGCGAGCGGCGCTGCAGGTCACGGCGACTGCCGTCCGCCGCGACGGCTGTCACCTTGCCGGTGGTGTACAGGACCGTGCCCGCCACTTCCGCGGCGCGGGCGCCGGGAACCAGCAGCGCCAGCACGAACAACGTTCCGATCGCCCGCTTCAGCATCTGGATGTTCATGTCACATCTCCCTGTCAGAAGCGCCACGTCGCGCCAAGCATGGCGACGGTGCGCTCGAAGTCGAACAACTCGTTGTCAGCCGACATGTTTTGCGCGTGGGTCACATCGGCGTTGAGGGTCCAGTCGGTGCCCAGTTTCAATTGCCAGCCGAGCGCGGCATCGGCAAGCAGGTCCTCGCGCTCGACGCCCAGCAGCGGCTGCACGTCCTGGTATTGCGACTGCTGGACGCCCAGCGCGCCATACAGCGACTGCCGCGACGACAGCGGGTAACGCAGGTTGAGCCGCGTCGCCACGTAGTCACGACCGTTGTATTCGTAGTCGGAATCCACGGCCGGTTCGGTGCCGACGTGGGCGGAAACCGTCAGCCGCAGCGCGCTGCCGCTCCAGCTCCAGGCGCCACCCAGCAGGAACTGACGCGTATCGCGCGTT
>JBKHWA010000118.1:0-39834 GCA_046566765.1 Gammaproteobacteria bacterium
GCCCAGGGATTCACCAACAAGCCGATACGCAGTCGCGAATCGTTCACAAATGAAAATCTTCCTAACAATTGACCCGCCGGTCCGTCATGGCCGGGAGGGCCGGAAAGTCTACTATTTGCCCCGTCAGCGCCGCTCATTGCCCCACGGGGGACACCGCCATGAACAACATCGACGCCAGCCTCAATCCCGCCCAACGCGAGCGCGCGGTGGACGCCCCGCGCACTGCGCCGATCGGCTGGGGCGCCGCCATCGTCGACGAGAACGGCAACGAGACGCCGATTACCGAATCGATGATCGAGCGCGCCTGCGCCGAACTTGCCGGCAGCTGGTTGTTCCCCCGCCGGCAGTACGCCGCCGCCCGCTGATCAGGGCGCCACGCCGAACCCCAACGCCGCGAGCACTGCTCGCGGCGTTTTCGTTTGTGCCACCGCATTTCTTTCGCGCGTGCCCGGCTCCGGCGGCAGCCCCACCAGCCGGTAGTGCGAAAACTCGCGGCGCTCCCGGTACTCGCGCCGCAGGCGATCGAATGCCGATGCGGTTGCCGCGCGGTCCTCGCTGACCACCGCGCGCAGGCGGCCATCGTCACCGGGGACGTCACAGGCCGCGGCCAGAGTCGCGGCCAGCGACCCAACCCAACGCAGCGACTCCGGGCGGTCGCCCCGCGCGGCGCGGACCGCCGCCAGGTTGGTTCGCGGCGTGATGCCGAGCCGGCGGCAGGCGGCCTCGTAGATCATCGCCGTGCCGCGCCACTTGCCCTCGACGCTGTAGCCGGCAACGTGTGGCGTACCCCAGCGCACCCGCCGCAGCAGCCCGGGGGGCACTGCCGGCTCTTCTTCCCAGACATCGAGCACCGCGCGGCGGGATGCGTCTTCCTCGAGCAATTGCGACAGCGCCCGGTTGTCGACCACGGCACCACGCGACGTATTGATCAGCAGTTGCCATCGCCCGGCGCGCAGGCGCGCCTGGTCCAGCAAGTGATGGGTCGGGTGCTGACCGCCACGGGTCAACGGGACATGCAGCGTCAGCACGTCTGCCCAGGCCAGCAACTCGTCGAGGCTCATCGCGGCACAACCGGCCGGCAGCGCTCCCGCCTCGAGCAGCGGATCGCAGACGGCAACCTCGTGCCCCAGCGCACGGGCACAGGGCACCACCGTCCGGCCGACGTTGCCGCAACCGATGACGCCCAGTCGCAAGTTGGCCGCCGCGCCGCCGCGCTCCGCGGCATGCAGCGCCAGTACCGTCGTCACGTATTCCGCGACCGCCACCGCATTGCAGCCGGGCGCCGACGCAAAGGGAATGCCCCGGGCAGCAAGCAGGTCGAGGTCGACATGGTCGGTGCCAATAGTGGCCGACCCCACGAACCGCGGGCTGGCCTGCGCCAACAGCGCGGCGTCGACCCGGGTCACCGAGCGCACCAGCAGCAAGTCGGCGCCGGCGAGATCGGCGGCCCGCAACGATCGGCCCGGAACACGCCTGATCTCGCCAAGATCGCCGAAGAACTCTTCCAGCAATGGCATGTTTTCGTCGGCCACGATCAACATCGTCGGGGATCAGTCCTGGTCGTCGGCTGTGAAGGCCCGGGCGCTGCCGGCAGGCAGCCCGATGGCGCGGAGCGTCGCGGCGAGGGTCTCCGCGGACGGCGGACGGTAACGCAATGCCGGGATTTTCGGCAGGCCCGTCGCCCGCCGCGACAGGGTCGCGAGCCGCAGGTTGAGGCGAGCCCGGGAGCGCGATTCCTCCAGTGAGCCAGCCAGCCGGGCAGAGCCGCGCAGCGGCAACGTCGCCACCCTCGCCGGCTCAGCCAGCAACTCGTCGAGATGTCCACAGGTCCGGAGTACCACCCGCGCCGACACCGGCCCGAAGCCGGGGACCCCGGGAATGTTGTCGCCGGCATCGCCGGTCAGCGCCTGCAGTTCCGGCAGCCGGGCCGGGTCGATCTCCAGCCAGCTTGCCGCGGCGGCCCGGTCGAGCACACGCCGGCGGGCGTACTGCCAGAGTTGCACCCCCGGACCCGCCAGCAACTGGGCAAGATCCTTGTCCTCGCTGGCAATCACGCAAGCCTGCCCGGCACGGCCGGCCCGCACCGCCAGGGTCGCCAGCAGGTCGTCCGCCTCGTACTCGCGGCTGGCGACCGCCACCAGGCCGAGCCCCTCGACGAGTTCCCGGCATGCAGTGATCTGCCTGGCCAGGTCCCTGTCGGGCAGCGCGCGGTTTGCCTTGTATTGCGGATCGAGACGATGCCGGAACCCGGAAAACAACGACTCGTCAAAGGCCACGGCGACCGCCGCCGGCTGCCCCTGTTGCAGCAGCGTGCCCAGCGTCCGGGCAAAGCCGACCACCGCATTCAGCGGGCGGCCACGACGATCGAAGAAGACGTCCGGCACCCCGAACCACGCCCGGAACAAGTAGGAGGAGGCATCGATCAGCAAGGTCGTCCGCGGGTCCGGCCGTGCCGGCAGCGGCGCCGCGGTCCGGTCGGTCACAGCCTCACCCCGCCACGACACGGGATTGGCCAAAACGTGAAATCGTTCACCCGGACAGTTCCAGTAAATTCAGGGCTTTGCGCGAGAAAGGCTATGTATCTTGCTAATGAATTCTGGCTATACTCCGGCGCTGCCCCTCCTCGCGGAAGGGGTAAATAGTGCCGGTTTTGCGCTGCCGGCACGCCCCGCGTGGCATAACGACCACGCGGGGGTGATCAAGAACCTGCCGATCACAGGACAACAAAAATAATGGCTCACCTCGCCCGTATTCTGTGCACCGCCCTGCTGGTGATCTGCCCGGCCCTGGCCAGCGCAGCCGATGCCGCCAGCCGCGACCTGCAGAACCTCAAGCAGAACGTCCTCGACCTGAACAAGGAACTGACCACGCTGGAACAGCAACTGCTGTATCCGAGCACCCAGGTCGCCATCTTCCTGTCGATCGACGTCGGTACGCCGATCCGCCTGGTGGACGTCAACCTCCAGATCGACAACAAGAACGTCGGCTACCACTTCTACACCGACCAGGAATTCCAGGCCCTCACCAAGGGCGGCGTCTCCCGCCTCTACACCGGCAACCTCACGAGCGGCGAGCACACCCTGCGCGCCACCATTACCGGCTACGACCCGCAAGGCAAGGACTACCAGCGCAGCACCGCCTACAAGTTCGTCAAGGCCGCCGGCCGCAAGATGGTCGAGCTCAAGGTGGTGGACGACATCGAGACGCGCCAGCACAAGTTCGAATTCAAGGAGTGGAGCGAGTAAGTCGCCCCTCGAATCGCAACCGGTCAGAGCGTGCTGCGCATGTCGATTTTCCGCCGGAAACCTCTCCTCCGCATGAGTGCGTCCGGGCTTCGCCCGCTGGCGCTCGGGCTCGCCACGGCAATCGCGCTGGCTGCCGCACAGACATCTTTCGCCGCGCCGGCCGGTGCCAGGAAGAGTTTTGTTCCCGACGACTACGTCGAGCCGCTGGATCCCGCCAGCGTGTTGTTCGGCGAAGTCATGTTCGACTTCTACAACAACCGCAACCTGTCCTCGATCACCAACCTGCTGGTTGCGCGCCAACAGGGCGTGTTCTCCGAGCGCGACGATTTCTCCGACGTCATCCTCGGCAACCTCTATATCAACTACGGCCTGTTCGACAGCGCAGAGTCGATTTTCTCCCGCCTGGTCAAGCGCGACATCCTCGCCAAGACCCGCAACGAGACCTGGTTCCACACGGCCTCGCTGCAGTACAACCAGGGCAAGTACGACGAGGCCGCGCGCATCCTCGAGAACAAGATTGCCAACCTGCCGCCGGAGATCGAGAAACAGCGGCTGGTCATGCTCGGCAACATCTATATCGGCCGCGGCGAGTTCCAGCGCGCTGCCGACCTGCTGTCGACGGTCAAGGCAGACGACGTGCTGGGCGCCTACGCCATCTACAACGCCGGCGTCGCCTTTGCCCGCTCCGGGGAATTCGAGCGCGGGCTGCCGCTGCTCAAGCAGGTCCGCGACCTGCCGCCGGGCGACGAGGAAACCAACGCCCTGAAAGACCGCGCGGCGCTGGCGATCGGCTTCACCTGGCTGCAGAAGGGCAACAACGACTTCGCCCGCGAATCGCTGCTGACCATCCGCATGGACGGCCCGTTCACCAACCAGGCCATGCTCGGCCTGGGCTACGCCAACTTCCAGCGCGGTGAATTCAAGAAGGCACTGCCGCTGTGGCTGGAACTGCTGCAGCGCAACACCTCCGACACCACGGTGCAGGAAGCGCTGATGCTGGCGCCACGCGCCTACGAGGAACTCAAGGCACTGCCGCAGGCGCTGTTCGGATATCGCTACGCCGCCGACACGCTGCGCAGCGAACTGAAGAAAGTCGAGCGCACCATCATCCGGGTCAAGGCCAACGACTGGCTGGACTCGCTGAACCCGGAAACCGCCAAGGACGCCGCCCTCGGTGCCGACCCGCTGGCCCCGGTCACCAACTACACGCCGGCCGACATCCCGGAAGCGCCTTACCTGTACAGCCTGTTCGCCTCCAACGCCTTCGCCGAGGACTACAAGCTGTTCCTGGACCTGCGCCGCACCGAGAAGCTCATCGACCACTGGCGCGACCAGATCCCGATCTACCGCAACCTGCTGGCCGAGCACCGCGCGCGCCTGGCGCCGCTGCGGGCGAAAATCGACGAGGTTGTCGCCCGTCGCGCGGTGGACGTCACGGTCCTGCGTACCCGCATCACCCCGCTGCAGGCCCGCATCGAGGATGCCATCCGTCGTGGCGACATCGAGCAGACTGCCGCCGTGGCGCAACTGAACCAGCTCGACCGCGCGCGCGCCATCGAAGCCATGCTCGCCGGCAGCCCGGTGACCCCGCAGAACGCCGCGCTGCGCGAGCGCCTGCGCCGGGTGAAAGGCCTGGTCATCTGGGACATCGCCGTCGCGGCGTCGGCCCAGCAGCAACAGGCCGTTCGCGACATCGAGACGATGAAGGCAGACCTGGAGATGGCGCAGTTGCACATCCAGTCGCTGGAAAGGATCCGCGACGATCTCACCCTGCGCATGGGGCCGACCTTCGACCAGCAGATCAATGCCGCGTCGCAGCGCCTCCAGGCCATGAAGGACGAGGTCACGTCCCGCCTGCAGAAGCAGACCGTCGCGCTGCAGAACCAGGCGCTGATCGTGCTCGCCGAGAACCGGCGCAACCTGAGCATGCAACTCGCCGAAACCCACCTGTCGATCGCGCGCCTGCAGGATGCGTCGGTCAGTGACGCCATCGAGAAGAGGAAGCGCCAGTGATGGTACCGGCGATCCCCGCACGCTTTTCGCGCATCGCGCTGGTCGCGCTGATCGCCGCCGGCTGCTCGTCGCAGAAACCGGTGGACAGCAACCCGCTGGCCAACCAGCAGCAGGCCGCGGAGAGCCGGTACGCATCGCAGACGCTCGCCGACCTGGAAGGTTCCGACGTCGAGATCACCGAGGGCAGCATCGACGAGGCCTCGATCGAGGGCGCGCTGGTCAGCTACAAGCAGGCGGTGCAACTGTTCAACGACCCCGAGAAGCGGGTCGAATCGCTGCGCCGCATGGCCGACCTCACCATGGCCGCCAGCCAGGAGAAGGAAGGCGTATCCCTCAAGGAAGAACCGGTGGTACCGGCACAGCTCGGCGAGGAGGAAGAGGTCAAGCTCGACCGCGAAATCGACGAGATACTGTTCAAGAGCTTCATGCAGGGCGCGGCCGACGCCAAGACGCAGGAAGAAAAGTACCGCATGCTCGACCTCGCCGGCGGAATCGTGCCGGAGCTCGAGGGCAGCGACCTCGCCGCCAACTACGAGACCGCGATCCTGCTCTACCAGAGCGTCATCAAGAACAGCCAGGATCCGAAGGAAAAGGCCGAGGCCTACTACCTGCTGGCCAAGGCGTACGACATCAGCGGCAAGCATGACGAGTCGATCGCCACGCTGAAGGAACTCGGCCGGCTGTACCCGAACAGCACGTTCTACCTGGAGGCGCAGTTCCGCCTGGGCGAGAGCTACTTTTCGGATGGCGAATTCGACCTCGCCAGCATGGCCTACGCCGAGGTCATCCGCGCCGGCGACACCACCCCCTTCTACCAGCAGGCGATCTACAAGCGCGGCTGGAGCTTCTACAAGGTTTCCGATTACGAGAAAGGCCTGGTCGACTTCTTCGCGCTCATCGACCTGCTGCAGAAGTCCGATGCCAAGGGCAAGGAAGCCGACCGCGACAAGCGCCTGATGGAAGACACCTTCCGCGTGGCGTCGATGTCGTTCAACAACCTGGATGGCGCCAAGTCGGTCGCCGAGTGGTTCAAGAAGAACGGCCACCGCCCCTACGAGCCGGAAATTTACCGGGCACTGGGCGACATCTACGTGAAACAGGAGCGTTACGTCGACGCTTCCGAGGCCTACGAGGCCTTCGTCGCGCTGTATCCCTCCAGCGACCGTGCGCCCGAGTTCTCGTCGGCCGCCATCAAGGCGCTGCAGGATGGCGGCTTCCCAACGCAGGTGCTGCCGGCCAAGGAGCGCTTCGTGAAGGCCTACGGCATCGAGAGCTCTTACTGGAAAGCGCATGAGAAGCAGCGCACCGAGTACATGCCGCTGCTGAAGTCGCACATCCTCGACATCGCCAAGCACTATCACTCGACGGCGCAGAAGGGCAAGGAAAAGCCGGGCTACCTGGTCGCCGCCAACTGGTATCGCCAGTGGCTGCAGACCGATCCGAAGGATGCAGGTGCGCCCACCATCAACCAGCTTTATGCGGAAGCGCTGTTCTCCGGCGACGATTTCTCCCGCGCCGTGCGTGAGTTCGAGCGCACCGCCTACGAGTACAGCGGTTACGACAAGGCCTCTGAGGCCGGCTACTTCGGCCTGGTTGCCTACCAGGCACTGGGCGATCAGTTCAAGGAAGACACGAAGAAGAACGCCGAGTACACCCAGTTGCTGGCGAAGAAGATCGACGCCAGCATGAAGTTCGCACGCACCTTCCCCGCCCACCCGAAAGCACCGTACGTGCTGCAGACGGTGGTCGAGGACCAGTTGGCGCGGAAGGACGTCGCCGCCGCCATCAGCAGCGCCGGCCTGCTGGTTGCACTCAACCCGCCCGCACCGGCCGAGCTGCAGTTGTACGGCTGGCAGACCATCGGTAACGGCGAGTTCGACATGGGCCGCCACAAGGTCGCCGAGTTCGCCTTCACCAAGGTGCTGGCGTTCCCCGAGCTGAAGCCGGAGGACCGCAAGATCTACAACGAGCGCCTCGCCGCCAGCATCTACAAGCAGGGCGAGAAGCTGATCGCCGAGGGCAAGGAACTCGAGGGCGCGAAAGAGTACATGCGGGTCGGCGCCGTGGTGCCGGATGCCGCCCTGCGCGCGAATGCCGAGTTCGACGCCGCCACCATCTTCCTGAAGAAGGAACAGTGGCTGGTCGCGATCCCGGTACTGGAGCAGTTCCGCGTCCGCTATCCGAAGAGCGAACTGGTAGAGACCATTCCCGACAAGCTGGCCGTCGCCTACGAGAAGACCGGCAACTTCGCCGGCGCCGCCGGCGAGATGGAAACGATCCACAACGTCAACCTGAAGACCAACCCGGAGCTGGCGCGCGCCGCCCTCTGGCAGGCCGCCGAGTTGACCGAGAAGACCAACAACGAGCCGGCGATCGTCCGCCTGTACAGCCTGTACATCGCGGAGAACCCGAACCCGCTCGAGCCGCGGATGGAAGCCCAGTACCGGCTGCTGAAGATCTTCGAGAAGCGCGGCGACCTGAAGCAGCGCGACCTCATGCTGGCCGCGCTCTCCACCGGCGCTCGCACTGCGACTCCGGAGACTGCCACCCCGCGCGTCCGCTACCTTGGCGCCTTTGCCTCGTTCACCCTGGCCGAACCGATCTTCGATCGCTTCACCGAGTACAAGCTGAAGGCGCCGCTCAAGGCCTCGCTCGGCGAGAAGCGCAAGTTGATGCAGGCCGCACTGGATGCCTACGCCACCACCTCGAAGATGGGGGTCGCGGACTTCGCCTCGGCCGCGCAATACCGCACCGCCGAGATCTATCGCATCCTCGCGGCCGACCTGATGACCTCGGAACGCCCGCGCGGCCTCGACGAACTGGCGCTGGAACAGTACGACCTGCTGCTCGAGGAGCAGGCGCTGCCGTTCGAAGACAAGGCGATCGAGCTGTACACGCTCAACACCGAGCTGGTCAAACAGGACATCTACGACGACTGGGTACGCAAGAGCTTTGCCGCTCTGGCCGTGCTGCAGCCGGGCCGCTACGCGAAGAAAGAGCAGACGGACGACTATGTCGACATCATCTACTGATATGCGCCTGCCGCTGCTCTGCCTGGCCGCCATGCTGGCGGCGCTCGCCGGTTGCGCCTCGAAGCCGCCGCCGAAGAAGCCGGTCGCCAAGGTCGACAACGTCTCCACCGTGCGTGCCGTGCGGCAACAGCCGGTTACCCCCGCCGTTGCCGCGAGCGATACCTCGCACCAGACGACGGTAACCGCGTCACCGGAAGCGCAGATGGCCGCCCAGCAGGCGGTCGGCGATTACTACGCCGCGCTGCAGGCGATGAAGATCGACAAGCTCGACGACGCGCTGATCAGCTTCCAGACCCTCGCCGCCAAGCACCCCAACCTTTCCGGCCCGCTGATCAACCAGGCGCTGATCTACATGCGCAAGGAAAAGCCGGACGACGCCCTCGACTCGCTCAAGGCCGCGCTCAAGGTCAACCCGCGCAACCCCTACGCATGGAACCTGCAGGGCGTACTGCTGCGACAGCAGGGCAAGTTCAAGGAAGCGCGCGCCGCCTACGAGCAGGCGATCGGCATCGATCCCCGGTACGCGAAGGCGCACTTCAACCTCGGCGTGCTGGCCGACCTCTACCTGCAGGACCTGCAACTCGCGCTGAACCACTACGAGAAATACCAGTCGCTCCAGAAGAAGCCCGACCAGGCCGTCGGCAACTGGATCAGCGACCTGCGGAATCGCCTCGGCCTGTCGGCAACGCCGACCGCTGCGGCGCCGGCTGCCACCTCGGCAGCGCCGGCACCCGCCGCGGCACCCGAAGCTCCCGCCGCGGCGCCCGCGGATGCGGCCCCCGCCGCCACCTCGCCGGCACCTGCCACCGAAAGCGCTCCGGCGCCCGGCAGCGCGGCGCCGGCACCCGCCGCCGCACCGGCAACAGGCACCGCCTCCCCGACCAACGCGCCGGCCGCCGGCGCCGCAGGGTGAACACCATGAAATACGCGACCGCGCTGCTCCTGATGATGGCCGCCGCTCCGGCACTCGCCGCCGACCCGGCGCCGGCATCCGCCCCGGCTGCAGCCACCGCACCGGCGGCGCCGGCCAAGCCCGCGGTCGGCAGTGCCGCCAGCAAGTTCGCCGCAGCCGCCAACGCGGCCGCGACCCAGCCGGAGAAGAAGGAAGATGCCGGCCTGGTCACCAACGTCGTCGGTTCGCAGGAAGCGCCGACGGTGATGAACGTCGTTCCCTGGAAGGACAAGGAAGTGAAACTGGACAAGAAGTCGCCCACGACTTCCATCCTCAACCAGGTTCTCCAACCGCTGGACCGGGACGTGCTCAACCGGGAAGTTCAGTACTTCCGGAGCCTCCAGGAACAGAAATAGCAGTACCGGGGGAATGGCGGCGAGCATGCCGCTACCCTTCCACGAACCATCCCTCAAACCACGAAAACGTTTAGCCACAGGAGATACGCATGAGCACTGCAGCCGACCCGGGATTCATCATGGCCACGGTACGCTTTTTCCAGGACGGCGGCCCCTGGATGTGGCCGATCCTCGTCATCTTCCTGCTGGGTGCCGCGCTGGTGCTTGAGCGCTTCCTGTATCTCCAGGTAGTTACCAGCAAGAACAGCAAGATGTGGGCGGAACTCTATCCGCTGATCTCCAAGGGCCAGTTCAAGCAGGCCCTGGAAATGTCGAAGAACAGCGACACCTTCATCTCCGGCATCGTCGGCGCCGGCCTGACCCGCGCCTCGATCACCCGCAACCACGAGGACATCGGCCTCGCGATGGAAGAGTCGCTGATGGAAGTCATGCCCCGGCTCGAGCAGCGCACGCCCTACATCGCCACCCTCGCCAACATCGCCACCCTGCTCGGCCTGCTCGGCACCATCATGGGCCTGATCGATGCGTTTACCGCGATTGCCAGTGCCGACCCGGCGCAGAAGGCAGCCATCCTGTCGTCGTCGATTTCCGTCGCGATGAACACCACTGCATTCGGCCTGATCGCTGCCATCCCGCTGATGCTGGCCTTCACCTACCTGCAGTCCAAGACCGGCAAGGTGGTCGAGAGCATGGAAATGGCCTCCGTCAAACTGCTGAACATCTATCGCCAGCTGGCGATCGCTTCCGAGAAGAACCAGGGCGCCTGAGCAGCGGGCCGACAAGGCTCGCCAATTGCATAGTGCCCCGATGACCCGGAGGAGCGATCATGAGTTCACGCAGCAAAAAGCGTGAAACTGACGTCGAGTTGAACATCACGACCTTCATGAACCTGATGGTCGTGCTGATTCCGTTCCTGCTGCTCGACGCAGTTTTCACGCAGATGTCGATTCTCCAGCTGACGCTGCCCTCCTCGGAGTCGGCCCCGGCCGATCCGCAGGAAAACCGCAAGCCGTTCTCGCTGGAAGTCCAGATATACAAGAACCGCTACGAGTTGGTGGATACCAAGTCCAACTCGGTGCTTTCCGTCATCCGCAACACCGATGAAGGCAAACACGACACGGAGAAACTGCACGAGATCCTCGTCGACCTGAAGAAACGTGCCGGCGATATTGGCCAGGACGTGCGGGATATCACCATCCTGTGCGAAAAGGACACGCCGTACGTATTGCTCATCTCGACCATGGACACCGTGCGTGTCACCGACACGATGCTCAACGGCACCATGATCAAGAAGGAGTTGTTCCCGGACATCTCCATCGGTACCGCGCCTGCTGACCAGTCGGGCGCCACCGGAGGAGGTTCAGCATGAAGAAGGAAACAGCCAAGCAGCGGCGCATGCACCGCCGGGCCAAGCACGCCACTGCGGCCACGCTCAGCCTGACATCGCTGATGGACATCTTCACCATCCTGCTGTTCTTCCTGCTGGTGAGCGTATCCACCTCGCAGAAGATGCCGGACCAGAACTACATCCTGTTGCCCAAGTCGACCGCTGAGGAATTGCCGAAGGAGACGCTCACCATCGAGGTCAGCGCCGGCACGATCATCGTGCAGGGCCAGTTGATCGCCGAGACCCCGGCGGTAGAAGCACTGGATATCCCGCTGATCGTCGAGCTGAAGAAGGAACTGGACTACCAGGCTGGCAAGTCGGCGGCGCCGCTCAATGACGCCGGCATCCCCGAGCGGGAAATCACCATCCTGATGGACAGCAACATCCCGTACACGGTCCTCGACAAGATCATGAAGACCTGCATGCTGACCGAGTACAGCAAGATTTCCTTTGCGGTCATGCAGGAGAAGAAGAAGGCCGAGAACGGGCCGGGGGCGTCGTCATGACAGCACCCCGTCCACAAGGCGCGGCCAGTGCCAGTGCTGTCGCGTTCGTAACGTCCTACCTGCCCTGGGATACCGTCGGCTCCGAGGAGAAACGCGCGCGGTGGCTGATGCTGCTCGCGCTGCTGCTCTCCATCGTCATGCTGGGCGTTCTGGTTACCGTCAAGGTGCCGGAGATCGACCGTGCCCAGGCCGAGAAGATGCCCGAGCGCCTCGCCAAGCTGGTGATGGAGAAGAAAGTCGAGCCGCCGCCTCCGCCGCCACCCAAGGAAGAGGAAAAGCCGGAGGAGAAACCGGAAGAAAAGCCGGAGCAGCCCACCGAGCAACAGGTGACCAAGGCGAAGGAGAAGGCGCAGAAGGCGATGGCCGAGGCGCAGAAGGAGTTGGCCGCGATGCAGGAACTGGCATCGGCGTTCGACTTTGGCGGTGAGCCGCTCACCAAGGCCGGCGCATCCGGCCCGTCCGACAGCGCGACGTCGCGTGACCTGATCACCAGCCGTTCCGGCAAGGGTTCGGGTGGCGTGAACATCGGCACCACGTCCAGTGGTGGTGGCGGCGCCGGCATTGCCGGCGGCGGCAAGCTCGCCGGCGCGCAGGTCGCCACGGTCAGCTCCGACCTCGGCGCCGGTGCCGGTGCCGGTCCTGCCCGCAAGAACGCCAGCGGCAAGCTGGAGCGTACGGAGGAAGAGATCCGCCGCATGATGGACCGCAACAACGGTGCGCTGCAGTCGATCTACCAGCGTGCGCTGCGCGGCAACCCGACGCTCAAGGGCGCCGTTTCGCTCCGCCTGGTCATCGCACCGGACGGCTCGGTGACGACGGCCGACATCATCGCGTCCGAGCTTGGCGATCCGGAAACGGAGAAGAAGCTGATGACCCGCATCAAGGCCATCAACTTCGGCGCCATCGAGGGCGTGATGGTCTGGGACGGCAAGTACACGCTCAACTTCTTCCCGAGCTGACGTGTATCGCGTGTGTAACACCAGGAAGGGGCGCCACGGCGCCCCTTCTTTTTTGCGGTATGTTTGGCCGGTCGAATTCCCCTGCCCGGATCCCGCCATGCGCCTTTTGCACGCCGCCCGCCACACCTGCCTTGTCCTGGCGACGATCGCCCTTGCCGGCTGCCTGCCGCCGCCGGTCGACATCGGCAGCGATTACTCCGGGCCGCTGTATCGCAAGCCGGGCGCCGATGCCCCGCGCGTGGTCACCGACGCGCCGGTATTGCCGGCCACCGCCAATACCGATTGCCAGCCGGTCACCGAAACGCCCACCCGCAAGCGCAGCGACTGCAGCGTGCGGCTGGTGATGGAGCGGCACAACGCGGGCCTGCAGTCGATGTACCAGCAACGACTCGCCAACGAGCCCATGCTGAAAGGAAACGTCACGCTGCGGCTCAGCATCGCTGCCGACGGCGGCGTGACGGCAGTCGATGTCGCGTCCAGCGAATTGCGCGATCCGGAATTCATCCGCCAGGTGCTGGCCTACGTGCGCACGCTCGGCTTCGGCGCGGTGGAAAACGTCCCTGTTTGGGCCGACACCTACGCGGTCGAATTCACGCCGCCGCAAGACGTCATCCCGGACAAGCCGGGTGGTCCGAAGATCGCTCCGGCGGGCAGCACGAAATAATCCACCGGCAACGGCCAGGCCCGGCCGAAATGCCTCGCCAGCGCGCGCGCCAACTGCGCAGCGCGCGGCGGCAGGTGTTCTTCACTCCCGGTACAGCGCTGGAGCTCGCGGTACACCGCGCGCCACAGCGACCCCTCGTCCAGCGGCTCGGGCGCGTCGAGGTTGTCGAGGCTGACGGCAAAGCGACGGCCGCATGCCACGGTCAACACCCACTCCACCGCCTGCGGGCGCGCTTCCACCCGCTCGAACTCGGCCTGCCGGGCGCGGGTGCGCCCGTCCGGGTCGTACCAGTAACCGTAGTCGAGTTGCTGCCGGCGCGCCGGCCCGGCCACGCACCAGTGCGCAATCTCGTGCAGTGCGCTCTGGAAATAATCGTGGCGGAACACGATCTCGTGCCAGCCGTCCGGCGTGAGCGCCGGCCGGTACAACGGCTCGTCGCCGCCCGCCACCAGCCGCGTGCGATGCGATGCGGCGAACTCGCGCGCGAAGATGTCGATGAGGTCGTTGACGTCGTGATCCACGATAACGGGCCCGGGAAAATGCCGGCTGCTAGAATGCGGCGCCTGTCCGCTGACGCGCGCACCCTATCGTGACCGTATCCCCACCTCAATCCCCGGCGCCCGCCGGCGCCACCGTGCCGACGAAACGCAGCGAACTGCGCGCCCTGCTCGCGCTGGTGCTGCCGATGCTCGGCGGCCAGGTGGCGCAGACCGCCAACGGCTTCGTCGACACCGTGATGGCCGGCCAGGTCAGTCCGCTGGACCTCGCCGCCGTCGCGGTCGGCGCCAGCATCTGGGTGCCGGTCTTCCTGTTCATGGTGGGCGTGATCATCGCCGCCACGCCGATCCTGTCGCAGCACCTCGGCGCCGGCCGCCACGAACGGGTGGTGCCCGCGGCCTGGCAAGCATTGTGGCTGGCGCTGGCGATCGGCCTGCTCGGCTTCCTCCTGCTGCGCAACGCGGTGCTGCTGTTCAACCTGCTCGACGTGCCCGCGCAGCTGCGCGTGATGACCGTGCTCTACCTCGACAGCCTGTCCTGGGGCTTGCCCGGCATCGCGCTGTTCATCGGCCTGCGCAGCTATACCGAGTCGCTGTCGCACCCCTCCCCGGTGCTGGTGATCAGCATCATCGGACTGCTCGCCAACATCCCGCTCAACTACCTGTTCATCTACGGCGCCACCATCGATGGCGTCGGCAGCCTGCCGGCGATGGGCGGCCCCGGCTGCGGCGCAGCAACGGCGATCGTGATGTGGCTGATGGCGCTGCTGATGTGGATCTACGTCCGGCGCGCGCGCCATTACCGCGAGCAGGCGCCGCCGGGTACGCAGATCGACGGCCGGCTGCATGCGCCCGATCCGCGCGCGTTGCTGGCGATGCTGTCCCTCGGCCTGCCGATCGGGCTGGCGATCTTCTTCGAGGTGAGCATTTTCTCGGTGATCGCCGTGCTGCTGAGCACGCTCGGCGCCGAGGTCGTCGCCGGCCACCAGATCGCGCTGAATTTCGCGTCGTTGACCTTCATGCTGCCACTGTCGGTCGGGCTGGCGCTGACTGTACGCACGGGGCTGGCGGTCGGCGCCGGCGACCTCGTTGCGGCACGGCTGGCGGTACGCACCGGGCTGCTGCTGTCGACCGGCATCGCGCTGTTCAACGCGGCCGTGCTGCTGCTCGGGCGCGACCTCATCCCGGCGCTGTACACCCAGGATGAAGCGGTGCGTGCGCTGGCAGCTTCACTGATCGTCTACGCCGCGATATTCCAGCTGCCGGACGCGCTGCAGGTGACTGCCAACGGCGCGCTGCGCGGCTTCCACGACACCGCGCGGCCGATGTGGCTGACGTTGTTCGCCTACTGGTGCATCGGCCTGCCGCTGGGCTGGGCACTCGGCTTCGGCGAACTGTTCGGCATCGACGCCGGTGTTCGCCTCGGGCCGCAGGGATTCTGGATCGGCCTCGTCGCGGGGCTGTCGGTGGCCGCGTTGCTGCTCAACCGGCGGCTGGCCGGGTTCCTGCGCGCCGACCGGCGCTGAATCGCCACCACGCGATGCGCATCACGGTTTGCGCACGCCCGTCCGCGCAACCACGCCGCCGGGCGCGCTGCCGCCTTGTCGGCGACTGCCCGCGGCGCTATGTTCGGCGTGCGCGACTTTCGCCACATGCTGTTGCAAGCCGTACGTGACATGCCCGCGTTCGCTGCGGGTCCCGGACCTTCACAGGCAGGAACAAGTCGCGCAGGCAGGTGGCTCATGGGTACCCGACACGGCAGCAAGCCGGCCGAACCCCCCGGTGCACGCGGCCAGGTCATCGACCTCGAATCACGCCGCCGCCGCAAGGCCGGCAGCGAAGGCCCCGGCCGCATCGTCCGCATCGCGCCGGAAAATGACGGCATCCGCACCCTCTACGGCAACGACCGCCATCCCGACCGACTCGTCTCGCTCGACATCATCGGCTGGGCGCTGCACGAATCCGGCACGGTATCGGCGCTGGTGCCCTGGCTGAAGGACGTGGTGTCGGCAGAGTTGCTCGCCGATCCGCTCAACGGCCATTGCGAGGGCTACTGGGATCCGCACGCGGAGCGGACGCTGGCCGCCGCACCCGCGCACAAGGTGGCGGAGCTGCTGTCGGCACGCGAATTCTTCGGCACCGCGCGCGACGACCATCGTGTCGTCGTGCAGAGCATCCCGGATGCGGCCGGAACCCATGCCGTGATGTCGTCCGATGGCTTCCACACCGTCCACCTGTTCGAGGTGGTCGCCTGGCAGCTGCGCGGCGACGGCCGTGTACTGGCGATGCTGGCCGACCGCGACCGGGTCACCGACACGCCGGTGCTGTCGACCGACCGCTGCCTGTACCCGGCCCAGGAAGACCCGTCATTCCGCTATTTCTTCCAGCACTCGGTGGCCAACCAGCTCAAGCGGCACGATCCCGAGGCGCTGGCTTGCCTGGCGGTGCTGGCCGGCGGCGGCACCGCGGTGCCCGAGTAACCCGACGCGTCACCGCTCAGCCGCGCTTGCGGATGAAGTAGCGGTACTCGCCGCCGGCTTCCTCCCGGGCAACCAATGCATGGCCGAGGTGCTCGCACAGTTTCGGGATGTCGCGAGTGGTGGACGGATCGTCGGCCAGTACCCGCACGGTTTCGCCCGGCTGCATCTTCCGCAACCGCGCGTGCAGCATCATCACCGGTTCCGGGCAGCGCAGGCCGCGGGCATCGACTTCATGCTGGAATTCCGGCGTCGCGCTCATGCCATCACCCTTCCGTCGTCACGCACCGATGCCCGCCGCAAGAACGACACCCATACCGGCACCAGTGCCAGCAGCGTCAGCGCCGCCCCGGCGGCGAACAACACGCCATAGCCCAGCGAGTCCGCCAGTACGCCCGAGGCGAGCGTGGCAAACCCGGCCAGCGTGACCTGCAGCGACGCCTGCAGCGTGTAATCGGTGCCCGGCGACGCGCGGCGGCAGACATCCATCATGGCGGTGAACAGCGCGACGGTGGAAAGACCGTCGGCAAACTGCTCAAAACAGACGATCGTGTACAGCAACGGCAACGACGGCAGGCCATCGACCGCCAGCAGGTAGCCGAGCAGGCCCAGCGCCTGCAGCGCGCCGAACAACAGCAGAGCACTGCGGTGCCCGAGCCGGGTCAGCAGCAAGCCGCCGAGCAAGGCACCGGCGATGCCGGCCACCGTGCCGACAACGCCGGTGAGTACACCGATGTCGGTCAACGACATCCCGCCATCCTTCAACAATGGCCCGATCATCTTCGAGGCCAGCGAATCACCCAGCTTGAATGCCGCCACCGCCAGCAGCCACCAGCCAAGGCCGGGCCGCGCCATGAAATCACCGAACAGGTGCAGGTAACCGCGCACGCCGCGCCAGCGGGTGTGGGTGGCGGCGACGACTTCCCGCGGCGCTTCACGCATGAATGCCAGCGGCAACAGCACCAGCAGGATCAGCAATGCCATGCCGGCGTAGGACAACTGCCAGCCGTAACGGTCGACCAGCACCAGCAGCGCGCCGCCACCCAGCATCATCCCGACCTTGTAGCCGATCACCTGCACGCTGTTGCCCAGTCCGCGCAGTCTTGCCTCGAGCCGGCTGACGGCGAGGCCATCGGTCGCAATGTCCTGGGTGGCGGCGACGAGATTGAGCAGGAACAGCACCACCATGAACGGCGCCAGCAACTCCTGCACCCAGCGGCCGATGTCCTGCGACGCCACCACCAGCATCAGCGCCAGCGTCGTTGCGTTGAGCGCCAGCAGCCATTGCCGGCGGGTCCCGAGGCGATCGATGAACGGTGCCCAGAGAAATTTCAACGCCCAGGGCGTCGCCAGCAACGCGGTGAAACCGATCGCCGACAGCGATACGCCGTGCTCGCGCAGCAGGGTCGGCAACGCCTTGCCGAGCAATCCCGACGGCAATCCCTGCGCAAAGTAAAGACAGGCCAGCAGGCCGAGCAGGCGCGCATCGGCGCCACGTCCAGCCGGCCGCGATGACGACGTCGCGCTCAACCGGCCACCTTGCCGGTCACCCGCAGGTACACCGTGATTTCCTCGCGGTCGTGATAAAGCTGGCGGGCATGCACCTCGTAAACGAGACCGGCATCGTCCAGCTCGGTGCACAGGCGGCCGATATTGAGTTGCGCTTCCTGCCAGCGGCTTTTCATCGGCAACTTCAGGTTGAAGATGGCCTGCCGGCACCAGCCGTTGAGGAACCAGCGACCGATCAGCGCCGTGACCCGCGCCGGCTTTTCCACCATGTCGCACACCAGCCAGTCGACCGGCCGCTTCGGCTGGAACGTAAACCCGTCGGCGCGCAGGTGCGTCACCAGCTTGTCGTCGGCCACCACTGGCGCCAGCGGGCCGTTGTCCACCGCCTCCACCCGCATGCCGCGACGGATCATCTGCCAGGTCCAGCCGCCGGGTGCAGCACCGAGATCAACGGCGGTGCGGCCGGTGGTCAACAAGGTTCCCCATTGCGCGCGCGGGATGAACAGGTGCCAGGCTTCTTCCAGCTTCAACGCCGAGCGACTCGGCGCCTCGCGCAGCAATTTCAGCCGCGGCACCCCCAGCGGCCACGGCGGCGCGGCCGCGACGCTGCCGAGGCAGAGGTAGGCCGTCTCGCCATCGGCCAGGAACAGCACCAGCCGCCAGGGATGGCGATCGGCGATGCGGATCCCCGCCTCGCCCGCGGCGGCACGCAGCGGCTTTTCCAGCTGGCGGACGATCGTGGCCAGTTCGCGGCCATCGTTGGTGTCAGGCGCGCCGACGCTGACCGCGGCCAGCGACGGCAAGCCGGCCAGCAGCGGGCGCACGCCCTGCAAGCGGTCCGGCGGCGCGATCGGGATCGGCCCGGAGGCAACGAACACGTCACGGGCAAACACCAGTTCATCGAGGTCCAGCGTCCGCAGGACGTCGCGCGGATCGCCCTCCTGCAGGATGAACTGCGCGTAACCGGTATCCGGCTTCGCGCGCCCGAAACCGGGCACGCCACGTGCGGCACAGGCGTCGGCCAGCGCGGCAACGCATTCCTTCTCAAAACCCGGACGACAAACGGCGAACAAGGACTGCATGAGCGGTCGGTTTACGGTTTTTAACTATTAAGAGGGGGGAGCAGGTCAGTATGATCCCGGCCATGATCGCACGACATCGCCTCGCCTCCCGCGCAAATCGCCTCCCGACCGCAACGTCCCAGGCCAGGATGCCACGGGCACTGCTGGCAGCCGGCCTGTGGCTGGCGATGTTGCCGGCGATGCCCGCACAGGCAGAGGAGGCGGCAACTGCACCCGCGACGGTGGCGACCGACCCGGCGAGCGGCGACGCCGCCGAGGCCACGCCGGCCGGCACCGGACCGGCTGCCCGGGATGCAACGCTGGACGCGCCGTTCTCCGCTCTGCCCGGCAGCGATGCACCCTTCGATCCCGATTTCCGCCCCGAGTTCGATCCCGGTTTTGGCAACGGATTCGAGCCCGGCTATGGCGAGGGCTTCGATCCGGACGCGTCGACGACGGCCACCACCACGCCATCTCCGCCGGATTACCCGGCACCGAAGATCGACGCCTACGTCGACCTCTCGATCAGCGAGAGTGACTTCGGCAAGCTCGGCTATGACGATAACGTCGCCGGCTACCGGCTGCTGTTCGGTTTCCGGCTGGAGGAAGTCGGTGGCGGCAAGTGGACCCTGGCACCGGAGGTCGGCTACCTGCGCATCGGCAAGGCCGAGCGCGACGACATCAGCACCGACGCCATCAGCGACAGCGAGTACTACTTGACCATCACCGACAACCACACGCTGGACGCGACGGCGCTGAGTTTTGGTGGCCGCATCGGCTGGCTGCCGCACCCGCGGGTCGAGCCCTACCTGCGCGCCGGCCTGCACTTCTACCATGCGCTGGACCGCATCGAGACGACGTTCAGCTACGAGCCGAAAGCACCACTGATCCCGCCCAAGCCACAAACCACCACCAGCTCGCAGAGCGAGGTGAACGTCGGCCTGGACATCTATGCCAGCCTCGGCTTTGCCTGGCGCCTGGGCAAGGTGCCTTCGCTTTACGCCGAATACGGTGCGTTCGCCGTCGAGAATGAAGTCGTCACAACCGGCGCAGTCGGTTTCCTGCTGAACTTCTGAGCAGGTACCGGGTTCACTGCCCTTCGGGAGACTCCGCGGGCGGCATGTTGATCTCGTCCCGGATGGCGTCCGACTGCTTCGCCATCTCCGCACTCACCTGCTCCGTCATGGCTGCCGCCTGCTTCGCGGTGTCGATCATTTCCTTCTGCTGCTCACCGGCGACCTGTTGCTCGCGGCCGTCCTTCAGGTAAAACCACACCGCCGCACCGATCAGCAGGATGGCAATCAGGAGTCGCAACATGGCTCTTCACCTCACTTGACGAATACGACGGTCTTGTTGCCGTCGACGATGACCCGGTCTTCCAGGTGCCACTTCACCGCGCGCGCAAGCACGCGGCGTTCCACTTCCTGGCCCAGCACACGCAACTCGTCCGCCGAGTGCCGGTGCGAAACCCGGGCCACGTCCTGCTCGATGATCGGCCCCTGGTCGAGATCCGCCGTCACGTAGTGGCTGGTCGCACCGATCAACTTCACGCCCTTGTCGTACGCCTGGCGATAGGGGTTGGCACCGGCAAACGCGGGCAGGAACGAGTGGTGGATGTTGATGATCCGGCTCGGGTAATGGCGCACGAAATCCGCCGACAGTACCTGCATGTAGCGCGCCAGCACGATCACGTCCGCCTTGCCGGCGAGCAACTCCAGCATCCTGGCCTCGGCGGCCGGCTTGTTTTCCCTCGTCACCGGAACATGGTGGAAGGGAATGCCGAACGCCTCGACATCCGCACGGAAATCCTCGTGGTTGGAAATCACCATCGGGATCTGCGCCACCAGGTCGCCACGACGGACCTGCCACAACAATTCCATCAGCGCATGGTCGTACTTCGACACCAGCAATGCCATCTGCTTGCGCTCGGCCGCCCAGGCGATGTGCCACTGCATGTCGTGCTTCTCCGCGACCGCCTTGCGGAACGCGTTTTGCAGGACTTCGCGGCTGACGTCGAGATTCGGCGTCTGGAACTCCAGGCGCATGAAGAAGCGTCCGCCCTCGGCATCCGAGGAATGCTGGTCGAGATCGGTGATGTTGGCGCCGTGGTTGTAGAAGAAGGTGGAAACCGCGCTGACGATCCCGGGACGGTCCGGGCAGGTGATCAACAGGCGAGCCGTGGTTTCCGCCGGGACATTCTTGTTCTGCATATCAATCCGGATCGTTGAACATGTCCTTGCGGAACGCGGACGGCGTCTTGCCGGTCCACTTCTTGAAGGCGCGATGGAAGGAACTGGCCTCCGAGAAACCCATCAGCATGGCGATCTCGTCGATCGACAGATCGGGCTTCGAGAGGTAATAGATGGACGCGTCCTTGCGGATCGAATCCTTGATTTCCTGGTAACTGGTATTGCCTTCCTTCAGCCGCCGCCGCAGCGTCTGCGGCGTCATGTTCAGCTTCTCGCAGATCACCTGGAAATCGGGAAAGTTGTTGCCGTATTCCTTGGAAATGATGGCGCGGATCTGCGCCGGCAGGCCGACACTGTGGAAGTTGCCGTCGATCAACTGGGCGATCGAGTCCTTGAGGAACTTCGACAGCGACAACGGGTTCTGCACCAGCGGCAGTTCCATGTAGGAACGATCCAGCACCACCTGGCTGCGCGTCTGCCCGTACAAAACCGGGCACGGGAACAACTCCTTGTACTGCTCGGCGCCCGGCGACGGCGGGAAATCGAGGGTGATCCGCATCGGCACGATCGGCTTGCCGATCAGCCAGCCGAAGAAGCGGATGCTGACGAACACCAGCGTCTCGACGATGAAATCACGGAAATCCATTGGGCCGACGCTGAACAGGATGACGGCCTCGTGCTCGCGCAACTCGAGCCGGGCCATGGTGTCCAGGCCGAACAATTCGTAGAAATTCAGCGCGCGGCGGATGGCTTTTTCCAGCGTCGGCGAGTTGATGACGGCATGCGCCATCATCGAGAAAGTGCCCGGGCGGGTACGGAAGCCGTCGCCGAAACCGAGGAACTCGTCCTCGGTCTGCTGCATGACAGCCAGCAACAGGTCGATGAACTTGCGGCGGTCGATGCGCGCCGCCGGATCGGAGAGCAGGGCCGGGTCCAGGCCGACATCCGCGAACAGGCGCGGCAACTCGACCCCGCTGCGGGCGGCACCCTGGAGCACGCGCAAGGCAACGGCGACCGGCACCGTCGAGCCGTTCACCACGCCGCTTTTCTGCACCAGGGACAAATGCCGATCTCCGTTTGCGGCACGCAAGCGCGTGCAGGGGGTGCGGCTACCGCCGCGAACTACCGTCAAACCTCTGCAACTAACTGAAAACTCGGGGGAATTTCATCGGCGACATGATAGTTAATGTCAACCAATTTGGCACATTGCGTCATTGCCGGTGTCCACCCCCGTGGACACCATCCTGAGCCTGCCCGACCCGCGCTTCGCCGCGCCGGACCGGGCGGTCCGCCCGGTTCCGCACCGGCACGGCCCGGGACCCGGGCTTACACACAACCCGTTGATTATACAGAGCCGGGCGCCCCGCTCCACGGGCCGCCCGCAGGGGACTTGCGATGAGCAACCGCGCCATCTTCGAACAGGACCACAATATTTTCCGCGAGAACTTCCGGAAGTTCCTCGAGGCCGAGGTCAAGCCGCATCAGGAGCAGTGGCTCAAGGACCGCATCGTCTCGCGCGAGGCCTGGAAGAAGGCCGGCGAGAACGGCTACCTGTGCATGTACGTCGACGAGAAATGGGGCGGCATGGGCCTGAAGGACTTCCGCTACACCCAGATCCAGATCGAGGAAATGTCCCGCATCGGCGAGTCGGGCTTTGCCATGTCGCTGCACAGCGACGTGATCGGCGTCTACCTCGACTCCTTCGCCAACGACGAGCAGAAGGCCCGCTGGATGCCGGGCATCATCTCCGGCGAGAAGATCCTGGCCGTGGCCATGACCGAACCGGGCACCGGTTCCGACCTCAAGAACATCAAGACCCGCGTCGAGGACAAGGGCGACTACCTGTTGCTCAACGGCGCCAAGACCTTCATCTCCAACGGCATCCTCTCCGACATCGTCATCGTCGCCGCCCAGTGGGAAGGCAAGGGCATGACGCTGGTGGTGGTCGAGCGCGGCATGGAAGGTTTCAAGCGCGGCCGCAAGCTCGACAAGATGGGCATGCACTCGCAGGACACCGCCGAGCTGTTCTTCGAGGACGTGAAGGTCCCGAAGGCCAACATCCTCGGCCAGCCCGGCATGGGCTTCATGTACCTGATGCAGAAGCTGGCGCAGGAGCGCATCGTGTGCGCCATTGGCGCCATCTCCGGAGCCCAGTACGCCTTCGAGGAAACGCTCAAGTACGTCAAGGAGCGCAAGGCCTTCGGCAAGCCGATCGGCTCGTTCCAGGCCAACCGCTTCACCATGGCCGAGATGAAGACCGAGATCACCATCGGCCAGACCTTCGTCGACCAGTGCGTGATGAAGTGCGTCAACGGCACCATCACCGCCGAGGACGCGTTCATGGCCAAGTACTGGACCACCGACCTGCTGAACAAGGTGGTCTACAACGGCGTGCAGTTGCACGGCGGTTACGGCTACATGATGGAGTACCCGATCGCGCGCGCCTATACCGACGCCCGCATCACCACCATCTTCGCCGGCACCAATGAAATCATGAAAGAAATGATCGGCCGCGGTATGGGCCTGTAATCCACCACCCACGGACTCAAGAGGAGAACCACCATGTCGCAAGTACGTTTTGATGACCGCGTTGTCATCGTCACCGGCGCCGGCAACGGCCTCGGCAAGAGCCACGCCCTGGCGTTCGCCAAGCGTGGCGCCAAGGTAATCGTCAACGACCTGGGCGGCTCCGCCCACGGCGAAGGCGCTTCCAAGACCGCCGCACAGACGGTAGTCGACGAGATCAAGGCCATGGGTGGCGAAGCCGCCGCCAACTACGACTCGGTCACCGACGGTGACAAGATCGTGCAGTGCGCGCTGGACAACTTCGGCAAGGTCGACGTCGTCGTCAACAACGCCGGCATCCTGCGCGACGTGTCGTTCCACAAGATGACCGACGCCGACTGGGACCTGGTGTACAACGTGCACGTCAAGGGCGCCTACAAGGTGACCCACGCTGCCTGGCCGCACATGCGCGACAAGGCCTACGGCCGCGTCATCTTCACCGCCTCTGCCGCCGGCATCTACGGCAACTTCGGCCAGGCTAACTACTCGATGGCCAAGCTGGCGCTGCACGGCCTGTGCCAAACGCTCGCGCTGGAAGGCAAGAAGTACAACATCTTCTGCAACACCATTGCGCCGATTGCCGGCTCGCGCCTGACCGCCACGATCATGCCGCCGCAGATCCTGGAGCAGCTGAAGCCGGAATTCGTGTCGCCGCTGGTGCTCAAGCTGTCCGCCGAATCGCACACCGAGACCTCGGGCCTGTACGAAGTCGGCGCCGGCTGGATCGGCAAGCTGCGCTGGAACCGCACGCTGGGCCACGGCTTCCCGATCAGCAAGGAGCTGTCGCCGGAGCAGATCAACGAGCAGTGGGCGGCGATCACCGACTTCAGCAAGTCCTCCTACCCGGGTTCGGGCCAGGAAGCGCTGATGCAGATCATGCAGAACCTGCAGAACAAGTAATCACGCAAAGGGGACGCCACGCGTCCCCTTCTGTTCTTCGACGAGGAGAAAACCATGAGCAAGAAAGTCTATGTGATCGGCGTCGGCATGACGAAGTTCACCAAGCCGGGCGACCCGACGGCGCCGGATTACCACATCGCCGGCAAGGAAGCGATTCTCGAGGCGCTGTCGGATGCCGGCATCGGCTACGACAAGGTGCAGCAGGCCTGGACCGGTTACGTCTACGGCGACAGCTGCTGCGGCATGCGCGCCGTGTATGAAGTCGGCCAGACCGGCATCCCCATCTTCAACGTCAACTCCAACTGCTCGACCGGTTCGTCGGCGCTGTTCGGCGCCCGCCAGGCCGTGGAAGCCGGCGCGGTCGACTGCGCGCTGGCGCTCGGCTTCGAGAAGATGGAAAAAGGCATGCTGATGTCGAAGTGGAACGATCGGATGAACCCGATGGAACTCCACGCCACCACGATGATGCGCCTGCAGGAATTCAAGGCTGCCCCGCCGGCCGCGCAGATGTTCGGCGGCGCCGGTGCCGAGTACCAGAAGAAGTACGGCGCCAAGGACGAGACCTTCGCCAGGATCCAGGTCAAGGCGCGCAAGCACGCCGCCAACAACCCGAAGGCGCTGTTCACCGAGCAGGTGACCGTCGAGGAAGTCCTGGCGTCGCCGCACCAGTACGGCCCGCTGACCCGCCTGCAGTGCTGCCCGCCGACCTGCGGCGCCGGCGCCGCCATCGTCGCCAGCGAGGACTTCTGCCGCAAGCACGGCATCGATGTGTCGAAGGCGGTGTACATCGCTGCCCAGCACATGGAGACCGACAAGCCGGATTCGTTCAAGGACAGCATGATGGACATGGTCGGCTACGGCATGGCCCGTCGCGCCTCCAACGCCGTCTACGAGAAAGCCGGCCTCGGCCCGAAGGACGTGAACGTCGTCGAACTGCACGACTGCTTCACTGCCAACGAGCTGATCACCTATGAAGCGCTGAGCCTCACCGCGGAAGGCACCGCCGAGAAGTTCATCAACGACGGCGACAACACTTACGGCGGCCGCGTCGTGGTCAACCCGTCGGGCGGCCTGCTGTCGAAGGGTCACCCGCTGGGCGCCACCGGCCTTGCGCAGTGCTACGAGCTGGTCCACCAGCTGCGCGGCACCGCCGACAAGCGCCAGGTTGCCGGCGCGAAAGTCGCGCTGCAGCACAACATCGGCATTGGCGGCGCCTGCGTCGTCACCCTTTACCGCAAGGGCTGATGGCGGGTTGACCGGCTCCTGCAGGGCCGGTCGCCTGCTCCGCAAAAAGGCCGCCTCCGGGCGGCCTTTTTGTTTGTGCCGGGCGGCGCGTCTATCATGCCGCGCATGAACAACCTGCCTGCCGACCTGCCCCCTCCCCACCCCGGACTGTTCCGCGGCCTGCTGCGCGCCATCCTCGAGCGCGCGTTGCGGTTGTGGTACGTGGCTCGGGCGGCCGACACGCCGCGACGGCTGAAGATCGCCAGCCTGCTGGTGGTGCTGTATTTCCTGTTTCCCTTCGATCTCATCAGCGACCTGCTGCCACTGCTCGGCTTTGGCGATGATCTGATTGCGATTTCGCTGCTGGCCATCACGCTGAACCGGCACGCGACCCCGGAGATCCGCTACCGTGCCCGCGCCCGCGCGCTGCAAGCCATTCCCTGACCCGGTGCCTGCCATGACCTTCGCCCTGCACGAACGCCTTGCCGCCGACACCGTCCGTATCGGCAGCCTGCCGCTTTCCGAATTGTTGCTGATGAACGACGCGCGCTTTCCCTGGTGCATCCTGGTGCCACGCCGCGATGGCGCCCGCGATGCCATCGACCTGGAACCGGCTGACATCGACCAGTTGCACCGCGAGTCGATCGCGCTGCAGCGCGGCATGCGCGAAATATTCGCGCCAGACAAGCTGAACGTGGCCGCGATCGGCAACCTGGTGCCGCAGCTGCACGTGCACCACGTCGCCCGCTTCCGCAACGACAGCGAGTGGCCGGCCCCGGTCTGGGGCCGCGGCACTGCCCTGGCCTACGACGACGCGACGCGACGCGATCGCATTGCCCGGCTGAAAGCCGCCCTGGACGCCCGGTAAAACGAGGCGGGCCGCGTGGGCCCGCCCCGCCGATCGACACCGGCGCCGCTTACTGCAGGCGAACGTTGGCGCGGATCTTCTCCACCGTCTTGTCGCCGACCCCCTTCACGTCGGCCAGCTGGTCGACCGACTTGAACGGGCCGTTTTTCTCGCGGAACTCGACGATGGCGCGGGCAGTCTTGATGCCGACCCCGTTCAGCGCCTCGGCGATTTCCTCGGCCCCGGCCTTGTTGACGTTGACCGGCGCCGCGAACGCCGGCGACGACAAACCCAGCCCGGCGACGCCGAGCGACAACGCAAGCGCGGCCGAAGCGAGGCCGCGCGACATGCTGGAACGTTTCATGGTGCAACTCTCCCTGTAGTGAAACCCCTGCGGGTCCCTTTGCTGTTGTGCCCCGGACGCGACCTGCATGCATCCCGGAACAGCGTCCATTGTCGACAGGGAGGAAATGGCGGAAACCGGCAACCGCCGCCAGGCGCCGTGCGATATCGGCGTGATCAGTCGCCCGACAATTTCCGCTCGACCGGCCCGAGCTGGTCCATCTGCGACTGGATCCAGCCGGCATGGGCCGACACATAGGCGGAAGGTTTGGCCGGGTTGCGCTTGCGCGGCGCCGGCAGCACCGCCGCCAGCAGCGCCGCCTCTCGCGCGCTCAGTTTCGACGCGGGCTTGCGGAAGTATTGCTGCGCCGCCGCCTCGGCGCCGTACACGCCGCGACCGAACTCGGCGCTGTTGAGATAAACCTCCAGGATGCGCTCCTTGCTCCACAAGGTTTCCATCAGCACGGTGAGCCACGCCTCCAGCCCCTTGCGCACGTAACTGCGCCCCGGCCAGAGAAAGATGTTCTTCACCGTCTGCTGGGAAATGGTGCTGGCGCCACGCACCTTGCGGCCACGCTTGTTGTGGTCGAGCGCCTTGCTCATCGCCTCGAAATCGAGGCCGTAGTGCTCCGGGAATTTCTGGTCTTCGCTGGCGATCACCGCCCGCTGCAGCCGCGGCGAAATTTCTTCAAGCGGCACCCAGTCGTGGCGCAACCGGTACGGCGCGTCATCCAGCCAGCCGGCGACCGTGCCGCGGATCATGAAACTGGTGACCGGTACCGGCACGAAGCGGAACACCGCGAACCACAGCACCGGCAAGACCACGAAGACGACCAGCGCGGCAATCGCCAGCCGCTTGAGCCAGCGGCGCACGGCCGGCGCGAACCGCCGTCGTGGCGGCGGCGTGGCCAGTTCCGCCAGCGGCGTCGCCTGCGACCGCGCCGGCCGCTTGCGACTGCTAGAAGCCATCCACCGGCCCCGCGCCCTCGCGCAACACCTCCGGCGTACCGTCGACCAGGCTGACCACCGACGTTTCCTCCAGCGAACCGAAGCCGCCGTCGATGACCAGGTCGACCTGCTTTTGCAGCGCATCGCGGATTTCCTCCGGATCGGTGCGCGGGAATTCCTCGCCGGGAAGCAACAGCGTGGTGGTGATCAGCGGCGCGCCGAGCTCGGCCAGCAGTGCCTGGCAGATGGCGTTGTCCGGCACCCGGATGCCGATCGTCTTGCGCTTCTCGTGCATCAGCCGGCGCGGCACCTCGGCACTGCCCTGCAGCACGAAGGTGTACTTGCCCGGCGTATGCGCCTTCAGGAAACGGAACTGGGTGTTGTCGACCTTCGCGTAGGTGGCGATCTCGGAAAGATCGCGGCACAGCAGCGTGAACAGGTGCTTGTCGTCCAGCCGGCGGATACGAATGATGCGCTCGAGCGCCTGCTTGTCGGCGAGTTGGCAACCGATGGCGTAGGCGGTGTCGGTGGGATAGACGATGACGCCGCCGGCGCGCGCGATGTCGGCCGCCTGCTTGACCAGCCGGGCCTGCGGGTTGTCGGGATGGATGCGGAAGTACTGGCTCACGGCTCGGCGCTCGACGGTCCCGGCGGCAAAGCGCGCACGATAGCCGAACGAGGCATCAAAACAACTCCCAGACCGGGCGGATACCCTCCGGCAGTTCGCCGGCGGCACCAAGTTGCGCCCAGGGCGTGCTGCCGCCGTGGAAGTCGCTGGCGATCGAGCCGGCAAGACCGTACTGGCCGGCAAGCAGGATCATCGCCTGCACCTGGTTGGGTTGCTGGCCGGGTAACTTCACTTCCAGCGCGCCGCCACCGGCGCCGGCGAACTGCGCCACCAGCCGTTTGAGTTTCGAGCGGGTGAGCTTGTAGCGCGCCGGGTGGGCGATCACCGCCACGCCGCCGGCCGCCCGGATCCAGCCCACCGCTTCCTCGACCGTCGCCCAGGGCGTGGGCACGTAGGCCACCTGGCCCTGCTTGAGGAAGCGGTTGAACGCGTGCTCGATATCGCGGGCGGCACCGGCCTCGACCACCGCCCGCGCGAAATGCGGCCGCCCGGGGCGCTCGTTGCCGGCCAGTTCGCAGGCCCGCTCCCAGCAACCCGGCACGCCGGCCCGCGCCAGCCGCTCGGCGATGGTCCGGCCGCGCTGGTGCCTTGCATCGAACTGCCGCGCCAGCCCGGCCTGCAGCTCCGCGCTGCCCGGGTCGACGTTGAGGCCGACGACGTGGACGTCATGGCCCTCCCAGCGGGTGGATATCTCCACCCCGGCGACGAAGCGCAGGCCGGCGGCATCGGCCGCGGCGCGGGCCTCGGCAATGCCGTCGAGCGTGTCGTGGTCGGTCAGTGCCAGCAGCTGTACGCCACGCTGCACGGCGCGCGCCACCACCTCGGCCGGCGGCAACTCGCCGTCGGATCGGTGGGAGTGACAGTGCAGGTCCGCTATCATCGCCCCGCCCTTTTCGCCGTTGCGTCGTTGCCCATCATGAAGTCGTTGTTCGACCTGTTTCCCGCCATCGCCTTCTTCGCCGTCTTCTACCTGAGCGGCAAGGACATCATACAGGGCACCGCCGCGCTGATGATCGCCAGCGTCGTGCAGGTGGTGCTCGGCTGGCTGGTCTGGCGCAAGGTCGATCGCATGCACGCGGTGGTACTCGGCATCGTGCTGGTGTTCGGCGGGCTGACGCTGTTCTTCCGCGACGAAACCTTCATCAAGTGGAAGCCGACCATCGTCGACTTCGTGTTCGCCGCCATCCTGCTCGGCAGCGACCTGCTCGCCCGCCGCAACCTGATCCGCATGGGCGCCGAGGCGGTGGTCAAGCGCATGGGCGAAGGCATGCACATCGTCGCGCCGGACGCGACCTGGCGCCTGGTGAACCTCGCCGCGGCCGCCTTCTTTGCCGGCTGCGGCGTGCTCAACCTGTGGCTGATCGAGCGCGTCGACACCGAGACCTGGGTCGACATCAAGACCTTCGGCTACCCGGTGCTGAACATCGTGTTCATGGTCGTGCTGATGGCGTGGCTGTGGCGCCACATCGTGCAGCCCGCCGGCGAAGCGGCCAACAACGACAAGCAGGAGTGACGGCGATGCTGTATGCGATTTCCGGCGAAGATGCTCCCGGTTCACTCGATGCGCGGCTGGCGGCTCGCCCGGCCCACCTCGCCCGGCTGCAGGCACTGCTCGCCGCCGGCCGGCTGGTGCTCGCCGGCCCGCACCCGGCGATCGACAGCGAGAATCCCGGCCCGGCCGGGTTCACCGGCAGCCTGATCGTCGCCGAGTTCCCGTCGCTGGCCGAGGCACAGGCCTGGGCCGATGCCGATCCGTATGTCGCCGCCGGCGTATACCGCGCGGTGAGCGTCAAGCCGTTCCGCCGCGTGTTGCCCTGATCGCCTTCCGCGCAGAGGTGTTGCCGATGCAAACCCGTCACCCGAACCCGATCGTCATCGCCTGCGCGAGCGCGCTGCTGGCGCTCGCCACCGGCAACGCTGCCGCCGCCGAGCCCGGCTACATCACAGACCGCGTCAGCGTCACGCTGCGTACCAACCCGGTGAACGACGCGAAGACCATCGGTGAACCGCTGACCTCCGGCCACCCGGTGGACGTGCTGCAGCGCTCGCCGGACGGCAAGTGGGCGCGCGTGCGCTTCCAGCAGGTGGAAGGCTGGATACCCGGCAACATGGTCCAGCGCGAACAAGCCGCGCGCGATCGCCTGGCCGAACTGCAGGCGCGCTTCGATGCACTGGACCGCGAGCAGAAAACCGGCGGTACCCGGCTGGTGGACCTGGAAGCGGAAGTGCAGGCGCTGCGCGCGTCGCTGGCGCAGGCACAGAGCGAGCGCGACACCGCGCTGCGGCAACTGGGCGACCTCAAGCTGGCCGCCGCCGGCCCGCAGCAACTGGCCGCCACCAACCAGGAACTCAACGCACGCGCGGTCGAGCTGGACGTCGACAACGAGCGGCTGAAGGCCGAGGTCGAGCGCCTGGCCGAGGAGGAATCGTCGGATTTCCTGCTCTACGGCGGGCTGATCGTGTTCGGCGGCGTATTCATCGGCTGGCTGCTCGGCCGGCAACCGGGACGCCGCTCCGGCTGGTAAGCCGCGAAAAAAAAGGCCGGCAAGTTGCCGGCCTTTTCATTGGCACAGGAACAAGGCGCCGGGAAGCGGCGCCGGAAAAGATCAGGCGATGACGCCCGACTTGCGCAGCGCCGCCAGTTGCCCGGCATCGAGGCCGACGCCGCCGAGGATCTCGTCGGTGTGCGCGCCCAGCGGGGCGCCGATGTAGTCGTAGCGCGGCTTGGCAGTGGAGAACTTGATCGCGCTGGCGATCTGCTTCTGGCTGCCGCCACCCGGCTTCGGCACGTCGACCAGCATGTTGCGCGCCTTGATCTGCGGATGCTCGCAGGCCTCGGCAAAGGTCAGCACCGGCTCGGTACAGGAATCGATCGCGGCGAACACCGCGGCCCACTCGGCATACGTCTTCTGCTTCATCGCGCCGGCGATCTCGCGCTTCACCTCGGCAACGATCTCCGGCACCAACACCAGGCCCCGGGTGCTCAGTTCCGGCTTGCCGATGGCGGCACAGAACTGCACGAAGAACTGCGGCTCCAGGCCGCCGACCGAGAAGTAGCGGCCGTCCTTCGTCTCGTAGCAATCGTAGAAACTGCCACCATTGAGCTGGGTGGCTTCCAGCCCCGGCTGCTCGCCGGCGACCAGCGCCGGCGGCGCGGTGAGCGCGTGCATCGAGAACGCGGCGTCGGTCATCGAGATATCGATGTACTGGCCCTCGCCGGTCTGCTGGCGGTGGATCACCGCGGCGAGGATGCCCATCACCGCGTGGTAGGAGCCGCCGGCAACGTCGGCGACCTGCACGTTGATCGGGCCGGGGCCGCTGGCCTTGCGGCCGTTGTAGCCGGTGATGCCGGCGATCGACAGGTAATTCATGTCGTGGCCGGCGCGGTCCTTGTACGGGCCGTCCTGGCCGTAGCCGGTGATCGAGCAGTAGATGATCTTCGGGTTGGCGGCCCTGAGCGCCTCGTAACCGACGCCGAGACGATCCATCACGCCCGGGCGGAACTGCTCGACGACGATGTCGTACTGCTGCACGAGCTTCTTCACCAGCTCGACGCCTTCCGGCTTCTTCAGGTCGACCGCCAGCGATTTCTTCGAACGGTTGAGATAGGCGTGGCAGGCGGAAACGCCGTCCTGCATCGGTGGCAGCGCGCGCACCATGTCCGGCCGCGTCGGCGATTCCAGGCGAACCACGTCCGCCCCCATGTCGGCCAACACCATGGTGCCGAACGGGCCCGGCAACAGGGCGCTGAAATCGAGGACCTTGAGCGACGACAAGGGACCGGCCATGGGCAAACTCCTGCGTAGGGTCACGGGAACGGGAGACGGGGCAAAGGCCGGTCAATGTAGCAGCGCCGGCCCGAGCGCCCATGACCGGGATGCTCAAATTGGTGAACGCCGCCACCAGCCAGCCACGCCGGGCGCCAACGACGTTGCCCGGCGGGAACGCCGGTCATTATCCTAGCCGCCACCCCGGGCGCCGGCCTCGCGCGCCTGCCTGCGGGCAGGCCCACAGCAGTGACATGACGGACCGATGACGGAAAGCAGCGTCGCCATCAACTACATCCGCACCGCGCTGGCGTCCGCCCGTGCCGCCGGGCTGGACATCGACGCACTGCTGGCCGAAGCCGGCATCCCGGCATCGCTGGTCGGCGAGCAACGCGCGCGGGTCCCGCACGCGCAATACCTGCTGCTGACCCGGCTGGCGATGCAGGCGCTGAACGACGAGTTCCTGCGCCAGGGCGGCGTGCGCCGCACGCCGATCGGCACCTTCCCGCTGATGTGCCGCGGCGTGATCCACGAACCGACGCTGCAGCGTGCGCTGGTCCACGCGCTGCACTTCTACAACACCCTGCTTCCCGACGTGCACCTGTCGCTGCACCGCCACGGCACCGACGCGGTCATCGCCGTGCGCCTGGCCGACGAATCGGTCGACCCGGACCACGTGATGGTCGAGGTGCTGCTGGTGCTGGCCCAGCGCTTCGCCGGCTGGCTGGTCGATCACCGCATCGCGCTGACGCGGGCGGAATTCCGCTGGCAGGCACCGGCGCACGCCGACGAGTACCGCATGCTGTTCCACTGCCCGCTGGAATTCGGCGCGCCGCGCAACGCCATCGCCTTCCCGGCCCGCTTCCTCGAGTGGCCGGTGGCACAGAACCCGCGCACGTTGCGCCGCTTCCTGCGCGAGGCACCCGGCAACCTGCTGGTGATTCCCGACAACGACAACTCGATGACCGCGCAGGTGCGCGCCTGCCTCGGCCGCGATTTCTCGCAGGAGCTGCCCGACTTCGAGGAAGTCGCCAGCCGCCTGCGCATCACGCCGCAGACGCTGCGGCGCCGGCTGCGCGAGGAAGGCGCGTCGTACCAGGAGATCAAGGACAACATCCGGCGCGACGCCGCCATCGGCTACCTGTCGCGCCCGCAACTGTCGATCATGGAAATCGCCCAGCTGATGGGCTTCTCCGAGCCGAGCACCTTCCACCGCGCGTTCAAGAAATGGACCGGGCTGACCCCCGGTGCCTACCGCCACGGCAACACCGACCGCGCCGATTCCGGCGACGCCGACTGAGCAACCGAGCGAGGCCAGCCCATGTTGATGTTCCTGCCCGAGTTCCTGCGCGTGACCCTCGCGTTCCTGGTGTTCATCACCAACACGCTGCTGCACTGCCTGCCGCTGTTCGCACTGGCCATAGTCAAGCTGCTGGTGCCGGTACATGCCATCCGCACCGGGCTGTCGCGCGCATTGATCCTGATCGCCGAGAGCTGGATCGCCGTCAACGGCTTCACCTTCCGCCTGTTTGCCCGCATCGTCTGGCAGGTCGAGGGCGGCGAGCAGCTGCGTTACGAGGGCCATTACCTGGTGCTCAGCAACCACCAGAGCTGGGTCGACATCCCGGTGCTGCAGCGGACCTTCAACAAGCGCATCCCGTTCCTGAAGTTCTTCCTCAAGCAGGAGCTGATCTGGGTGCCGATCCTAGGCATCGCCTGGTGGGCGCTGGATTTCCCGTTCATGAAGCGGCACTCGAAGGAATACCTCGAGAAACACCCGGAAATGCGCGGCAAGGACCTGGAAACCACCCGCCGCGCCTGCGACAAGTTCCGCCACCTGTCCGTGTCGGTGATGAATTTCGTCGAAGGCACGCGGTTCACCGACGGCAAGCACGCGCAGCAACAGTCGCCGTACCGGAACCTGCTGAAACCGAAAACCGGCGGCGTCGCCTTCGTGCTCAACTCGATGGGCGACGTACTGCAGTCGATCGTCGACGTCACCATCGTCTACCCGCAGGGCCGGCCGACCTTCATGGACCTGATGGCCGGCCGCATCCAGCGCGTGCGTGTCGTCATCCGCGAACTGACCATCCCGCGCGACCTGCTCGGCGGAGATTACGAGAACGACCCGGCCTATCGCGAGCGCTGCCAGCAATGGCTGGGCCAGCTCTGGGCCGACAAGGACGCGCTCATCACCCGCCTGCGCGCGCAACCCTCCCCCACGAGCTGACATCCTCCCCATGATCGAGCGCATCACCCGCCTTTTTCGCCGTGAAAAGGGCCAGCCCGCTGCGCCGGCAGCCCACGCCCCGGCCGTCGATGCCGCCGCCCTGCAGGCGCAACAACAGGAGCGGGAGCGGCAACTGGCCGAGGCGGAGCAACGGCTCGCCGCGCTGGCGCGCCAGGACGACCGCGCGGCGCTGCTCGAGACCGCGCTGCACGACAAGTCGGCAAAGGTGCGGCTGGCCGCGGCGGAGAAGCTGCATGATCCCGCCGACCTCGAGCGTTTGCGCCGCGAAAGCAACGACAAGAACGTGCAGCGCCACGCCCGCGAGGCACTGAAGGCCCAGCGGGAACGGCAACAGCAACAGCAGGAAACGCAGCAACGCATCACGCAGTTGCTGGATGCGCTGACCCTGCACGCCAACCGCAATTTCGAACCGCTGTACGACGCCAGGCTGGAATCGCTGTCCGAAGGCTGGCGGGCCGTCGCCGCCCATGCCTCTGCCGCCGAGCAGGAGCGCTACTCCGAGCTGGCGGCACTGGCGCGCGACACCGTTGCCCGCCACGCCGCCGAAATCGCCGCCCGTGAAGGCGCGATTGCGGCGAAGAAGGAAATGATCGCCGCCTGCAGCGAGCTGGAGTCGGTTGTGCGGCAACTCGCCGGCGAGGACCTGTCGGCGTCGGTAGCGGCGGTATCGGCGCTGCGCAGCACGCAGCAGACACGCTGGGACGAGGCGACCACGCAAACGGCCGCGGACGCGCCGCTGGCCGCGCGTTTCCGCCGGGCCGGCCAGGTGCTCGACCGCTGGCTTTCGGCCGCGGCGGAACTGTCTCGCGCAGGCCAGGACGTGGCCGCGTTGCTGGGCAACCTCGATACCGACGACGCCACGCCGACGCTGGATGCCCTCGATGAACAGGAGGCGCAGCTCGATGCGCTGCGGACGCGCATCGACTGGCCGGCGGAGGCCGCACCGGCAGCCTTGCTGCTGGAACTGGACGAGGCCTCGCGCCGGCTGGCCGCCCGCCGGCGCGCGCTGCAGGCGGACGTGCGCGAGCAACTGGCACAACTGCGCAAGCGTCGCGGCGCGTTGCGGCGGATGATCGACGAGGGCCAGCTACGCGTCGCCGTGCGCACGCACCAGTGGCTGCTCAAGCGGATCGGCGAGCTGCCGGCGCGCGAGGCCGCACAGGAAACCACCGCGCTGGCGCCGCTGGCCGAGGCACTCGCGAAGTTGCACGACTGGTACCAGTTCGCCTCGGTGCCGAAAAAGGAAGAGTTGTGCGTCGCCATCGAGGCGCTCACCGGCCCGGCGGACGACATCGGCGAGCGCGCCACCGCCGTGCGCGAGTTGCGCGCCCGCTGGAACACGCTGTGCGCTGCCGACCCGGATGCCGACCCCGAACTGCGGGCGCGCTTCGATCGCGCCGCCGATGCGGCCTTCGCACCCTGCGCGGCCTGGTACGACGCCCAGCACCGGTTGCAGGACGAGAACCTGGCGAAGCGCGCGGCGCTGTGCGATGCGCTGGCAACGCGTCTGGCCACGCCCCCGGCCGACAGCGCCGGCTGGCGCGAGCTGGATCGCCTTGAACGCGACCTTCGCGCGCAATGGAAGGCGCTGGAGCCGGTGCGCTGGCCGGAGGCACGCACAGTCCAGGATCGTTTCCACGGCCTGCTGGGGCAGTTGCGGACGCAACTCGACGGTGAGCGGCAGCGCGGCGTTGCCGCCCGCCGCGCGCTGGTCGATCGCGCCACCGCACTGCTGGCACTGGAGCCACTGGAGCCGGCACTGAACACCGCCCGCGGTCTGCAGGATGAGTGGAAGCGCGCCGGCTGGGCCGACCCGCGCGACGACCGTGCGCTGTGGCAGGAATTCCGCGCCGCCATCGATGCCGTGTTCGCCCGCCGCGACGCCGCCCGCGACGCCGAACGCAACGCGCGCGAAGCCGCTGCCGCCGAGGCCGCGCGGCTCCGTGCCGAGGAAGAAGCAAAGCGTCAACAGAAGAAGGCCGCCATGCGCGCAGCCCGGCAGGCGGAAATCGACGCCGCGCTGGCACTGGCCGAAGCCGAGTCGGCCGCACTGGCCGGTGCCACTGTCGACATCGCGGCACTGCAGTCCGGCATCGACGCGGTGCCGGCGAAGACACCGCTCGGCCAGGCCTTGCGCGGCCGCCTCGGTGAACTCGCGGCCGGCCGGATCGGCGGCGACGCCGCCGCAGCCAACGTGGAAAAACTCGCGACGCTGACGCTGGACCTGGAGATTCTGCTCGACCTGCCATCGCCGCCGGAGCTGGCGGCGGCGCGCATGCAGGCGAAAATTGCGAAACTCAATACCGCGATGCGGCAGCGAGCTCCGGCTGACGGCGATCCGCGACGCGTACTGGAAGACGCGTGGCTGGCAACCGGGCCGCTGGAAGGCGCGGCACGGGCGCCATTGCTGGCGCGTTTCCGGGCGGCACTCGCCGCGCCCTGAGCCGCGCCGGCAGCGTCAGCGCGGCGTCATTTCGCTTTCAGCATCGGCGCCAACGCCTTCCAGACCTTGTCCGCCAGGATTGGCTGCGCCAGCGAATTGGGATGGATGCCGTCCGCCTGCATCATGTCGGGATCGACGGCGACATCGGCAAGGAACGACGGCAGCAACGTGGCGCCGCCGGCCCTGGCCACGGCCGGATAAAGCTCGCGGAACTCGCGGGCATAGGCCGGGCCGAGATTCGGCGGCACGTCCATGCCGACCAGCAGCACGCGTGCGCCGGCGTTGCGCGACAACTGCACCATCTTCGACAGGTTCGCGCGCGTGGCTTTCATCGGCAGGCCGCGCAGGCCGTCGTTGCCGCCGAGCTCGAGCACCACGATCATCGGCCGGTGCTGGCGCAGCAGCGACGGCAAGCGGGAAACGCCGCCGGCAGTGGTATCGCCGCTGACCGAGGCGTTCACCACCGCATGCCCCGTCTTCCTGACATGCTCGGCGAGATTGTTGACCCAGACCTTGTGCGCTGGAACGCCGTAACCGGCGCTGATACTGTCGCCGACGACCAGCACCGTGCCTGCCTGGGCAGTGCCGAATACCAACAGCGACAACAGGGCAAACCACCCACGGAAACGACTGCGCATGAACCTGACTCCTGGACGGGAACTGCCTGACCCTGCGGCGAAAGTAGTAGTCGCCAGACACCTTGGCAAGCGCGCGGAAGGCAACGCGCTGACGATTCTCGACGACGTGTCGTTTGCCGTGACGGCCGGCGAGTCGGTGGCCATCTGTGGCCGCTCCGGCTCCGGCAAGTCGACGCTGCTGGCGCTGCTGGCCGGGCTGGATTCCCCCACGTCGGGCGAGGCCTGGCTGGATGGCCAGCGCATCGATGCCCTCGACGAGGACGGGCGCGCGGCGCTGCGTGCCGGCCGCGTCGGCTTCGTGTTCCAGGCGTTCCAACTGTTGCCGGCGATGACCGCGCTGGAGAACGTCATGCTGCCGCTGGAAATCGCCGGCCATGCCGATGCGCGCGAACGTGCGCTCGAGTGGCTGCAGCGCGTCGGCCTCGACCAGCGCACCGATCATTACCCGCGGCAGTTGTCCGGCGGCGAGCAGCAACGGGTGGCGATCGCCCGCGCGTTCGCGCCGCGGCCGTCGATCCTGTTCGCCGATGAACCGACCGGCAACCTCGACGCGCGCACCGGCGCGCAGGTGGCGGAGTTGCTGTTCGCCGCCAACCGCGAAGCCGGCACCACCCTGCTGCTGGTCACCCACGACGATGCGCTGGCCGCGCGCTGCGCGCGGCAACTGAAACTGGAAGCCGGCCGCCTGGTCGAGGACCGTACGCAGTGATGGCCACCGGCAGCGTGCAAGGCTTCCGGCTGGCCCTGCGGCTCGCGGCGCGGCAATGGCGCGCCGGCGACCTGTGGCTGATCCTCGCCGCCGGCGTGCTGGCGGTGGCGATCACCACGCTGATCGCGGCGCTGGGCGACCGCCTCGAACGCGCGCTGGTGCATCGCGCCGCCGACCTGCTCGGCGCCGACCTGGTGTTCAGTGGCAGCCAGCCGCCTTCCGCGGCGGCGCTGGCGGTCGCCGGCGAGCATCGCTTGCGGCAAACGCAAACCATCGACTTCTCGACCATGCTGTGGCGCCGCAGCGGTGGCAAAGAAGGCGGTGCAATCGGTGGCGAGAACGGGAGCGAGGGCGAAAACCGGGCCAACACCGATGACGGCGGCAGCGTGCTGCTGGTGTCGGTGCGTGCCGCCGGCAACGATTACCCGCTGCGCGGCGAACTGCGGCTGCGCGATGCCGCCGGCAGCGAGCGGCGCGCTGCGGCCGGACCGCCGCCGGGCGAGGCCTGGCTGGAACCGCGGGCAGCGGAGGAACTCGGCATTCGCATCGGCGACCGGGTGGAAGTCGGTGACAAGGCGCTGACGGTGACCGCGCTGGTGGTCGACGAGCCGGACCGCGGCGGCGATTTCATGGCGATGAGTCCGCGCGTGCTGATGCATCGTGCCGATCTCGAGGCCACCGGCGTGATCCAGCCGGGCAGCCGCGTGCGCTACCGCCTGCTGCACGCCGGCAACGATGCCGATATCGCCGCCGCGCGCGAGGCGCTGGAAAAACTGCGCGCGCCACACGAGGAAGTGCTGGACGTGCGCAGCGGCAGCCGGCGCACCGCCTCGGCGCTGTCGCGCACGCTGCAATTCCTGTCGCTGGCCGCCGTGCTCGGCGTGGTGCTGTGCGGCGCCACGCTGGCGCTGGTGGCCGACCGCCAGGCGCGGCGGCTGTACGACACCGTCGCACTGCTGCGCACCTTCGGCATGGCGCGGGCGCTGGTCTGGCGCGTGCTGCTGGTGGAGGTGCTGACCATCGCGCTGGCGGCGGGCACGCTCGGCGCCGCGCTCGGGTTCCTCGCGCAGGACCTGCTGGCGCGGTTGCTGGTCGACCTGCTGCCGGCCAACCTGCCACCGCCGGGCGCCGCCGCGCTGGCGGCCGGCTTTGCCTGCGCCTTCGTCGCGTTGCCGGCATTCCTGCTGCCGCCGCTGGCGCGGCTGGCGGAGGTGTCGCCGCTGCGCGTGCTGCGGCGTGACCTCGCGCCGCCGTCGGCGCGTGTCACCCGCCACTACGCGCTGGGGCTTGGCCTGCTGGCCTTGCTGCTGGTGGTCACCGCCGCCGATCCGGCACTGGCCTTCGCGTTGCTCGGCGGTGTCGCCGCGCTGGGCGCACTCGGCGTGCCGCTGGCGGCGTACGGGCTGCGCGCGCTGGCCCGTCGCCGCGCGCGGCTGCCGTTGCCGCTGCGGCTGGCTGCCGACCGCCTCGCCCACACGCCGTTGCGCGCCGGCGCGCAACTGGTGGCGTTCGCGCTGATCTTCACCACGCTCACCCTCGCCACCCTGCTGCGCGACGACCTGTTCGCCAGCTGGCAGAAGCAGTTGCCGGCCGACGCACCGAACCTGTTCGCGATGAACCTGCTGCCGCACGAGCGCGACGCGTTCCTTGCCGCGCTGGACCGCGACGGCATCGCGCCGCCGGTGCTCTACCCGGTGACGCCAGGACGACTGCTGCGCATCGGCG
>JBKHWA010000119.1:0-15106 GCA_046566765.1 Gammaproteobacteria bacterium
TCCGAGGATCAGGCGCTGGAGCGCGAGCTGCTCTCCGACCCCAAGGAGCTCGCCGAGCACCTGATGCTGATCGACCTCGGCCGCAACGACGTCGGCCGCATCGCCGACACCGGCAGCGTCGAGGTCACCGCGAAGATGGTGGTGGAGCGCTACTCGCACGTGATGCACATCGTGTCCAACGTCGAGGGGCGGCTGCAGCCGCAACTGGACGCGCTGGACGTGCTGCGGGCGACGCACCCCGCCGGCACGCTGTCCGGTGCGCCGAAGATCCGGGCGATGGAAATCATCGACGAGCTGGAGCCGGTCAAGCGCGGCATCTACGGCGGTGCCGTCGGCTACCTCGGCTGGGACGGCACCATGGATACCGCGATCGCCATCCGCACCGCGGTGATCAAGGACGGCAAGCTGCACATCCAGGCCGGTGCCGGCGTCGTTGCCGACTCGGTGCCCGAGCTCGAATGGAAGGAGACCATGAACAAGGGTCGCGCCATGTTCACGGCTGTCGCCATGGCGCAGTCCGGTCTCAAGCCATAAGAGGATTCGTGCCATGTTGCTGATGATCGACAACTACGACAGCTTCACCTTCAACATCGTTCAGTACCTGAGCGAGCTCGGTGCCGACGTGAAAGTCGTGCGCAACGACGAGCTCACGCTGGACGACATCGCCCGGCTGAAACCGGAGCGGATCGTGATCTCGCCCGGCCCCTGTACGCCGAACGAGGCGGGCATCTCGATGGCGGCGATCAAGGAGTTCGCCGGCAAGTTGCCCATCCTCGGCGTCTGCCTCGGCCACCAGGCGATGGGCCAGGTGTTCGGCGGCAAGGTGATCCGCGCGCGGCAGGTGATGCACGGCAAGATTTCGCCGATCCACCACAACGCGCAGGGCGTGTTCCGCAACCTGCCGAGCCCGTTCAACGCCACCCGCTACCACTCGCTGGTGGTGGAATACGCCACGCTGCCGGACTGCCTCGAGGTCACCGCGTGGACCGCGAAGGAAGACGGCGGCGTCGACGAGATCATGGGTATGCGCCACAAGACGCTGCCGATCGAGGGCGTGCAGTTCCACCCGGAATCGATCCTCACCGAGCACGGCCACGCCCTGCTCAAGAACTTCCTGGAGATCCGCGCATGAGCATGGACATGCAGACCGCCGTTCGCGTGTTGCTGGAGCGCCAGTCGCTGGACGCGCACGAGATGGAAGAAGTGATGGACCTGATCATGACCGGCCGGGCCACGCCGGCGCAGGTCGGCGGTTTCCTGGTCGCGCTGCGGATGAAGGGCGAGACGCTGCAGGAGCTGGTCGGCGCAGCGCGGGTGATGCGCAAGCTGGTCAAGCGCGTCGACTGCAGCGGTATTCCCTACCTGGTCGACACCTGCGGTACCGGTGGCGATGGTGCACACATGTTCAACGTGTCCACCGCCTCGGCGTTCGTGGTGGCGGCTGCCGGCGGCCATGTCGCCAAGCACGGCAACCGCTCGGTCTCCAGCTCGTCCGGCTCCGCCGACCTGCTGGAAGCGGCCGGCGCCAACCTCGTGCTGACGCCGGAAGAGGTTGCCCGCTGCATCCGCGACATCGGCTTCGGCTTCATGTTCGCGCCGCAACACCACGAGGCGATGAAGCACGCGATCGGCCCGCGTCGCGAGCTCGGCGTGCGAACCATCTTCAACCTGCTGGGCCCGCTGACCAATCCCGCCGGTGCGAAGAACGCCGTGCTCGGCGTCTACGGCCGCGAGTGGTTGCGGGTGGTTGCCGATGTCTGTGACGAGCTCGGCGAGCAGCACGTGTTCGTGGTGCACTCGGCCGACGGCCTTGACGAGATCTCGATCGCTGCCGAGACGTACGTGGCGGAACTGAAAGGCGGCAAGGTGCATGAGTACACCATCTCGCCGGAAGACTTCGGCATCAAGCGCGCGACCTCGCTGGACGGCCTGCGCGCCGCCAATGCCCAGCAGAGCCTGGCAATCATCCGCGCCGCGTTCCAGAAGCCGGTCGGCCCGGCCGCCGACATCATCGCGCTCAACGCCGGCGCCGCCATCTGCGCTGCCGGCCTCTGCGGTGACCTCCGGCAAGGCGTGGCGATGGCGCAGGACGCGCTGGCCACCGGCCTGCCGCTGGAAAAACTCGACGAGTACGCGCGCGTCACCCAGCTTCTCAAGAAGGCCTGATGCCATGACCTGCGGAATCACCATCCTCGACCGCATCGTTCGCCGCAAGCGCGAGGAAGTCGCCGAGCGCGCAGCGAAGACGTCGATGGCGCGGCTGCACGACCTCGCCACTACCCAGGAGCCGCCGCGCGGATTCGTTGATGCATTGCGTGCCCGCCTGCGAGCCGGCGAGCCGGCGGTAATTGCCGAGATCAAGCGCGCCTCGCCGTCGAAAGGCCTGATCCGCGCCGACTGGGACGTGCCGGCGATCGCCCGCAGTTACGAGCAGGGTGGTGCCGCCTGCCTGTCGGTACTCACCGATATCGATTTCTTCCAGGGCGCCGACGAGTTCCTGGTCCAGGCGCGCGATGCCTGCCGGTTGCCGGCATTGCGCAAGGACTTCATCGTCGACGAGTACCAGGTAGTAGAGGCGCGCGCGATCGGTGCCGATGCCATCCTGCTGATCGTGGCGGCGCTCGACGACGCCGAGCTGTCGACGCTGAACGCGATGGCGCGCGCGCTGGGCCTCGACGTGCTGGTCGAGGTGCACGATCGCCGCGAGCTGGAGCGGGCGCTGAAGCTGGGCATCGAGCTGGTCGGCATCAACAACCGCGACCTGCATACCTTCGACGTTTCGCTGCGGACCACGCTCGACATGCTGCCGCTGGTGCCGGCGGACGTGCTGGTGGTCACCGAGAGCGGGATCAACACGAAGCAGGACGTGGCGACGATGCGCACGAAGAACGTCAACGCGTTCCTGGTCGGCGAGTCGTTCATGCGGGCGCCGGAGCCGGGCGCGAAGTTGCGCGAACTGTTCTTCTGAGGACTTGAGCCAGCGAAACGAAAAAGCCCGCCGGTTGGCGGGCTTTTTTGTCTGGCTCGGCGGGTTCAGCCCGGCGCCACCGTCGACGCCACGCTGGGGCGCTTTTCCACCCGGGAGAACCACGCCGCCAGCTTCGGGTAAGGCGTCAGCGGGATTTCACTGGCGAAGCGCAGCTTCAGGTAGCCCAGTGCCGCAACCAGCGCGGCGTCGGCCAGCGTGAAGTGCTCGCCCTCGCACCAGTCGCCGTGCAGCAGTCGCTCGGCTTCGCGCAGCGCGGCGTCGATCTTGCCGCGCTGGCGCTTGATCCAGTCCTCGCTCTGCTGGGCCGGCGCGCGCTTGCGCTCGATGAAGATGTTGGCGGCGGCATCGCAGATGCCGTCGGCCAGTGCCTCCCAGCGCTTCACCCGGATGCGGGCACCGGGTTCAACCGGGATGTGGTGCGGCGTGCCGCGCAGGTCCAGGTACTCGGCGATCACCCGCGAATCGAACACCGTGTCGCCGTTGTCGAGCACCAGCACCGGCACCTTGCCCAGCGGGTTGAAGTCCGGCGTCTTGCTGTCGGCATTCCAGGGGATGTCCTCGACCAGCGTGTACGGCAGGTGTTTTTCCTCGAGCAGGATGCGGATCTTGCGGCCGAACGGCGTGGTCAGCGAGCTGACGAGTTTCATGGCGTGTCCTCCCTGAGATGTGGCCTGAAGTGGAGCCTGAAACGAAAGAAGTGGAGCCTGAAACGAAAAAGGCCGGATCACTCCGGCCCTGTCGGTGATCCCGGCAATCCCGTCAGCGGGTGCCGTAGACCACCATGGTCTTGCCCTTCACCGAGATCAGGCCCTGCTCTTCCAGCGACTTGAGCACGCGGCCGACCATCTCCCGCGAGCAGCCGACGATGCGGCCGATTTCCTGGCGGGTGATCTTGATCTGCATGCCGTCCGGGTGGGTCATGGCATCCGGCTGGCGGGACAGCTCGAGCAGGGTGCGGGCGACCCGGCCGGTGACGTCGAGGAAGGCGAGGTCGCCGACCTTGCGGGTGGTGGCGCGCAGGCGGCCGGCGATCTGGGCCGACAGCGCGAACATGATGTCGGCGTCGTCGCGGGCCAGCTCCTTGAACTTGGAGTAACTGATCTCGGCGACTTCGCACTCGGTCTTGGCCTTGACCCAGGCCGAGCGGTTGGCGTCCTTCTCGAACAGGCCCATCTCGCCGAAGAAGTCGCCCTCGTTCAGGTAGGCGACGATCATTTCCCGGCCCTCGTTGTCCTCGATGACCACGGTCACCGAGCCGCTGAGGATGTAGTAGAGCGCGTCGGACTCGTCGCCGGCGTAGATGACGGTGCTCTTGGCCGGGTACTTCCGGCGGTGGCAGTGCACCAGGAACTTGTCGATGTTCGGGAAGAACTTGCTGGCGGCCACCGCGTTCATGCTCCGGGGGAGTCCTTTCGGGATTCTTCTAGGGTTCTCAGCGGGTTGTAGCGCACAACCGCGACCGTGTGACAAATCTTTTCCCTATGTGCCACCCGCGTCAGGGTCTGTCAAGCAAACGGCCGTGCCAAGGGCCGCGCCATGCCGACTTCACTTCAGGAACGTGACGCAGTCGTGACTTCCGGCGCGCCGGCCGGGACGGTATATGGCCGGGGGTGATTGTGCTACCCTGCGCCGCCTTTGAGGGGGGGGTACCCCCGTTCCGGGAGCAGCGATGAAGGCGACCGTCCGCTGGGAAGGTGACGCGAAGTTCCGTGCCACGGCCGCCGGCAGCGGCGCCGGGATCCTGATGGACGGCCCGGCCGACATGGGGGGTACCAATGCCGGCCCGCGGCCGATGGAAACCGTGCTCATGGGCATGGGCGGCTGCTCCAGCATCGATGTCGTCTACATTCTCAAGAAGGCCCGCCAGGACGTGACCGGCTGCATCGCCGAGATCGAGGCCGAGCGTGCCCCCGAGCCGCCGCAGGTGTTCACGAAGATCCACCTGCACTTCATCGTCAGCGGCCGGGCACTCAAGGAAAACCAGGTCAAGCGTGCCGTCGAGCTGTCGGCGGAGAAATACTGCTCGGCGTCCATCATGCTGGCCCGTGGTGGCGTCGACATCACCCACAGTTACGAAGTGCGCGAGGCGGAGTAGATAGATGGAACGCAAACTGGAGACCAAGCTGAAGCTGTACGGGTTCAACAACCTGACCAAGTCGCTCAGCTTCAACATCTATGACATCTGCTACACGCGCAACGAGGCCGAGCGCAAGGAATACATCGCGTACATCGACGAGACCTACAATGCCGACCGCCTGACCCAGATCCTCACCGACGTGGTGGAGATCATCGGCGCGCACATCCTCAACGTCGCCCGCCAGGACTACGATCCGCACGGCGCGTCGGTGACCATGCTGATCTGCGAGGACCAGGTGCCGCCGGACGAGGCCGAGACGCGCGAGGAGCCGGGCCCGCTGCCGGACACCGTCGTCATGCACCTCGACAAGAGCCATGTCACCGTCCACACCTACCCGGAATCGCACCCGGACAACGGCATCTCGACGTTCCGTGCCGACATCGACGTGTCGACCTGCGGCCTGATCTCGCCGCTGCGTGCCCTGAACTACCTGATCCACACCTTCGACTCGGACATCGCCACCATCGACTACCGGGTGCGTGGCTTCACCCGTGACGTGAGCGGCATCAAGCACTACATCGACCACGAGATCTCGTCGATCCAGAACTACATGTCGGACGACACGGTCGAGCGTTACAAGATGATCGACGTGAACGTGTACCAGGAGAACATCTTCCACACCAAGATGCTCCGCAAGGAATTCGACATCGACCAATACCTGTTCGGCGAAGCGAAGAAGGCGATCAGCGTGGCCGACAAGGCAGTGATCGCCGATCGCCTCGACAAGGAAATGCACGAGATCTTCTACGGGCAGAACTACGCGGCCGGCAAGTGGTGATACGTCGCCGTTGCTGACGCGATAGCCAGGAAAGGCCGCTCATCGAGCGGCCTTTTTGTTTGCCGGCGACGGTGGCGCATACTCGCCCGAGGCAAATTGCAGCAGGAGCGGGCCATGGCGCTGGAACTGATCGAGGGCATGCTGCTGACCGGCATCCAGTGGCTGCGGCTGGCCATCGAGGCGACGGGGGCGCTGATCATCGCGGTCGGCATTCTGCGCGCGGCGTGGTTGCTGGTGCCGCGCCTGCTGGTCGGCGGCGAGCGGTTCGCCGACATCCGCATCCTGCTGGCCGGGTATCTCGCGCTCGGGCTGGAGTTCCAGCTGGCCTCCGACATCCTGTCCACCGCCATCGCGCCGAGCTGGGACCAGATCGGCAAGCTGGCGGTCATCGCCGTCATCCGCACGGCGCTCAATTATTTCCTGCAGGTCGAAATGCGGCACGAGAAGCAGCGCGCTGCCGCCGACTGATCGTGCACCGGCCGCGGCCGGGAAATCGCTAGACGCGGTAGACCGTCGTCGTCATCACTTTTGCCATCGCCTGCATCAGCCGGCGTACCGGAAACGGCAGCGGCGCGGCGCCGGCGGCGTGCGCGAGGTCCGCGTGCTGCGCCTCGTCGGTACGCATCTGCGCGACGATGGCGCGCGAGCGACGATCGTCGTCCGGCAGGTGGCCGAGGTGGCCTTCCAGGTGCTGTACCACCTGCTTCTCGGTTTCCTCGACGAAGCCGAGGCTCCACTGGTCGCCGGCGACGCCGGCGGCAGCGCCGACGGCGAACGACAGGCCATAGAAAAACGGGTTCAGCACGCTGGGGCCGCTGCCGAGTTCATGCAGCCGTTGTTCGCACCAGGCCAGGTGGTCTTCTTCCTCGCGGGCGGCGTCTTCCAGTTGCGCGCGCACGTCCGGCAGTTTCGCGGTGAGTGCCTGGCCGGCGTACAGCGCCTGCGCGCAGACTTCGCCGGTGTGGTTGATGCGCATCAGGCCGGCGGCGTGCTGGCGTGCAGCCGGGTCGAGTTCGGCAGCCGGCTCGGCGGCGGCCGGCGAGGCGCGGTGGGCGACGGCGCCGCCGGGGCTCAGGGTGCGCAGGGCCTGGTCGGCCTGCAGCACGAGACGATCCAGCGGCGAGAGGCGGCGTTGGCGCATGGCGGCGAGCTCAGCCCGGCGGCCAGGTCATCTGGCGGCCGCCCAGCAGGTGGAAGTGGAGGTGGTAAACCGTTTGCCCGCCCTGCGCGTTGCAGTTGCTGGCCAGCCGGAAGCCGCTGTCGGCGATGCCGAGCTGGCGGGCCACGCGGCCGGCGGTGAGCAGGATGTGGCCGGCCAGCGCCGCATCCCCGGCGGTGAGCGCGTCGATGTTGGCGACATGCTTCTTCGGGATCAGCAGCACATGCACCGGCGCCTGCGGCGCGATGTCGCGGAAAACGAGCACCTGCTCGTCCTCGTACACGACATCCGGCTTGATCTGGCCGGCGGCCATCTTGCAGAACAGGCAGTCCATCGGGCGCTCCGGGGCAGGTTCGTCATTTATGCTTGCGCGGCAACCCCGGAAGCATAAGTCAGTTGGCCAGCGGCTTTCATGTCCGACCCGAAGGAACCACCCATCACGATATCGCCGGACCTGCAGGCGCTGCCGGCGAGCCTGTCCGCGGCCTGGGTCAGCGATGCGCTGGCAACGGTGCAGCGCGCGTACGGCATCGCGCCGGAGGAGCTGCTGGCGCAGGCCGGCATCGATGCCCGCGCGCTCGCCAACCCGGGCGCGCTGGTGCCGCTGATCGACGTGGTGCGGTTGTTTGCCTGCGCGCTGGTGCGCAGCGGCGACCACGCGCTGGGCGTGCGGCTGGGCGCCAGCGTGCAGCCGCGCAGTTACCCGGTGCTGGGCTACGTGATCGTTGGCAGCGCGAACGTCGGCGAGGCGATCGACCGGCTGCTGCGTTTCGAGCGCATCGTCGGCGAGCTTGGCCGCGCCTCGCTGGTCGACGAGGGCGACGATTGCCTGCTGTTGCGCTGGGATTGCCCGGTGCCGATGCCGTACGCGCGCTATCTGCGCGATTCCGCGGTCGCCGGCTGGGTCGCTTTCGCGCGGGCGATGATCGATGGCGATCCGGCGCCGCTGGAAGTGCGCTTCGAGCACCCCGAGCCGCCGCCGGCGGAACGGCAGGTGTACGAGGATTTTTTCCGTTGCCCGGTGCGTTTCTCGGCGCCGCACACCGGCATGGTGTTCCGGCGCGAGTGGCTGGCGTGGCCGCTGCGCTCGGCCGATCCGTCGCTGGGCGGCATCATGGAGCAGCACGCGCAAAAGCTGCTCGCCGATTTTTCCTCGGGCATCAACCTGGCCAACGAGGTGCGCAGCGCGATCTACCGGCGCCTGCCCGGCGGCGAGCCCGACATCGATACCGTGGCGGCGGATCTCGGTCTGACGGTGCGTGCGTTGCAGGCGCGGCTGCGCAAGGCGGAGTTGACGTTCAGCGACCTGGTCGACGACATCCGGCGTTCGCTGGCCGCCGTGCTGGTGGCGGACTCGCGGCTGACGCTGGTGAACGTGGCGCTGCTGCTCGGGTTTTCCGAGCAGAGCTCGTTCACCCGCGCGTTCCGTCGCTGGTACGGCGTGGCCCCGGGCGAATACCGGCGCGGCGGACCGGACTGAGCATCGACGCCGTTGCCGCCGCGGTAGTCGCCGGCGATGCGCGCAAGGCGTGCAATTGTTACCGCGCGCAGTAGACGCGCAGCGCCTCGCGCAACTCGTTGAGGTCGACCGGTTTTGCCATGTGTGAATCCATCCCGGCCAGCCGGCAGCGCTCCTTGATCTCCTTGAGGATGTGCGCCGACAACGCGACGATCGGCGTGCGCCGTTTCGCGTTGTCGGTTTCCCAGGCACGGATGCGCCGGGTCGCCTCGTAGCCGTCCATCACCGGCATCTCGCAATCCATGAGCAGCAGGTCGTAGCGCTGGTGCTGGATCGCGTCCAGTGCCTCCTGGCCGTTGCTCACCACGTCGTTGCGCACGCCGAGCTTGGCCAGCATGCCGCGAATGACTTTCTGGCTGAGCTGGTTGTCCTCGACGACCAGCACCCGCAGGTCCGGCGGCAGCGGCGACGCCGCGGTGGTGTCAGGTTCGAAGCGCTCGCGCCGGGCCAGTTCCTCGACCAGCGTCGCCTGCAGCGCGCGGCCGGATACCGGCTTGGTCAGCACGCGGCGGATGCCGACGTTGCGCGCCATGGTGTCGGTCGGCGCAATGTTCAGGCCGGTGAGCATGACGATCAGCGCGTCATGGCGGATCAGCGGGTCTTCCTTGATGCGCGCGGCCAGTTGCAGGCCACTCATGCCGGGCATGTTGTGGTCGAGCACGACGATGTCGAAGGAGGCGCCCAGGTTGGCCTGGGTTCGGGCAATGGCCAAGGCTTCCTGCGCGTTGTCGGCGCTGGTGACGATCATTTGCCAGCTGGTGGCCTGGGTCTCGATCACGCGCCGTACCGCCGCGTTGTCGTCCACCACCAGCAGGCGCTTGCCGGCGAGGATGCCGGCGTCGGCGCTGGCGTACTGGTCGAGCGCGGCCGGCAGCGGCAGCGTGACCCAGAACGTGCTGCCGCGGTGCTCCTCGCTCTGCACGCCGATGCGGCCGCCCATGCGTTCGATCAGCTGGCGGGCGATGTAAAGGCCGAAGCCGCGGTTCTCGCTGCCCGGCTGCTGGCCGTCGACCTTGTTGAACAGGGTGGCAAGACGGTCGCGCGGAATGCCGACACCGGTGTCGCGCACCTCGATGCGCACGACGTGCGGTTGTTCGCTCGGCACCACCAGCAACTGCACCTCGCCACGATGGGTGTAGCGCACCGCGTTGCCCAGCAGGTTGCACAGTACCTGGCGCAGGCGGGCCGGGTCGCCGTTGACCCGGATCGGCAGCGCAGGGGAGAAGTCGACCACCAGCTCGACGTGCTTTTCCTCGGCGCGCAGTTGCACCGTTTCCATGCTGTCGGCGATGAGTTGCTGCAGGTCGAAATCGACGTGCTGGATTTCCAGTTGTCCGGACTCGATTCGCGTCCAGTCGAGCGTTTCGCTGAGCAGGGTGGCCAGGTTTTCCGCGCTGGAGCGGATGGTGTGGGTGTATTCCCGCTGGCGCGGCGTCAGTGAGCTGTCGCCGAGCAACTCGGTCATGCCGAGGATGCCGTTGAGCGGCGTGCGGATCTCGTGGCTGAAGCGGGACAGGAATTCCGTCCGCGCACGCAGCTCCGCCTGGCTGGTGGCCTCGCGCAGGTGCGCGACGGCCGTGGCGCGCCGGTCGCGGGTGCGGCGCGCGATCAGGATGACGGCGATCAGCGAGCCCTCGAGGCACGCGCTGGAAACCAGCAGCAGGTCGCTGCGCACGGGCAACGGAAACAGGCCGAGCTCGCTGCCAACGGCGAGTCCGCCGCCGACCGCGCTGACCATGCGGGCGCCGAAGTAGCGGGCTGCATCCGGCGAGCCGGCGCGTGCCGCCATCCACGCGGCGTACAGCGTCAGCGGCATCGCCAGCGCGGCGAGCGTGGTGTACATCGGCACTCGCTGCGTGCCTTCCACCAGCGGCAATGCCAGCAGGGTGATGGTGCCGGCGGCCAGCAGGTAATAGAGCGCCTGGTCGATGGCGGGCAGGCGACTGCGGGTGCCGAGCAGGCTGCGGGCGAACTGCATGGCGCCCAGCGTGGCCGCGGTGCCGGCCCAGGCCTCCACCAGGGGCTGTACATCGGTGCCGCGCAGGAACAGCACGCCGACATAGCCCAGCCGCGCCAGCAGGAAGGTGATGATTGCGGCCAGGAAGACCAGGTACCACGCAAAGGCCTCTTCGCGGGAGACCAGCCAGGAAACGAGGTTGAACAGCGCGAGCGCCAGCAGGATGCCGAGCATGATGCCGACGGTGATCTGCGAGATGCCTTGCGCGTAGGCGAACGAGGCGGGCTCTTCGGCCTGCAGTGAAAACGCCAGCGGCGAATCCGACTGCGCGCGGAACCAGAAGACACGGGTACTGCCGGCGGGCACGTCCGCACTGAACAGGTAGTGCGGGTGGGCATAATCGCCGATTACGCGATGGGAAGCGGTGCCGCTGCGGGTGGCGGCGTGGCCGCGCCCTGTTTCCCGGTAGAACTCGATGATCGAGAGCTGGGGATGCGGGACTTCGAGCAGCAGCGTTTCGTCGGTGCTGCGGGTGTTCTGGATGGCGACGCGGAACCAGTAGGAGCTGCGGGTGTAGCCGAAGTGCAGGTCATCGCGCTCGGACACGGTGAAACGGTCGGGCGGCAGCGCGGCGACGTCCTCGATGGCGAGGTTGCCGCCGGGATCTTCCAGCCAGGCGACGAACAGGCCAAGCGAGTTGCGCTCGGACGATTCGATGATCGGGTAGGGCGGGGCCCAGGCGCCGGCGAACGCGGGGATGACCGCGAGCAGCAGGAGCAGCAGCGCGATGCGCCGCGGCGCGCCCCGGGGCACGCGGGCCATCCCTATTCCTTGACCTCGGCCTTTTGTTCCACCGGCCGGGCCTTGCGCTTGAGTACCAGTGCGCGCAGGCCGGCCTCGTTCAGCAGGTAGGCGGCGATCTCGCTGCGGCGACCGCCATCGCAGGTCACCACGTAGGTGAACACCTTCTCGAGGTCGCGCATCTCCCGCCGCAATTCCGGCAGCGGGATGTTGCGCGCGTGCGCCAGGTGGTCGTGCTTGAACTCGAGCGGCAGGCGCACATCGATCAGCACCACGCCTTCCTCTGCCTCCTCGACCATCTTCTCGTACTGCTCCTCGGTGACCTGCTGGATCACCGGTTCCTTGAGCAGCTTGATGAAGCTCTCCTTGTCCAGCGCCATCACCGTGCCGTCGGAGGTCATGGTGATGGTCGCGTTGCGCTTGGTGTCGCCGATCAGCGCGTCCTCGCCGAAGCAGGCGCCGTTCTTCAGCGCCGCCAGCGTCTTCAGGTTGCTGCCGGTGCCGCGGGTGACCAGCGCGCGGCCCTCCTTGATCACGTAGAAGCAATCGCCGTCGTCGCCTTCCCGGATGATGACGTCGCCGAGGTGGACTTCCTTTTCCTGGAACTTCGCGAACAGCTTCTGGATGTTGGCCGGCGGTACCTGGGCGAACAGGTCGGAAGCCAGCAGTGCTTCCATCCAGTCGGTGTCGCCGTCATCGGCCTGGCCGTCGTCTTCCATGGACTCGGCGGCCTGGTTCCAGGTGAGGACCAGGTCGAGATGGTCGCGATCGATGCTGACCACCACGCAGTCGGAGCCGGTAATGGCCGACACCCGGTGCTCGGGGTAGTTGTCCAGCGCGAGGTAGTTCTCGGGGTCATCGGCATCAAGCTGGCGGACCACGAAGGCGGCGTCGGCGAGGTCGACGGTGCCCTTGATCAGGAAATGCGACTTCGGATCATGCTGGCCGCGCTTGAACAGGACCTTGCCCTTGCCGAGGCGGGCAACGGCGAGCCTGGGCGCGAGGTCCCTGAGGTGGGCATCCGAGAGCGAGTCGAACGGCGTAAACTCCTTCAGCCGCTCGAGTTCGGTATCCTGCAGTTGGTCAGTCATCGTGCATCCCGCGATGAGTCACAAGGCCACCCGGGCGGCGTTGAGGCAACACCACCACCCCGAAACAGGACAAAGGGGGCCCGTAAATGAGCGGGCCATTATGGACTATGCGCCAAACCTTGATAAGGGCGTTGCGCCGGGCGGCCCGGCCGCTGGGAGTCGCGCTGATCGTCACCGTGGCCCTGTATCACGCGTCGCTGGGACTGCATGCGCCGCCCATGCTCGAGCGCCTCGACGCACTGCTATATGACCTGCGGTTCCGGGCAACGCTCGACCCGCCGCCGCCGGCACAGAAGATCGTCATCATCGACATCGACGAGCGCAGCCTGGCCGCCGAGGGGCGCTGGCCCTGGTCCCGGGCGCGACTGGGCGACATGCTCGAGGCGCTGTACCAGAACGGCGTGGTGATCACCGGTTTCGACGTGATCTTCTCCGAGCCGGAGCGCAACCCGGTCGACGAGGTGCTGACCGACGAGGCGGTGGCTGCCCGCGCCGGCGGACTGCTGCGCGCCGAGCGCGCGCGCTTCGATGCCGACAGCATCTTTGCGCGCGACGTGGCGAAGGGCGAGACGATCCTTGGTTTCTTCCTCAACAACGATACCGGCAGCGCCATCGGCACGCTGCCGCCGCCCTTGTTCAATCTCGAGCCGGGGGAGGGCGACGCGCTGCTGGTTTCTGCCCTTACCGGCTACGCGGGGAACCGGCCGGTCCTGCAGGCCGCCGCCGCAGGTGGCGGCAGCCTGATCACCGAACCGGACGTCGATGGCGTGGTGCGCCGATCGCCGATGCTTTACCGGGTCGGCGATGCGCTGTACCCGTCGCTGTCGCTGGAGGTCGCCCGCAAGTTCCTCGTCGCCGGCGAGATCCAGCTGGACACGGCGATGCAGGGCGACATGGTGGTGATCGAGGCGATCGTGATCGGCACCAACCGCATCCCCACCGATGCGCGCGGGCGTGCGGTGGTGCCGTACCGCGGCGCCGCCCGGAGTTTCCCCTACATCTCCGCGACCGATGTCATCCGCGGCACGCTGACGGCGGAACAGAAGGAGCAGCTGGACGGCGCGATCGTGCTGGTCGGCACCTCGGCGCTCGGGTTGATGGACCTGCGGTCGACACCGCTGGAAACCGGCTACCCGGGGGTCGAGGTCCACGCCAACCTGCTGGACGCGATCATCGGCAGCGTGCCGCCGGAAAACCGGTTCTGGTATCGCCCGGACTACGAGGCCGGCGCCACCACGCTCATCATCCTGCTGCTGGGCGGTTTGATCGTGTGGGTGCAGCCGCGACTCGGTGGCGGCGGCCAGCTGCTGTTCAGCCTGTTCACCATCGGCACCGTGATTGCCAGCAACTATGCGCTGTGGATCTACGCGAAGCTGGATTTCCCGCTGTCGCCGCCGCTGGTCACCGTGGTGGCGCTCAACGCGCTGTTCATGATCCTCGGCTTCCTCGAGGAAACGCAGCGCCGGGCGCAGATCCACAACATGTTCGGCCAGTACGTGGCGCCGGTGCACATCGATCGCCTGCTGCACAACCCCGAGCAGGTCACGTTCGACGGCGAGTCCAAGGAAATGACGGTGCTGTTCTCCGACGTGCGCTCGTTCACCACGATCTCGGAGAAGCTGAGCGCGCAGGGCCTGAAGCAACTGCTCAACCGCTATTTCACGCCGATCACCAAGATCATCTTCGACAACCAGGGCACCATCGACAAGTACGTCGGCGACATGGTCATGGCGTTCTGGGGCGCGCCGCTGGACGACCCGCAGCACGCGCCGCACGCGGTCGATGCGGCGCTGGAGATGCTCAGGAAAGTCGACGAACTGAAAGAGGAGTTCGGCGCCGAAGGCTTGCCGCGGATCGACGTCGGCGTCGGCATCAACAGCGGCTCGATGAACGTCGGCGACATGGGATCGAGTTACCGCCGCGCCTACACCGTGCTCGGCGACGCGGTGAACCTCGGTTCGCGGCTGGAAGGGGCGACGAAGCAATACGGGCTGCGCCTGTTGATCGGCGAGTCGACCGCGGCACTGTGCCCGGATCACCTGCTGCGGCTGGTCGACCGGCTGCAGGTGAAGGGCAAGACCGAGCCGGTGCGGGTGTACGAGCCGCTGTGCCGCAAGGCACAGGCGACGCCGCAGCAACTGGCGGAAGTCGAGCGCTGGCATCGCGCGCTGGATCATTACTTCGCGCAGCGCTGGGACGCCGCCGAGAACGAGCTCGGCGAGTTGCTGGCGCAGGATCCGGAGTGCAAGCTCTACGCGATCTTCCTCGAGCGCATCGCCAGCATGCGGGCGAACCCGCCGGCAGCATCCTGGGACGGCGTCTACATCCTCAAGGAGAAGTGATCGCCGGGTGCTCGGGGATGGAAGAAAAAAGCCGGTCGTCGACCGGCTTTTTTTTGCGTGGCGGGCGGCCGGCGGTCAGTGGCCACCTTGCTCGCGGGCGATTGCCCGCCAGCCGATGTCCGCGCGGTGGTATTCATCACGCCAGGTGACGCGCTTCACGAGCTGGTAGGCGCGCTGTTGCGCTTCCGACACCGTGTCGCCGAGCGCGGTGGCGCACAGCACGCGGCCGCCGTTGGTGGTGACCTTGCCATCGACCAGCTTCGTGCCGGCGTGGAAGATTTTCTCGCCGGCGGTTTCCGCCTGCGGCAGGCCGCTGATCTCGTCGCCCTTGCG
>JBKHWA010000120.1:0-13777 GCA_046566765.1 Gammaproteobacteria bacterium
CACCCACATCGAAGCCAACAGCAGGACCGGCAACAGACTTTGAACACGCGCCATCATTCCTCCCGGACAGAACGGAAAAGCGCATGCGCCACGCCCTGCCCGCCGACATAATAGGCCACCCGGCACCCTGCCTGAACCTTGGGCAACACACGGACATCCCATGAGCCTGTCGATCGTCATTCCTGCCAAGGACGAGGCTGCCGCCATCGGCACGCTGCTGGCCGATATCCGGCGCCTGCACCCCGATGCCGAGCTGATCGTTGTCGACGACGGTTCCACCGACGACACGGCGCTGATCGCCGGCCGGTACGCCACGCACGTCGTCCGCCACCTGCACCCGATGGGCAACGGCGCGGCGATCAAGTCCGGCGCCCGTCGGGCCAGCGGCGATATCCTGGTCACCATGGACGCGGACGGCCAGCACCGCGCCGGGGACATCGCGCGGCTCGTCGCACCGGTGGCGGCGGGAGAAGCGGACATGATCGTCGGCGCACGCAGCGCGGACGGCCACGCCAACCTGCACCGCTTCGCGGCAAACACGATCTACAACTGGCTGGCGAGCTGGATGGCGAACTACCCGATCGCCGATCTCACTTCCGGCATGCGCGCGGCGCGCCGCGACCTGTTCGTGCGTTTTCTCTACCTGTTCCCGAACGGCTTCTCCTACCCGACCACGGTGACGATGGCGTTCCTGCGCTCGGGCTTCCGCGTCGGCTACCACCCGATCGCCGTGCAGCAGCGCATCGGCAAGAGCCATATCAAGCTGTTCCGCGATGGCGTGCGCTTCCTGTTGATCATTTTCAAGATCGGCTCGCTGTATTCGCCGCTCAAACTGTTCCTGCCGATCTCGCTGGCGGTGTTCGCGGTGGCTACCGGCTGGTACGGCTACACCTGGCTCGATGACGGCCGCTTCACCAACATGAGTGCGCTGCTGTACAGCACCTCGCTGCTGATTTTCCTGATGGGCCTGATCTCCGAACAGATCACCCAGTTGTTTTACAAGGACGTGGATCGCCACTGATGCTGCACTTCGTAATCGGCACCAAGGCGCAATTCATCAAGATGGCGCCACTGATGTGGCTGCTGCAGAAGGAGGGAAGGCCCTACCATCTGGTCGACCTGTCGCAACACGGCGCCCTGACCGGTTCGACGCTGGACGATTTCGCGCTCACGCCGTTGATCACCCGCTTCGGCGACGAAACCACACTGATAAAAACCTACGCCGGCGCCGCGAAGTGGAGCCTTGGCGTGCTGGCGCAAGCGGCGCGGCCGGCGGCGCAGGTGCGGCGCCGCTGGTTCCGCGACAGCGCGGGCATCGCCCTGGTACACGGCGACACCGCCTCGACCCTGCTCGGTACGTTGCTCGCCCGCCGCGCCGGGATGCCGGTGGCGCTGGTCGAGGCCGGCCTCACCAGTGGCAACCTGCTGAATCCCTTCCCGGAGGAAGCGATCCGCCGGCTGGTTCAACGTATGGCGGCGCACTGCTTCTGCCCCGGCGCGAAAGAGACCGCGCACCTGCACAGCATCGCCCTGCGCGCGCAAATTCACGACACCGGCTACAACACCGGGCATGACGCGTTGTTCCTGGCGCTGCAACAACCGGTGCGTGCGCCGGCCACAGGCGATTACTCGGTCGCCACCCTGCATCGACTGGAAACGCTGGCCAACGGCCACTCCCTGCGGCGGGCGATCGCCCATATCCAGGCGCTCGCCACCCGGTTGGGCCCGGTACGCTTTTATCTGCATCCGCCGACCAGGAACGCGCTGCTGCGCGAACATTTGCTGGACGCGTTGCAGGCCACGCCCGGCATCAGCCTGCACGAACTGCTGCCGTACGTGGACTTTGCGCAAGTACTGGCCAACGCGCGCTGTATCGTCACCGACGGCGGCTCGGTGCAGGAAGAGGCGGCCAGTCTCGGCAAGCGCTGCCTGGTGCTGCGCGCCGTCACCGAGCGCGATGCCGGTATCGGCAACACCGCCCGCCTCACCGGCTGGAACGTGGAGGAAGACGCCGCTTTTCTCTGCGCGACAGCCACCGCCGGAACCGGTGTGCGCGATCACCGCTATGCCGCGTCCCGCTGCGTGCTGGACGCGCTGCTGAAGGATCAGCAGGACAGGCTGGAGAACAGGCCGGCGTAGTCGTCGAGCATGCGCTGGCGGGAAAAATCGCGCACCGCCCGGTTCCGGTTCCACGCGCCCTGTTCGGCGCGCAACGACGGATTCTCCAGCAATTGCCGTACGCGCTGCGTCATCGTGACAAAGTCGCCCGGCTCACAAAGAAAACCGCCGCGCTCCTCATCAAGCAATTCCGGAATGGCGGAGCAGCGGGTCGATACCACCGGCAGGCCGCAGGCCATCGCCTCGGCGACGCAGAGCCCGAATCCTTCGCGAAAAGTCGGGAACAGCAGCAGGTCGGCCTGCTGGTAAACACGGTGCATGTCGCCATAGGGCACATGGCCCAGCGCCACCAGCCGGCCGCCCGCGTCATGACGCACGCTGCGCAGGCCGCCGGTATAGGCGAGCTCCGCATGCGACGGCAACGCCTCCGCAACCGCCTGCAGCAAATGGAAGCCCTTGCGGCGTGTCGGGTTGCCGACGAACAGTACCCGCAGCGGTCGATCGCCCGCTGGCGGCGGCACCGGACGGAAACGATCGACATCGATGCCGTTGTAGATCACCTCGATGCCGGTGCCGGCAGCGATGCCGTCGCGCCGGACGCAGTCGGCGAGAAACCGGCTCACCACCACCAGTTTGTCGGCGCCACGGATGGCCGCCGGCACCGAGCGCCGTAATACTTGCCGGTAATACAGACGCTGTGCCGGCGTCGAGCGCCGCAGGTGTTCGTCATCCAGGTAATAGTTATGCAGTGTCGCCACGCGCCGTACGGTCGACGGCAGTGGCACCGCGCCGTAATCTGCCGGCAGATGCGCGATGTCGGCCGCTGCCAGCCAGCGGCGCAGGCCGGGATGTGGCAGCCGGGGCACCGTGGCCAACCAGGGACTGCAGCCCTGCAGTTCATAACCGGGCAGGCCCGCAGCCAACTCTGCGTGCACGATGTAGGCGCCGTTTCCGCGCGCCATGACGGAACGAACCTGCGGCATGTTCATCGCAGGTAGTAGCGGTAGTGGCGGGAACCGCTGGCGCCGATCACGCCGATACCGACGGTGTGCAGATCCAGCGTCACCGCGAAGCAGGAATCGGCGCAAATCGTCTGCCAGGCACGCTTCATCCCCGGCGACCACGCGATGTCATCGAACACCAGCAACGCACCGGGTGCCAGTCGTGGCTTAAGCGCCGAAAAATAATCGATCGTCGCCTGCCCGTCGTGATGGCCGTCGATGAATGCATAGTCGATTTGGCGCGTATCCGCCAGCAACGGCGGCAGGGTCTGGTCGAAACGACCGGTGACTACCCGCGCCACATGCCCCAATCCGACTGCATCGAGGTTGCGCTGCGCGCGCACCGCCAGCTCCGGTGCACCCTCCATCGTCACCAGCGATGCCGGCTGCGGGCCCAAGGCCAGCGCCGCGCCCTGGTACGCCGCCGACACACCGAGACAGGTGCCCAACTCGACGCCGTTGCGTGACTGGTATTCGCGCACCAGTGCGAACAGCAAGCGCGCCCAGAACGGTGACTTGCTGGCGCGTCGGCAGATTTCGCCGACGGTGGCACTGAACGCAACGCCGCGCTGCATCTCCTCGGCACTGCGGTTGGAATCTGGCGAGCCTGCACCGTAGTCGATCAACTGCACCAGCTCGTTGGACAGCGACAACGCGGTGCGCAGCGCTTCCGCGCGCTCGAACCAGCCGCGCTCTTCCGCGGTGAAGTCGTCGCGCAGCGTGCGTGCCAGCACCGCCAGCAACCGCCGGGCCTCGGGATCGGCGCGCCGCAAATCGAGCGCGACCCGGGCGCGCGTCAGCGCGTGCAGGGCCGGGATCAGGGTCTGGTAGGCCACTTGCCGCAACAACGGGTGCATCAGGAAATTCTCCGCGAAGACCGCCGCGCGGCCGATGACTGTATTTGCCTGAACAGGTCCGCCAATACACCGGCCTGCGCGCGCCGCTCGTAGCGTGCCGCCAGTGCCGGGTCAACAGTGACACCGAGATGCCCCTGCTGCCGCCAGCGCGACTGCAGATCGGCCAGCGCGCGGGCGACCGCAGCGACATCCCCGGCACCGCAACTGTCACCGATTCCGCTATCGGCGACAAACCGGCGCAGTGGTGCCGCGTCGGTCAACGCCAGCACAGGGCGACCCAGCCCCAGGCACTCGAACACCTTGCCGGTCATCACTTCCTGAGCCAGCGCGTCGTTGCCGGGCACGGTGATGATCAGTGCGACATCGGCGCGCAGGGTGGCGGCAATCGCCTGCGACTGCGGTACAAAGCCGTGCAGCTTGCGCTCGACCCGCAGATCGATGCGCGCGATCTGCGCGATCGCCTCATCCGGGTAACGGCCGAGAAAATCGATGCGCAGTGCCAGCGGATCAAGCTGGCCATCGGCAATGGCCCGGTTGATTCCCGCCACCAGCACGTCCGGCCGCCGGTTGCCGACAAACGATCCGGCATAGACCAGCGTCAGCTTGTCGTTACGCGGTGGCTCCGGGAGCGCCGGCAGGTCGGCGGCATCGTAGCCGTTGGGCAGGACCAGGAATTTGTCGCGACCCGACTCGCCGGTGCGGGCGACCATGTTGTCGACCATCGGCTGCGACACCGTCACGATGCGATCGGCCGCGGCCACGAAGCAGCGCTCCAGTTGCGGCGCCCGCCACGACTGCAGCTGCGCGACCCCGGCGATCACCCGGCGGTCGCTGTTAACCATCGCATCGCGCACGTCGATCACCCACGGCAGACCTTGGCTACGCTGCAAATGAAGCCCGAAAAAGCAGGCGCTGGCATGCGGCACCGTGGTCCACACGGCGTCGATACGCTGCTCGCGCGCCAAGGCGTCCAGTTGCTCGCGCAGCGATGCGTACCACAGGCCGAACACCTCGGAGTACCGCAACGTCGACCACGCCAGCGCCGGCGCCATCGACCAGGGAAACCGCGCGCCGTCCTCGCGCCAGGCGTGGAACGCGGCCAGTTGTTCGCCGCCGCGTCGCAGCACCGGCAACGATTGCAGGTCGTTGCGTTCCAACAGTTCCGGGTCATACACCCGGCCGCGACCGTGGGCGTTGGTCAGTACCACCGGCTCGATACCGAACTCCGGCAGGTAGCGCGCGAATTTCACCGCGCGCTGCACGCCGATGCCGCCCACCGGCGGGAAATCGTAGGCGACCAGCAGCACCCTCACGCGCCGAGACCCTCACGGATCGCCTGCACGATGTTGGCGCCGGCGGCGCCGTCACCAAACGCCGCCGCGTCGAACGTGACCGCTTGCCCGGCACGCCGGCGTGCCGCCGCCGGCAACTGCGCGGCGTCGCCAACCAGCCACACCGCGCGATCGACCAGGTCGATCCACTCGGTGCGGTCGCGATACACCAGGCAGGGCTTGCCGGCGAACGCCGCGTCTTTCTGCAGGCCGCCAGAATCGGTGAGCACCAGCGCGCAGGCCTCGAGTTGCGCCAGCATCTGCATGTAACCGATCGGCGCCTGCACCTCGATGCGAGCCAGCGACGACTCCAGACCCAGCCGGGCGATGTTGGCAAGGGTGCGCGGATGCATGAAAAATCGCACCGCGAAATCATCGGCCAGTTCGTCCAGCGCGCGCAGCGCCGGTGCCAGTCGCGCTTCATGATCGACATTGAAATCGCGGTGCAGCGTCACCAGCAGCAACGGCCGCGTGGTGCGACAGGCCGCCACCGCCGACGGCGCCAGGCCGGCGCGACAGAGGCGGAAAATATCGAGAGTAAGATCGCCGGTGAGGCGCAAAGCCGATTCCGGAAAGCCTTCACGACGCAACTGCCCGATCGCTGCCGGCACTGGCGCCAGCAACAGGTCGCAGACCCGGTCGGCCACCAGCCGGTTCACTTCTTCCGGCATGGTGTTGACGAAACTGCGCAGGCCGGACTCGACGTGCACGCTGTAGATGCCGGCCTTGCGCGCCGCCAGCGCACCGGCCAGCGTGGTGTTGGTATCGCCCAGCACCAGCACCGCGTCTGGACGCAATTCGGCAAACACTTTTTCAAGGCGCAGCATGGTTTCCGCCACCGTCGCCACCGGCGACAGCCCGCTGACGCCGAGACTGCCGTGCAGTGGCGGGAACGCCAGCTCGCGCACAAATACTTCGCTCATGGTCGCGTCGTAGTGCTGACCGGAATCGACAAAGAAAAATTCCAGCTCGCGACAGCCCTCGGCCGCGTGCCACAGCGCCGCGACCTTGATGTACTGCGGACGTGTCCCGAAAACTACCAGCACGCGTTTCATGCTCGCTCCTGCACCGCCGACTCGTAGATCGTACGCAATTGCCTGGCGACTACTGCCGATGAGTAGCGCGCCGCACAGGCGGCACGGATCGCCGTGCGGTCGAACTGTTTGGGATCGTCGCAGACTTTCACCATCGCATTCGCCAACGCAGCGGCATCATCGATATCGACCAGCACGCCAGCCCCGGACCAAAGAATGTCCTGCGGGCCGCCACACCGGGTAGCCAGCACCGGCACACCGGCCGCCAGCGCTTCCGCCACCACCAGGCCGAAGGTTTCCTGGCGACTGGCGTGCACCAGGAAGTCGGTTTCGGCCATCGCCGCCATAACCGCGTCGCGCGACAACTGGCCACGGAACGTCACCACGCCATCGAGTCCCAGTGCAGTCGACTGCGCGCGCAACGTCGCCTCCAACGGACCGCCGCCGACCAGCGCCAACCGTAGCCTGCGACCGCCGCTACGCGCCTCGGCGAACGCCGACAACAACACATCAAAACCCTTGCCGGGAACCAATGAACCAATGGCCAGGAAGCGACAGATGTTGCCGGCATCGCGCGCCAGCGGCAGCGCGAAAAATCCGTCGTACACCGGGTTCGGCACGGTCAGCCAGCCGCCGGCACGCGGATAGCGCACGGTAAGCACCCGGTTGAACGAGGCCGAGGGCGCCAGCGCCGCCGCGGCACCGGCATACACCTCGCCGGCGCGCGCGTGCTGGAAGGCCGGCAACGCCGCCCCGAGGAACAGGCTGCTGTGCTCCGTCACCACGTAGGGAATCCGGTGGCGTGCCGACAGGTGTCGCGCCAGCACGCCGCCATAGAGCGCGCCATGGGCGTGCAGCAGGTCCGGCCTGCCGTAACGCTGCAAGTATTTTTCGAACAGCGCGTCGCCGGCACGCAAGAAGCGATAGCAACGCCAGCGTGCACTGCCGGCGCCTGCCAGCACCTGAGGCTGCGTCAACTCGGTCACACCTTGAAATTGCCGTTCGCAGGCCGTGGGGGGGCGCAGCAGGTAACGGAAACCGGCGCGCAAGCCGTACAGCAGCGGCGCGACCACGCCGACGCGCGCCGCCCCGGACGCCGCCAGCGCCTGCGCCTGCTCGCGGAAAAAAATGCCGTTGCCGGGGTCGTGTTCGCCCGGGTACCACGACGGCAGCAGCACGACGTGCATCAGGCGAGCCTCCGCCGCAATGCGCGCGCAACCCGTGCCACGCGCAGCCCGGTTTTCACCAGCAGCGTGTACAGCGCCGCCCGCAGGCGCAACGCCAGGCGCGGTTGCCAGGCAAAGTGGTACACCGGCGTCGCCGCCCAGTGCTGCAGTACCACGTAGCCGGCGCTGCCGAGGTGCGCGCGCAGCGCCGCCAGTTCTGCCGCGGTCCACGCTTCCACGAACAGGTGCGGACGATGCCGTTCCAGCGTCGCCCGCGCACCCTTGAGCACGTCGAGCTCCATGCCCTCGACATCGATTTTCATCACCAGTACCCGGCCGATGGCGGCACCGTCGCTCGCCAGTTCCGCGACCAGCGCATCGACGGTGCGTACCGGGATCGCCGTCGCATCGCCGCCATCGACGGTGACGATGCGCGCCATGCCCATGTTGTCGACCGCGTTGACCGGCATCACCACCCGCCCGCGGGCATCGCTTTCGCCTACCGCGCAATCGAACAGCCGCACGTTGGCGACGTTGCACTCGATATTGCGGCGCAGGATCGGCAGCACCGTGGGATTCGGCTCCACCGCCAGCACCCGTTCGGCGACGAAGGCGCCGAAATAGACGCTGTGGTTGCCAATATTGGCGCCGATGTCGATGGCTACCGCACCGGGCCCGCGTTCCGGCGCGGTGATGACGCGAATGTAGTCGAGCAGGTCGACCTCGTAGAACGAATGGCCGGCGACGATCGCCTGGAAAATCGCGTCGTCCGGCGCGTAACCGCGCAGGCTGAACGCGCGGCCGCGATGCTGGAACGCGGCGACGCAGGTTTCCCGAATGCTTTCCTGGCTGGGCTCGCTCATCATGGATTTCCGGGTTCCGGCTCCACAGTTTCCGCTTTCCGGCGCGCCTGGCGCAGTACCTGCAGATCAGCGCGCCCCGGCAGGAAGCCGGCAGCACCCACCTTCTCCATGCGGCTGATCAACACAATCTTGACCAGAAAATCGGCGGCGTAACACAGGCTGGTGGCCATCGCCGCGCCGGCAATGCCGTAGCGCGGCACCAGCCACAGGCTCACGGCGACGTTGACTGCGCAAATCGCGGTAGCAATCCAGGCATTTATCTCCGGGCGCCCGCGCGCCGCCAGCGCATTGGAGACGATCCGCGAAGCACCGAACAACACGATCCCGGGAATCAGGATCCACAGCGGCTGCAGCACGCCAGCATAGGCCGGGCCGAGGGCCAGCCGCACCAGCGGGCTGGCGATCACCGCAAGGCAGACGCCGGCAAGCGCCGAGATCAGCAGCGTCACCCGGAACGACACCAGGATCAGCGAGCGCCGCTCTGCCGCCGGCAGGTCAGGCGCCGACAGGCGCGGAAATACGATGGTGCTCACCGCCGTCGACAACAACCACAGGTATTCGCCGAGCCGGACCGCGACCACGTAGATACCGGTCGGCAGCGCACCGAGGTAGAAATTGACAATGAACAGGTCGAGCCGGTAATTGACGAATGCCACCAGGTTGGCGCCATAAGCCTTGCTGCCGTAGTCAAAAATCCCGCGTGTCAGCGTCGGATCAGTGCGCGCCAAGCGCCAGCGACTACCGACAAACCACAGCGCCAGCACCAGGCCGACGACCGCGCCGGCGAGCGCACACAGCAGCGCTTCGCGCGTGCTCCCGCCGCTCTCCAGTTGCCACCACACCAGCGCCAGCGTCACCGCCTGCGCAGCGATAATCGCGGCGTTGTAGCGGCGATAATCCTCGCGTCCCTGCAGCACGGCCTGCGCACAGGCTGCCGCCAGCGCCACCGGGAAATACGCCAAGCCAATCCACAGCAGGGTGCGCGGCACACCGGCAAACAACAGGTCGGCGCCGAACAGAACCGCGAACAAGCCGACGACCAACCCCAACAGCACGGCGAGGCCGATGATCCGCAACGCAGCGCGCAGCACCGCCGCGTCGTCGCGTCGTTTCGCCACGTGATAGACGATCGCCGCGCCGAGACCCGGGTTTGCCACCACCAGCAACAGCGCCGGCAGGTACAGCGCCATCTGGTACAGGCCGTTGCCGACCGGGCCGAGGTAGCGGGCGATAATCAGCAAGGTCGCGAACTGCAGCAGAGCCGACGCAACTTGTCGCGACAGCGTCAGCACGATTTCGCGCACCGGCCCGCTCATATGCACGCTGCCATGGCGGCCCGGGACATCAACCGGCGCCGACCAGCGCCCGCACGATGCGCTGCTGGTCTTCCAGCCGTAGATACGGATGCATCGGCACGCTCAGCACCTCGGCACAGGCACGCTCGGCCACCGGCAGCGATTGCGCGGTGGCGGTCGCCGATTGGCGATGCAGCGGCAGCGGGTAATACACCATGGTCGGGATACCCTGCGCTTTCAACGCCGCCGCGACCGCATCGCGGTTGGCGAAACGCAGGGTGTATTGCGCATACACGCTGTCGTTTCCCGGGACGACGTGCGGCGGCTCGATGCCGCACCCGCGCAATGCCTGGTCGTAAGCGGCGGCCACCGCGGCCCGGCGCTGCACCTCGTCGTCAAAGATCTCCAGTTTTTCCAGCAGCACCGCCGCCTGCAGGGTGTCGAGCCGGCTGTTGAGGCCGACACGTTCGTGCCGGTAACGCTGCGACTGGCCATGGCGGGCGATCATCCGCATCGCCTTCGCCAGCGTTTCATCGCTGGTGAACAGCGCACCGCCGTCGCCATAGCAGCCCAGCGGCTTGGCCGGGAAAAAACTGGTGCTGCCGATGGTGGACAGGTTGCAGGATCGCACCCCGCCCTGGCGCGCGCCGAACGATTGCGCCGCGTCCTCGATGACCGGCAACCGGTGCCGGGCCGCGATCGCATTGATCGCCGCGAAGTCCGCGCACTGCCCGAACAGCGACACCGGCATGATTGCCTTCGTGCGTGGCGTGACCGCCGCCTCGATCAGCGCCGGGTCGATGTTGTAGGTGCGCGGATCGATATCGACGAATACCGGCGTCGCGCCGACCACCGCCACCGCTTCGGCGGTGGCGAAAAAGGAAAACGCCGGAACGATCACCTCGTCGCCGCGCCCGACCCCCAGCGCCATCAGCGCGATCGCCAGCGCGTCGGTACCGTTGGCACAACTGATGCAGTATTTCGCACCGGTGTACGCCGCCAGCTTCGCTTCCAACTCTTCGACTTCCGGGCCGAGAATGTACTGGCCATGATCGAGCACCGCCCGCAGCCGCGCATCGATCCGGGTGCGGATGCGGGCCTGCTGGGCGCGAAGATCGATGAAATCCATGTCAGGCCACCGGCAGCAACACGTCACCGTCGAGGCGATAACGTTCGCCGCTGCGACGGCACGTTGCCTCGCCGCGACCGCTGGCGGGCAGGTCCAGCCGCTCGCCCTCGCGACTGACCCAGCCGATCGTCCTTGCCGGCATGCCGACTACCAGCGCATACGCCGGCACATCGCGGGTAACCACCGCACCGGCACCGACCAGCGCGTACTCGCCGATGGTCACGCCGCAGATCACCGTGCAGTTGGCGCCCAGCGAAGCGCCGCGCCCGACACGGGTGCGCCGGAACTCGTCCTTGCGCTCGACGAATGCCCGCGGATTGATGACGTTGGTGAATACCATGCTCGGGCCACAGAACACGTCGTCGCCGAGCTCCACGCCCTCATATACCGACACATTGTTCTGGATCTTCACCCGGTCGCCGATGACCACGTTGTTGGCGACGAACACGTTCTGGCCCAGCACGCACTGGCGACCGATACGGGCGCTGGCGCAGACATGCACGAAATGCCAGATACGGGTGCCCTTGCCGATGATGGCGCCGTCATCAATGACGGCACTCTGGTGGGCGATGACCGCCAGTTCGGCACTCATCGCCGCACCAGCGGGTGATCGGGCATGCCGGCCGGCGTCAGCGCGTCGTGGCGCACCCGGTGCAACAACTCGATCGAGGGCCGCACGTCATCGACGCCGAAGCCGCGCCCGGCGAGGATCTCCGCGTAGCTCTCGGTGTGCAGGTCGCGGAATACGTCGGAAAACTCCAGTTCGTCGCCGTCGATGGTGATCGAGCGCCAGGGCTTGTTCGCCGGCTTGCCGATTTTCGCCAGGTCGCTGGCGTCCACCGACAGGTACCAGTCGATGTCGGCGTGCTGCAGCGACAGTACGCCGGCGGCGCGCGTTGCCTCGCGCACGCCGGTGGCCGAGGACTGCACCGAGCCGAACAGCCAGATCAGCATGTCGTAGAAATGCACGCCGATATTGGTGGCGACGCCGCCGCTGCGCGCCTCGTCACCCTTCCACGACGTGTGGTACCAGCGCCCGCGCGGCGTGATGTAGGTCAGGCTGACCCGATAACGTTTGCCCGGGTTGGCGTGGATCTTTGCATGCAGCGCTTTCAGCGACGGGTGCAGCCGCAACTGCAGGATGGTGTAGACCCGGCGACCATGATCGGCCTCCAGTTCCGCCAGCCCGTCGAGGTTCCAGGGATTGATCACCAGCGGCTTTTCGCAGATGGCATCGGCATCCGAGCGCAGGGCGAAGCGCACGTGCGCGTCGTGCAGGTAGTTGGGCGAGCAGATCGAGACGAAGTCGACCCGGTCGGCGGAACCGCGCCGGCGCTGCTTGTCGATGTGGCGGTCGAAGCGCTCGAACTCGGTGAAGAAGCTGGCGTCGGGGAAGTAACTGTCGAGGATGCCGACCGAGTCGTTCGGATCAAGGGCGGCGACCAGCCGGTTGCCGGTGTCGCGGATAGCCTGCAGGTGCCGCGGCGCGATGTAGCCGGCAGCGCCGATCAGGGCGAAATTCTTCATGCTGCATCCAGGGTTGTGCTGCCGGGCCGACGCGCACCGCGCCGGGGAGCGACGGGCCGTTCGATTGTGTGGAAAAGCGCTGCACCGTACAAGGCAGGCAACGGATGCGGGCGGCGGCCCCGGCCCGCCAGCAGGGACCCGGGGCGCGATGCGCCAACCCGGACGCGGAATTCAGTGGTCGCGCGAGGTGTTCAGGTGCGGCATCTTCAGCCCCTGGTCGGGCACGCCGAGGAAGTTGCACAACTCCTGCATCGCATCCGGCTGCGCGATGTCCAGCACCAGCAGGTCGTGCATGCGATCGCGGAAATAGCGCAGGACCTCGGCGTTGTGCGCCTCGTAGTTGCGAATGTAGATGTCGCGGTCGTACAGGGTCTTTTCGTCGATGCCGTAGACCAGTTGCTGTACCCGCCACAGCCAGCCGGGGTACAGGCCGCGGAACTCGCGCAGGTCCTGGGCGGTGGGCAGCCGGCCCTTGCCGACGATCTTCGTGTGGAAGCGGGTCAGCGACTCGTACCACTCGTCCGCGTTGCCGCGCACGGTGAGGATGAATCGCGAACGCGGGAATGCGTAATCGAGCGCCACCCAGGTCCAGTCGAGGCTGAACGGGATGTCCTGGAAGGCCTCCGCGCGCTCGCAGAAGCGGACCAGCGCGCGGAAGTCGCGCCGGCCCCAGTCCTCGAGCAGCAATTCTGCCGGCTCCTGGGGTGCGACCTTCCAGTCCAGCATGCGCAGCGCTTCGGCAACCGAGGTCGTACCGGTCTTGTTGCAACCGATCACGAACACCTTCGGCTTCTTGTCGAAGAAAGCCATGGATTCCCACCTGTTCCGGCGGCCGCGCTGAGGGCGACTGCACAAACTTGCGTTATCGACAGTGCCGATACCCTGCTGACGCAGGCATTCATTCCCTGGCTTCCCCAACCCGACGGCGCACCCTGGCGCGTGGCAAGTCTAGCGTTGCGGCGTTGCCGGGGATGATGGCCGCATAAAAAAAGCCCTGCGGTTTTCCGCAGGGCTTTCCGTGTATCGCAGAAATCGCGACGGCTGTCGCCGGTGGGCGCTATCGCCTCCCGCAGCAGCCGTCGCCGGCAGCAGTTACATCATGCCGCCCATGCCACCCATACCGCCCATGCCGCCCATGTCCGGGGCAGCCGGCTTGTCTTCCGGCAGGTCGGCCACCATGGCCTCGGTGGTGATCAGCAGGCCGGCGATGGAAGCGGCCGCCTGCAGCGCGCTGCGGGTGACCTTGGCCGGGTCGAGGATGCCCATCTCGACCATGTAGCCGTACTCGCCGTTGGCAGCGTTGTAGCCGTAGTTGCCCTTGCCTTCGCGCACCTTGTTCAGCACCACGCTCGGCTCGCCGCCGGCGTTGGCGACGATCTGGCGCAGCGGCGCTTCGAAGGCGCGCAGGGCCAGCGCGATGCCGGCGTTCTGCTCTTCGTTGTCGCCCTTGAGCTTG
>JBKHWA010000121.1:0-2289 GCA_046566765.1 Gammaproteobacteria bacterium
TCGACTTCCAGAAAACGCTCGACGAAACGCTGCTGATCGCCGAGCAGATCAAGCCGATGATCGCCGACGTCGCCACCATCCTGCACGACCACCGCCGGCGCGGCGAAAACATCCTGTTCGAGGGCGCGCAGGGCTCGTTGCTCGACATCGACCACGGCACCTATCCGTACGTCACCAGCTCGAACACCACCGCCGGCGGCACGTCCACCGGTTCCGGTTTCGGCCCGCTGTACCTCGACTACGTGCTCGGCATCACCAAGGCCTACACCACCCGTGTCGGCGGCGGACCGTTCCCGACCGAACTGTTCGACGACACCGGCAAGCACCTGGCCGCGAAGGGCCACGAATTCGGTTCCACCACCGGCCGCGCGCGTCGCTGCGGATGGTTCGATGCCGTCGCCCTGCGCCGTGCCGTCGAGATCAACTCGGTGTCCGGGCTGTGCCTGACCAAACTGGACGTGCTCGACGGCCTCGACGTGGTGCGCATCTGCACCGGCTACCGCAATGCCGGCGGCAGCGTGACCGCCGCACCGTCCGACGCCGACAGTTACGACGGCCTGGAACCGGTGTACGAAGACATGCCCGGCTGGAAGGAATCCACCGTCGGCGTGCAGCGCCTGGAAGACCTGCCGACGGCAGCACGCAACTACATCAGGCGGCTGGAGGAAACGGTCGGCGCACCGATCGACATCATCTCCACCGGGCCGGACCGCGTGGAGACGATCATCCTCAGGCATCCGTTCAACTGAAGACGGCGCGCAGGCATGGGACGAACACTGACGTTCCGCCTGCGCGAGACACTGGTTTCTCTCGCGGCGATCCACGTTATCTGGCAACGGGCGCCGGCGCGCCGCGTATTCCTCAAACAGCTGTATTTCTCGGGCATCCAGGCACTGCCACTGGTGCTGGTGGTCGGCATTGCGGTCGCCGGCATCCTCACCGGGCAGTTGCGCAACTTCGGCCAGTCGCCGCGCGAGGCACTGGAAATCCTGCTGGCGATCACCAACGACGAACTGGCGCCGCTGGTGACCGCCGTCGTCGTTTCCGCGCGCAGCGCGCCGGCCATGGCCAGCGAGCTGGCCGGCATGCAGGCCAGCGGCGAGATCCGCCTGCTGGCGCGCCTGGGTATTCCGCCACTCACTTACCTGGTCGTGCCGCGTGTTGTCGCCATGATGGCCGGCTGCTGCCTGCTGTCCGTGTACTTCGCCTTCGCGGCGACGCTCTCCGGCGCCCTGTTCGTGGCCGGCGTGCACGCACCGGACGTCCTGCTGGTCGCCACCGAATCGCTGGGCGTCGAGCGGGTGTTGCTGTGCATCACCAAGAGTCTGTTCTTCGGCGCCGCGATCGCACTGGTCGCCTGCCATACCGGGCTGCAGGCGCGCGGTGCGGCAACCGATGTGCCAATCGCCGCGTCACGCGCCGTGGTGCGCAGCTTTGCGCTGGTCATGCTGATCGACCTGCTGATGGTGAAACTGTGAGCTGGCCCATGACACTGCTTGCCAAAGGCCGCCGCTTCGATATCCCGGCACCGGGACGCTACGCGCTCGTAAACGTCGCGACCGATGACGTTGACGCGCTGCTGCGCGCCGCACGCGCGCAGGCCGGCATCGAGCACACCGGCTGGATTCCGGACGACGACGGACTGCTGGAAAACCTGAAACTGTGGGAGAACATCCTGCTCGCGACGCAATGGCATGCCCCCGCGTCCCCGGCTGCGCTCGCCGCGCGCCTGCAAGGCTGGCTGTCGCGGCTGGGCTACCGGGAGGAAGCCGCCGGCGACTGGCTGGCGCAACCCCCGGGCAACCTGTCGCAGCAGGAGCGGCGGCTGGCGTGCTGGCTGGGCATGTTGCTGCTGCGCCCGCGGGTGCTGTTGCTGGAGCGCGGCGCCTGGTCGGCTGTCCGCGCAGACGCGAACCTGCGCGCCCTGGTCGACGAGGAACTGTCCGGTTGCGCGCTGCTGGCGATCGATCCCGTTGTGCCCGAGGATTTCACCGCACTGATTGCTGACGAAGAGGCCGCCATCCCGTGAACCTGTTCATCGACAAGGATTCCCGCTTCCGCGGCCTGGCACTGAAGGTCGGCACCTTCGTGGTCGTGGGCATCATCGCCAGCGTGTCGCTGCTGGTGGTGCTTGCCGAACGGCAGGGGTTTTTCCAGGCCAAGACCGAACTGCTGGCGGAGTCGCCCACCGGCGCCGACCTGCGCCCCGGCATGGCGGTGAAACTGTCAGGCTTCAAGATCGGTGAAGTGCGCAGTGTTTCGCTCAACGAGCATGCCCGCGTGGACGTA
>JBKHWA010000122.1:0-11923 GCA_046566765.1 Gammaproteobacteria bacterium
TGCCGGCACTGCACGACGTCGATGCGATGCAGGCCGCCGGAAGCGCCTGGTGGTACGTCCAGCACGGCGCCGACGGCCTGACCGTTGCCGGCACCGACGGTGCCGACGTGTTTGTCGGCGGTGAAGAAGCGGATTTCATCTCCGGCCTGGCCGGCGCAGACCTGCTCCACGGCGGCGACGGCGACGACCTGCTGATCGGTGGCACCGGCGACGACTGGCTGCTCGGCGGCGGTGGCTACGACATCTACCGCTACGACGCCGGCGACGGCCGCGACATCCTCATCGACTCCGATCGCCTCGGCCATCTGGAAATCAACGGCACGCAGTTGACCGACGCGGTTCGGGCATTGAGCCGCGATGGCCGGCCGCTCTGGTACAACCGCGAACTCGATGTCTTCCTGCGTTTTGAATCCGGGCAGGGCGTTGGCCCGTCCGGCCCCGTCGGCACGCTGATCATCACCGGCAACGGCCTCGGCGGCCCGGGCAACAGCATCGAGATCCGCAATTTCCAGATGGCCGTTGACGGGCAGGGCAGCCTGGGCATCAGTTTCAGCGCAGCGCCGCAAGTCGCGATCATCGCGGGCCCGCAGACCGTCAACCCGTTCTACGGCGCGGATTACGTCCCGCAAACGGACAGCGCTGCGCTCACGGAAGGTTCGTCCGCGCAACTGACCCTCGCGGTGAGTGACGTCGCCGACCATGCGCGCATCATCCAGTTGACGGCGAGCACGGATGGCGTGTTGTCGTTCGTGCGCGACGGCGTACCGGTCGCGCTGGGCACGACGCCGGTCGGGATCGAGCTGCCGGCAGGGCAGATGCTGCTGGTGCTGAGCGTCAAGGTCACCGGCGAGCTGGGCGCGGCCGTCGATACCGTGCTGACGGCAACGCTGGCCGGCATCGGTGGCGATGGTGGGGTTGTTTCCACCCATGCGCTGTCCCTGAGTTTCCAGGGCAGTGTTGAGTCGGCTACCACCAATCATGTTGTCGGTGACGGCGGCAGCGTGATCGGCACGGCCGCTAATGACCTGATCGAAGCCATGGTGTTCGAGCAAGGTGCAGCGGCCCGGTTCATCAACGGCAGTGATGGCGACGATGTGATTTTCGCGCTGGCCGAGGACGATGAGCAGACGCTGATCGATGCTGGCGAACTCGCCGCCTCCGTGCAGCAGGGCACGACCTACTACGCCCAGATTGAAGGCGGGAATGGCAACGATCGGATCTTCGGCAGCAACGGGAATGATTACGTCTACGCAGGTGCAGGCGCAGACCTTATCGTGGGTGGCGGCGGAGACGACTACATTCTTGGTGACGATGCGTTGACGACCATCGAAAAGGCCCGGGCCGGTGGTGACGACGATCTGATCTATGGCGGAGCAGGCAATGACTTTCTGTTCGGCGAGCGTGGTGATGACGTGCTCCACGGGGGAGCAGGCGATGATCGGCTACGCGGTGGGCTCGGGTCGGATGCCCTGTTTGGAGGGGACGGCAACGACGACCTCAGTGGAGATAGTGGCGAGACCATTTGGGGGCAGCCGTCGCTGGCGGAGGTGTTCCTCCTTCATGGCGACGATTTCCTGGACGGTGGAGCCGGCGATGACCTGCTGTCGGGTGGTGGCGGGAACGACGCCCTGTTTGGCGGTGATGGAAATGATGTGATTCGCGGTGGCTCCCGCGAAGGGCCGCGATTGGACCCTGTCACATGGAATTACTTCGAGATGCCGTCCGCACAATGGGACGCGCAATACCCCACGGACGATGATTATCTGGATGGCGAGGGCGGTGACGACTGGCTGTACGGCGGCGTGGGCAACGACCTGCTTCTGGGTGGCGAGGGCGCGGACGTGCTCTACGGGGACTACCCGGACGCCGCCCTCGATCATCAGGGTGATGACACGTTGTATGGCGAGGACGGAGACGATTTCCTGTATGGGTTCGGCGGCGATGACCTGCTCGACGGCGGTGCGGACGACGATCGTCTTTATGGCGGTGACGGCGACGACACGCTGCAGGGCCAGGGTGGCAACGATTACCTGGAAGGCGGCGCGGGCCGCGACACGTTGTTCGGCGGCGATGGCAACGACCAGTTGATCGGCGATACCGCCGCTCCATTCGGCCCGCTGGATGGCGCCGCAGGTGATGCGGATGTGCTCGATGGGGGTGCCGGCAACGATTTGCTGCGCGGTCTGGGCGGTGACGACCGGCTCCTCGGTGGCGATGGCGATGACGAGTTGCACGGCGACGGCGGCGATGACCGCCTCTACGGCGGCGCCGGCAATGATCTGTTGTACGGGGATTCACCGAATCTGGCGGCGCAACACCACGGCGACGACCTGCTCGACGGTGGCGACGGCAACGACACCCTGCACGGCGGTGGTGGCAATGACATCCTGCAGGGCGGCAACGATCACGACGTGCTGTACGGCGGGGCGGGCGATGACCGCTTGTACGGCGGCGACGGCAACGACCAACTGTTCGGCGATGACGCGGACGGCGAAGAAGCCGGCCACGACTGGCTGGATGGCGGTGATGGCGACGACCATTTGTACGGCGGCCGTGGTGATGACCGGCTTGAGGGTGGTGCCGGCAATGATGTCTACCATTTTGCCGCAGGCGATGGCCACGACGTGGTCATGGAGGAGGCCGGCACCGACACCTTTGTGTTTGGCGAGGGCCTGTCGCCGGCCGGCCTGCAACTGTCAGCCGGCGCAATTGAATTCACGAAGGCTGACGTGCGCATCGATGTGGCAACCCTGTTCGATCCGCTGACCGGGACGTCGGCCATCGAGCACTTCGTGTTCGCGTCCGAGGGCATTTCCCTGACGTTTGCGGAACTGCTGGCCCTCAAAGGCCTGGACATCGACGCGCAGGGTCTCGGTGTGGGTACGCCGGTCAACGACAACCTGCGTGGTGGCGCCGGTGCCGACTTCATCATCGGTGGTGCGGGTGACGACTGGCTCGCCGGTGGTGCCGGCAACGATCTCCTGTTCGGCGGTGAAGGCAACGACACCTATCTCTTCACCGAAGGCGGTGGCGTCGACCTGATTCAGGATGGTGACGGCGACAACACCATCCACCTCGCCGACGGCATCGCCTTTCAGGAGTTGTCGGTGACGCAGGAGGACGGAGACGTCCACATCGTCCGCGGCGCCGACCGGATGATCATCAGGGATTGGGACGGCAACGACACCCGGCAGTGGTCCATCACCTGGGCTGGCGGCCTGGTCGATCTCTTCGAACATTTCAACAACGGGATTCCGACCGTAGTCGATGATGCGGCTTACACCAGCGAGGACTCTTTCGCCGCGCTGAGCGGCAACGTGCTCGCCAACGACAGCGACCCGACCGGTGAGCCGCTGCACGTGATCAACCCCGGCACTTATACCGGGCAGTACGGCACGTTGCAGTTGGCGGCCGACGGGGCGTGGCAGTACACGCGCAACACGGCGATCAGTCTGCAGCGGCTGACCACCGGCGAGTCGGTGACGGACAGTTTCACCTACACCGTATCCGACGGCGCGCGCTCGTACACGCACAAGGTGTCAGGTGTGCTGGACATCATCATTGAAGGTGCCAATGACGGGCCGATGAAACTCTACCCGGATGCCCAGTTCGCGCAGCAGTTCAGGAGCATGCTGCCGCCGGTGCTGACCGAGGAGCGTGTTTACAGCGTCATGCTTTCCGCACCACCCTTCTTCTTTGATGCCGAGGACGGCTACCTCCTCGCCATGACCGTGACGCTGGCGGATGGGGTCACCACGCCGGACTGGATTCACATAGAGCCGCCAATAGAAGTGCAGGAAATCATTCAAGATAACCATGGGGTGCAACCAATACCCGTTGTGGCATACATCATGCCGGATGATTCCGCTGTCGGTACGAATTTTCTTCGACTGTACGCGATGGATTCCGATGGAATCAGGGTGTATTACTCGTTCACGTTGAACGTAATCAATGTTAACGATTGGCCAATTGCGCATGCCGACACGTTGCATCTTCAAGAAGATGGCGTTGCATCGATAACCTTCCAGGCCCTGCTCGCCAACGATACCGACGAAGATATCGGTGACACGCTGACCGTCGTGTCCGTGTCGCCGCAGTCGGCACAGGGCATGGCCCTGACTGTTGACCAGGGCGTGGTGACCTACGATCCGGCCGGCGCCTACGACTTTCTCGCCGAGGGACAGACAGCCACCGACACCTTCACCTACCGGATTTCCGACCGGTCCGGCGCGCAGTCGACGGGCGTGGTGACCGTCACGATCACCGGTCAGAACGATGCCCCGGTGGTTGTCATGCCGCAGCAGGCGATCACGGTTGACGATGAAGAGGCATTTTCGTTCGCGTTCTCTCCGGATGTATTCGCGGATGTCGATCAGGGCGATGTGCTGGATTACACGCTGACGTTGACGGACGGGCAGCCCCTTCCGGACTGGCTGTCATTTGATCCCGTCACGCTGACGATCAGTGGACATACCCACAAAGCCCTGGCTGGTTCGTTATCCCTGCTGTTCACGGCGACAGATGCCGCCGGCGCTTCGGCTTCGGTCGATGTCGCGCTTGATGTCACCAATCTCAATGACACGCCGACGCCTGCGCCCGATCAGTTCCTGGTCAGCGAGGATGCGGGAGCAGTGACGGTGGCGGCGGCCACCTTGCTGGCCAACGACAGTGATCCCGACGGCGACCCGCTTTCGGTGCTGGCGGTCGATGGGTTGTCCAGTGGCGGCGCGACCGTAACGCTCGCCGACGGTCAGGTCACATGGACCGCAGGCCGGTCGTTCGACTATCTGGCAGAAGGTGAAACGGTCACGGACAGTTTCCACTATCGCGTCGGCGATCCTGCCGGCCGTACGGCCGAGGCGGTGGTCGAGGTGCTTGTCGTGGGTGCCAACGATGCCCCGGTGGCGCAGGCCGATACCATCGTGGCGGGCGAAGACGCCGCTTCGGTGTCGATCGACGCAACGCAACTGCTCGGCAATGACGTCGATCCGGATGCATCGGACAGTCTGGAGATTTCAGGCATGGATCCGGTTTCTGCCCTCGGCGTCACGGTCACCTGGAGTGACGGCGCGGCACGTTACGACGGGCAGGGTCACTTCGAGTACCTCGGCGCCGGTGAAACGGTCACGGACACGTTTACCTATGTGGTTTCGGACCGCGCGGGCAGCACAGCGAGCGCAACGGTCACGGTCGAAATCGTCGGCGCCAATGATGCACCGGTGGTTGCCGCGGTACTCGCGGACAGGGAAACCGACGCCGACGAACCGTTCCTGTTCATCGTCCCGGCAGACACCTTTACCGATGTCGATGCCACGGACGTGCTGTCGCTGTCCGCGTCCATGGCCGACGGCAGTGCGCTGCCGGGCTGGCTGTCCTTTGATGCAGATTCCGGGACCTTTTCGGGTGTGCCGCCCGTTGGCGCGGGCACTCTGGCGCTGCGCGTGACGGCCACCGACCTGGCAGGGCTCAGTGCCGGCAGCACTTTCTCGCTGACCGTGCGCGACGGGCTGGTGCTCGTGGGCACTGATGGCCAGGACACCCTGATCGGTGCCGGCGGCGACGACATCCTGGATGGCGGCGCGGGTGTCGATGTGCTCATCGGCGGTGACGGCAACGACACGTACATCGTCGATGCCTACGCCGGTGCGGAACCCGCCGACACCGGGGCCGGCATGTGGCCGGGGTCGGCCGGTTCCCTCACGCCGGCGGATCTGCGCAACCCGGGGGCGCTGCTGAAAAACCCGGGGCTGGGCACACCTGCCGGTTTCGTGGAAACCGAAACGGTCGTCGAGACCGGCGACAACGGCACCGACCGGGTTTACGCGAGCGTGTCCTGTGCCCTGCCGGACCATGTCGAGGAACTGGTGTTGACCGGCGATCAGGCCATCAACGGGAACGGCAACGCGCTGGACAACTACCTCGAAGGCAACGAGGCAGCCAACGCGCTGTACGGCAATGAGGGCGTCGATGTGCTGATGGGCATGGGCGGTAACGACCTGCTCGTCGACAGTGCCGGCAACGGCGTGCTCGCCGGCGGCGCGGGATCGGATCTGTTGCTGGGCAATGCCGACCGGCAGTTGCTGGCAGGCGGCAGCGGGGACGACGTGATTTCCACCGGCGGCGGTATCGACGTGGCCCTGTTCAACCGGGGTGACGGTGTGGATCAGGTGGTCAGCGATGCCGGCAGCCTCACGCTGTCGCTGGGTGGTGGCATCAGTTACCAGGATCTCTCCTTGTCCCGCTCCGGCCGCGATTTGGTGCTCGGGGTTGGCGACGGGGAATCCGTTTCCCTGGAGAACTGGTTCGGGCGGGACGCGTTGCGTCCGCAGGTCACCCTGCAGGTGATCACGGCGGCGATGGCCGGGTTTGACGCGGGCGGCAACGATCACCTTGCGGATCAGTCCGCCGAGTCGTTCGACTTCAACGCCGTCGCTGCGTCCTGGGAGGCAAACAGAAAAGCGACGCAGTGGTCACTCATGGACGCGTTGGCCAGTACCCACCTCGGCGGTTCAGACGACGCCGTCATCGGTGGCGAACTGGCGTGGCACTACGGCCTGACCGGTTCGCTCTCGTCCGCGAACAGTCCCGGAGCACGCCTGCAGTTGACGAGTGCCAGCTTCGGCGTTGATCGGCAATTCATCGAGGAGACCGGCTGACACGAAAGGAAGGGGACAACCTCTCGCGCGCGGCGTTAGGATTCGATCCGCCTTCCCCTGAAGTTTCCCGGCGCCAGGCTTTGACGAATGCCGACTTTTCCGCACGAAATCAGGCTCCGGCCCGGGCCGCTTCAATCGCCTTCTTCAGCACGGATTCCCGCCATGACACGGTTCGTCACTGTCTTGCTGCTCGCCCTGCTGTCGGCCCCCTTCGCGGGCGCCGCACTGAATATTCCCCCGGAGCTGAAACCCTGGCGTGGCTGGGCGCTGCACGGTGCGGAGTCCGCGGACTGTCCTTTTTTCGCCGGCGATACGCGGCAGCGTCATTGCGCCTGGCCCGGCCGCCTTGAGCTGGTGGTCGATGGCAACGGCGCGCGCTTTGCCGTGGACGTGCGGGTTTACGCGGAGACCTGGGTCAGGTTGCCGGGAGACGCCACGCTCTGGCCGCAGGATGTTGCCAGCGGGGGTTCGCCGCTGCCGGTCGTGCTGCGGGCCGGTACGCCGCAGGCGAGGCTGGCCGCCGGCACGCACCGGCTGACCGGCGCGCTGCGCTGGGAGAAGCGTCCCGAGTCGATCGCGTTGGGTACGGCCGGTGCACTGGTGCAGTTGACGGTCGATGGCAGCGCGCGCAGCCCGCTGGTCGATGACGCCGGGCAGCTCTGGTTCGGGCGCACGCAAAAGGCTGCCGAGGCGGTCGGCGAGAACAACACGGTGGTCACCCGGGTGTTCCGGCATCTGGCCGACGGCGTGCCGCCGATGCTCACCACGCGCGTTGAACTCGACGTGGCCGGCGAAGACCGGGAAATCCTGCTGGGCCGGGCGCTGCCGGAAGGTTTTGCCCCGGTGGCGCTGCACGGCGCGCTGCCGGCACGCCTGGAGCCGGACGGCAACCTGCGCATACAGGTGCGCGCCGGCCGCTGGGAGATGACGCTGGAAGCGCGGCAGGCGCAGGCGGACGCCGGCTACCGCACCGGGCCTGCGGAAGGAGCCTGGCCGGCGCAGGAGCTCTGGGTTTTCGCGGCGGACCACCGGTTGCGCACGGTGACGCCGGAGGGCGCGCCGTCGGTGGACCCGCGCCAGACCGGCCTGCCGGAGGAATGGCAATCGCTGCCGGCGTACCTGCTGGAAAACGACACGGTGCTCCGGCTGCGCGAACGCGTGCGCGGGGACGCCAATCCGCAGCCCGAGCCGTTGGTGCTGCGTCGCGAACTCTGGCTCGATTTCGAAGGGGGTGCGCTGACCGCGCGTGATCGCCTGAACGGCGAACTGGAGCGCAGCGGTCGGCTGGCCTTTGCGCCGGGCGCGCAGCCGGGGCGGGTGAGCATCAATGGCCAGCCGCAGGTGATCACCACGTTGCCCGACAGTGCCGGCGAGGCGGCGGGCATCGAGGTGCGCCCCGGGCCGCTGCAACTGGAGGCCATCAGCCGGGTGTCACTGGCCGGTGCGCTGGCGGCAACGGGATGGTCGCGGGATGTGCAGGAGCTGTCGGCCGCGCTGCACCTGCCGCCCGGCTGGACGCTGTTCGCCGCGACCGGCATGGATCGCGCCCATCCCTCCTGGGTGTCCGGCTGGACGCTGTGGGACATCTTCCTCGTGCTGGTGCTGACGGTGGCCGTCGCGCGGCTGGTCGACCGTCGCGTGGCGGCGCTGATGCTGCTGACCCTGCTGGTCACCCAGGACATCCGGGGCGCGCCGCTGTTCCTGTGGCTGAACCTGGTCGCGGCGCTGGCGGTGTGGCGCGTGCTGCCCGAGGGGCGGCTGCACAAGGCCGTCAACGTCTACCGCTACCTGAGCGTCGGGCTGCTGGCGGTGGTCGCGCTGCTGTTTGCGGTGGACCAGGTGCGCCAGGGGCTGTACCCGGAGCTGGAATATCCCTGGCGCGACATCCACGCGCCGGTGCCGGTGGCGCAGCCGGCGCCCGAGGCACCGATGGAGGCCGATGTGTTCGCGGAGGCGGGTGCGCCGGACATGCAGGCGCTGGAGGAAACGAAGGCGGTGCGCAGCATGGCGGTCGAGCCGGTGCGCCAGCGGATGAAGATGCTGGCCGGATCGGTGGCCACGGGCAAGGCGCCGGTCTACGCGCCGGTCGATCCCGGCGTGCGGGTGCAGACCGGCCCGGGCGTGCCGGACTGGCGGTGGAACGCGGTGACGCTGCGCTGGGACGGCCCCGTGTCGCAGGCGCAGCAGGTGGAGTTGTGGCTGGTCGGGCCGACGGCGAACCGGGCGCTCTGTTTCCTGCGCGTGCTGCTGGTGGCGGCATTGATCCTGGTGCTCTGGCAAGGGCGGCTGCCGACGCGGCGCCTGCCGGCACAGCCGCTGGCGTCGCTGGCGCTGGCGTTGTCGGTCGGCCTGCTGGCCGGAGTGGTGCCGCAGCAGGCCGGGGCGGCTACCGGGGCGATGCCCGACCCGGCGCTGCTCACGGAACTGCGCAACCGGCTGACGGCGGCGCCGGACTGTGTGCCCTCGTGCGCGGCGATTGCGGCGGTGCATGTGGATGCGGCCGCCGAGCGCCTGACGCTGAGGTTGCGCGTTTCGGCGCTGCACCGGGTGGCGTTGCCGCTGCCTTCGGCCGGTGCCGGCTGGCGGCCGCGCAGCGTGCTGCTCGACGGGCGTCCGGCACCGGTGCTGGCGCAGGGCGCCGGGCTGGCCGTGGCGCTGGAACCCGGCGTGCACGAGGTGCTGCTGGAAGGCGTGCCGGCGGAGGCGATGACCTTCGCGTTCCCGCTGCCGCCGGGACGGGTGACGGTGGCCGCGCCGGGCTGGCAGGTCGGCGGCGTGGTCGATGGCCGGCTGGCCGGCGACTCGCTGGAACTGAAGCGTGCCCGTGACGCGTCGGCTAAGGCGGCAGACCAGGAAAAGAAACTGCTCAACGAGCCGGAACCGGCGTTCGTGATCGTCGAGCGCATTCTGCGTCTGGATATCGACTGGCAGGTGGAGACGCGGGTGCGGCGGGTGGCGCCGTCCTCGGCACCGCTGACCGTGGCCATTCCGCTGCTGGCCGGCGAGACGGTCAATTCGCGGGTGAACCTGAAGGACGGGCGGGTGCTGGTGTCACTCGCCCAGGGGCAGTACGAAGCCGGCTGGCAGTCGGGCCTCGCCACGGTGCCGCAACTCGCGCTGGCCGCCGGCGGGGACGGCAGCTGGGTCGAGCGCTGGACGCTGGAGGCTTCCACCCGCTGGCATGTCGCGGCGGAGGGCGTGCCGCCGGTGAAGGGCGCCGGCGGCACGGCCTGGTATCCGTGGCCGGGCGAAACGCTGACGCTCGCCATCAGCCGCCCGCAGGCGCTGGCCGGCGACACGCTGACGCTGGAAAAGGTGCGGCTGGAACACTCGCCGGGCCATCGCGTCGCGAACAGCACGCTGGCGCTGACCCTGCTGTCCAGCGAGGGCGGCGACTGGCGTTTCCCGTTGCCTGATGGTGCCACGCTGGAACGCATCGAGATCGACGGCCAGTCGCAGGTGCTGGCCGGCGACGGGCGCGAGGCGGTGATCCCGCTGCACCCGGGCGAGCAGAACGTGCTCGTCGTCTGGCGCACCGAGAGTGGCATGGGCGCGCACGCACGCACGCCGGCACTGCAGTTCGACCGGCCGCTGAGCAACCTGGACATCGTGCTCAACATTCCTGCCGAGCGCTGGCCGCTGTTTGCCGGCGGCCCCGGCGCCGGGCCGGCGGTGCTCTACTGGGGCGTGCTGCTGGTGGTGGTGCTGGCCGCGCTGGCTTTGGCGCGCGTGCCGTCGTCGCCGCTGCGGACACATGAATGGCTGCTGCTGGGCGTCGGCATGAGTTCGACGATGTTGCCGTGGACACTCGCGCTGGTGGCGTGGTTCTTCCTGCTGGCCGCACGCGGACGCATGGACCCGGCGCGCTGGCAGCCGGGCTTCTTCAATTTCTCGCAGGTGATGCTCGCGCTGTTCACGCTGCTGGCGCTGGGCGTGCTGTTCAGCACCGTGCCGCAGAGCCTGATCCTCGGTAATCCCGACATGCAGATCGCGGGCAACGGTTCGCACGCGGGAATGCTGCACTGGTTCGTCGACCGCACGGACGGCGCCGTCGCGCAGGGCTGGCTGGTGTCGCTGCCGATGTGGGCCTACCGGCTGTTGATGCTCGCCTGGTCGCTGTGGCTGGCGCTGGCACTGGTGCGCTGGCTGAAGTGGGGCTGGCAGCAGTACAGCGCCGGCGCGATGTGGATTTCATCGCCGAAGGTGCGGGGCGGTGATCGCGCTTATGTTGACGAAAGCGTCGGGGTCGATGAAAGCGCCGGGGTCGACGAAAACGCCGGGGTCGACGAAAACGCCGGCGGCGACGACGAGGCCGGGAAAAAGCCCCGGCAGAACCCGTGGAAAGCGGAGGAGTGAACGATGCGTCCGTTGCAGTTTGCCAACCACATGACGGCCACCGTTGTCTCGTTGATGCGCGGTATTGCCTGCACGCCGGCCGCCGTGCAGCCGGCACAGCCGCTGGTGCTTTACGACATGGAGGGTTGCCCGTACTGCCGGCTGGTGCGTGAAGCGATCACCGATCTCGACCTCGACGTGCTCATCAAGCCGTGCCCGAAAAACGGCGTGCGCTTCCGCGCGGAACTGCACGCGATGGGCGGTCGGGAACAGTTCCCGTATCTCGTCGACCCGAACACCGGTCTCTCGCTCTTCGAAAGCATGGACATCATCGACTACCTCTACGCGGCCTATGGCGGCCGGATGGGGCCGTCGCCGCGCGTGATGAAGGCGATCCGCCTGCCGACGTCGTTCGCGACATCCGCCTTGCGCGCCGGTCACGGCCTGCGCCGGCGGCCGTCGCGCGTGCCGGATGAACCGCTGGAGTTGTGGAGCTTCGAGGGCAGTCCGTTCGCACGGCCGGTGCGTGAACTGCTCTGCGAACTGGAAATTCCGTACCACCTGTACAGCATCGGCCGCACGCAGTGGCAGGACTGGGTGTTGCCGCCGGTGCGTGCGCGGCTGTTGCCGGACTACCGGCCGGCGGAGCGTAACCGTCGCCTGCTCATGGCCCGTGCCGGGCGCGTGCAGGTGCCGTACCTGCACGATCCGAATACCGGGCAGGGCATGTTCGAGTCGACGGATATTTTGGCCTACCTCGAGCAGCAGTACGCACGACCGGCGTGACCGGTCTGCCGGTGCCGGCGATGCACTATTCGAAAGTGCGGTTGCGGCGCCCGGGATGGCGCGCGAGCAACTCGCGCAGGCTGTCCAGCCGCAACGGTTTTGCCAGGTAATCGTCCATCCCGGCCGCGAGGCAGCGGGCACGCTCC
>JBKHWA010000123.1:0-37359 GCA_046566765.1 Gammaproteobacteria bacterium
CAGGCCGGTTTCGACGAGTCGATGGAGTCGCAGCGGCAACTGGCGCGCGCCGCCGGCAAGTTCACCGCCGATTACCACGACAAGCTGGAAATCGACGGCAACACCGAGTTCTGCGGTTACGACAAGACCGAGGACAGCAGCAAGGTGGTCGCGCTGTTCCGGGCCGGCCAGAAAGTGAATGAACTGAAAGCCGGTGAAGAGGGCGTGGTGGTGCTCGACCACACGCCGTTCTACGCCGAGTCCGGCGGCCAGGTCGGCGACACCGGCCAGCTGGTCGGCAGCAACGGCGCCTTTGATGTCGCCGACACCACGAAGAAGCAGGGCGCGTTCCTGCACCTGGGCAAGGTGAAGCTGGGTGCGCTGAAAACCGGCGACACGCTGGCCGCGAAAGTCGACGTCGCCCGCCGCGACCGCATCCGCGCCAACCACTCGGCCACCCACCTGATGCACGCCGCGCTGCGGCAGGTGCTCGGCACGCACGTGGTGCAGAAGGGCTCGCAGGTCGGCCCGGATGCGCTGCGGTTCGACTTCGCGCACGGCGCCGCGCTGACCGAGGCCGAGAAGCAGCGGATCGAGGACATCGTCAACGCCCAGGTGCGCGCCAACGCCGAGGTGCAGACCGAGGTGATGAACATCGACGCCGCCCGCGCCAGGGGCGCGATGGCGTTGTTCGGCGAGAAGTACGACAGCACCGTGCGCGTGCTGTCGATGGGCACCGGCAATTTCTCGGTCGAGCTGTGCGGCGGCACCCACGCCCGCCGTACCGGCGACATCGGTTTCTTCCGCATCACCTCCGAGGGCGGCGTCGCCGCCGGCGTGCGCCGCATCGAGGCGGTGACCGGCGAGGGTGCGCTGGCCTATGACCGTTCGCTGGAAAACGACCTCAACCTGATCGCCGGCCTGCTGAAGTCCGGCCGCGGCGAACTCACCGCCAAGGTGAAGCAGGTGGTCGAGCGCTCGAAGGAACTGGAAAAGGAGATCGACAAGCTCAAGCAGCGACTGGCCACCGGCGGCGGCAGCGACCTCACCGCGAAGGCGGCCGACATCGGCGGCGTGAAGGTGCTGGCCGAGCTGGTCGAGGGCGTGGACGCCAGGGCGCTGCGCGCCTCGATCGACCAGTTGCGCGACAAGCTGAAATCCGCGGTGGTGGTGCTGGGTACCGTCGCCGAGGGCAAGGTCACCCTGGCCTGCGGTGTCACCCCCGATCTCGTTGGCAAGGTCAAGGCGGGCGAGCTGGTCGGCGCCATCGCGGTGCACGTGGGCGGGCGCGGCGGCGGCAAGCCGGACTTCGCGCAGGCCGGCGGCCAGGACGCCGGCGGGCTGGAGAAGGCGCTGGCCGAGGCGCAGGCCTTCGTCCGCGCCCGGCTGTGACGGTTGTTCCGGCAACGTTTGCCCTTACAGCACTATCGTCTTTTGTTGTCTAATAGCGCGCCCCTCGCGGGCGCCTGAATTTCCCGAAACCCACGCCCGACGACGTACAGACAGCCCATGGCGCTCATTGTCCAGAAGTACGGCGGCACCTCGGTTGGCTCGGTCGACCGCATTGAAAAGGTGGCCGAGAAGGTCAAGTCGTTCCGCGACCAGGGTCACGACATGGTGGTGGTCGTATCCGCCATGACCGGCGAGACCAACCGCCTGATCGACCTGGCGAAGCAGATCACCCCCGATCCCGACAAGCGCGAGCTGGACCAGATGGTGTCCACCGGCGAGCAGGTAACGATTGCCCTGCTGGCGATGGCGCTGCAGAAGCGTGGTTGCCCGGCGGTGTCGTTCACCGGCTTCCAGGTGGCGGTGAAGACCGATGACGCCTACTCCAAGGCGCGCATCCTCGAGATCGAGGACAAGCGCATGCGTGCCGAGCTGAAGGCGGGCAAGGTCGTGATCGTCGCCGGTTTCCAGGGCGTGGATGCGCAGAACAACATCACCACGCTCGGCCGCGGTGGTTCCGATACCACCGGTGTCGCGCTGGCCGCGGCGCTGAAGGCCGACGAGTGCCAGATCTATACCGACGTCGATGGCGTTTACACGACGGACCCGCGCGTCGAACCGCGTGCCCGCCGCCTCGATCGCATCACCTTCGAGGAAATGCTGGAGATGGCGAGCCTCGGCTCGAAGGTCCTGCAGATCCGTTCCGTTGAATTCGCCGGCAAGTACAAGGTCCCGCTGCGCGTCCTGCACAGCTTCCAGGACGGCCCCGGCACCCTGATCACGCTCGATGAGGACACCATGGAAGCGCCACTGATTTCCGGTATCGCCTTCACCCGTGACGAAGCCAAGTTCACCCTGCGCGGCGTGCCGGACAAGCCCGGCATCGCCTCGCTGATCCTCGGCCCGATCGGTGCTGCCAACGTCGAAGTCGACATGATCGTGCAGAACGTCGGCACCGACGGCACCACCGACTTCACCTTCACCGTCGCCCGCAGCGAGTTCCAGAAGGCGCAGCGCGTGCTGGAGAAGATCAAGACCGATCTCGGCGCCCGCGAACTGATGGCCGACGACCGCATCGCCAAGGTGTCGCTGGTCGGCGTCGGCATGCGCTCGCACGCCGGCGTCGCCGCGCGCATGTTCAAGACGCTGGCCGACGAGAACATCAACATCCAGATGATCTCGACCAGCGAGATCAAGATCTCGGTGATCATCGACGAGAAGTACCTGGAGCTGGCGGTGCGTGCCCTGCACGCCGCGTTCGAGCTCGACAAGAAGCCCTGAACCGGAAGGGGGCTTCGACGGAACGCGTGTGACGGACAGGATGTCGGGAGCAGGGAGACAGCGCGCAACCTAGAAGCAGTACGGACCCGGCGGCTTGCCGCTTCGCGGCCGGGAACGATAGAGAACAGGAGAGACGGTCATGCTTATCTTGACCCGCAGGGTTGGCGAAACGCTGATGATCGGTGACCAGGTCACCGTGACGGTGCTTGGCGTGAAGGGGAACCAGGTTCGCCTGGGAGTCAATGCGCCGAAGGAAGTGGCGGTACACCGCGAGGAAATCTACCGTCGCATCCAGACCGAGAAAGGCGGTGACGGCAACGGATACGACGAAGCCTGAGTGCAGGCATGAAAGAACCCGGGCAGGTCCCGGGTTTTTTTATGCCTGCCGTTCCGGGCGGCGCCAACTCAGCCGCGGCGCAGCAGCCAGCCGCAGCCGGCGGCAGCGAGGCCCGCGGGCAGCGTGAACATCCAGTCGGTCGCGTGCAGCGGCGCCAGGTGCAGCCACCCGGCCAGCGATGGCACCTGCACGAACAACACCAGGCTGGCGAGGCTGAACAGCACCATGCCGCGCGCCATGCGTGTCTTCAGGCCGCTGAGCACGGCGGTGAGTGCGGTTGCTGCCACCACCAGTGCGCTGATTGCCATTGCCCGCGCGTGCTCGACATGCTGCGGGTCGCCCAGCGCATGGAGGTAGACGGACATGACCACGGCAGTCAGCACCAGTCCGCCGCCGGCGATCACCCGCCATTCGCGGCGATGGAAAAAGCGCGCCGCGCCGTCGCGTTGCACCGGCGCCAGTTGCCCGCCGCCGGGCAGGTCCTGGAACACCAGCATCGCGGTGGGATGGATCAGCAGTTCCAGCCACACGACGTGGATCGGCAGGTACAGCAGCGGGTAGCCGGCGAGCGGGACCAGCGCCGCGGTCAGCACGAACGGGATGTGCACCAGCAGCAGCCAGGCGAAACTCAACTGCAGGTTGCGAAACAGCTGCCGGCCTTCGGCGATGGCGCTGACCAGCGTGCGGAAGTTGTCGTCGAGCAACACGATGGCCGAGACCTCGCGCGCACCCTGGGTGCCGCGCTCGCCCATCGCGATGCCGATGTCGGCCGCCTTCAATGCCGGCACGTCGTTCACGCCGTCGCCGGTCACGGCGACGATCTCGCCGGCGGCCTGCAGCGCCTGCACCAGCTGCAGTTTCTGCGCCGGCGCGGCGCGGGCGATCACGTCGGCATGTTGCAGCGCGGCGATGTCGTTGTTGTCTTCCGCGGAAAGCACCACCGGCGTGCCGCCGCCCAGGCCGATGTCGTGGCCGATGGCCGCGGCGGTGAGCGGGTGATCGCCGGTGATCATGACCACGCGGATGCCGGCCTGGCGGCAGTTCGCCACCGCATCCTGCACGCCCTCGCGCAACGGATCCTCGAAGGCGAGCAAGCCGGCGAGGCGGAAGCCGGACGCCGGTTCCTGGTCGGGCGCGGCGGTGGGCGCGAGCGGGCAGGCGGCGCAGGCGATGACCTTGTGGCCGCTGGCGGCGTAGTGCTGCACCTGTTCGCGCCAGCCGGCGAGATCCCCGGTGCAGCGCGCGAATACCGTTTCCGGTGCGCCCTTCATCACCGCGAATCGCGAGCCATCGTCGCCTTGCACGATCGCGGTCTCGCGACGCCGGTCCTCGGTGAACGGAAAGGTGGCGATCACGGTCGTTGCCCGCGGCGCGTCATCGGTGGCGGCGCGGCCGGCGGCCAGCAGTGCTTCGTCGAGCGGATCGCCGCTGTCGGATCTTGCCGCCAGCGAGGCCAGCGCGACCAGTTGTTCGCCCGTCATGCCCTCCGCCGGCAGCGGATGCGCCAGCGTCAACCGGCCGGCGGTGAGGGTGCCGGTCTTGTCCGAGCAGATGCAGGTGACGCGACCGATGTTCTCGACCGCCACCGCGCGCCGCACCAGCGCCTGCCGCCGCGCCAGCCGGTACACGCCGACACCGAGGAAGAACGCGAACACCACCGGGAATTCCTCCGGCAATGCGGCGATCGCCAGCGTCAATGCGCTGAGCATCGCGTCCACCACGCCATGGCCCTGTGCATAGCGGATGACGGCCAGGGTGATGCACAGCGCCAGCGCGGCAGCCAGCATCACCGCGACCAGGTGGGCGATCGCGCCCTGCAGCGGCGTGCGAGCCTGCGTGCCGGTGTTGGCCGAGCGGACGATCTCGCCGTACAGCGTTTCGCCGCCGGTGGCGACGATGCGCAGGCGCGCGCGCCCGGTAAGCAGGCGGGTGCCGGCGAAAGCCCAGTGCAGCGTGTCAGCGCTCGCCGGCAGGCTGCCACCTGCCGGCAGCGGCTGCTTGCGTACCGGCCAGGCTTCACCGGTCAGTGCCGATTCATCGGTTTGCAGCGATTCGCCGGCGACGAGCAACCCGTCGGCGGGGAACGGCTCGCCGCTGTCGATCTCCACCAGGTCGCCGGGGACCAGTTCCGCGCTCGGGATGTCGACGCGGACACCGTCGCGGATCGCATGCGCGGTGGCGGCCAGGCGGCTCGCCAGCGCCCGGGTCGAGGCGCGGGTGCGTCGATGCAGCCAGGCGTCCATGCCGGCGATCGGCAACAGCGCCAGCAGCAGCACGATTGCCTCGCGGTAATCGGCGAGCGCCGCGAACAGCGCGGCGGTGACGGCGAGGAACCAGATCATCGGGTCGCGCGCGGTATCGCGCAGCCATTCGCGCCAGCCGGCACGCGGGATTTCGATGATGTCGTTGGGCCCGAAGCGGGCGCGCTGTGCCGCGATATCCGCCGCCGACAGGCCCTGGTCGGCAGCAAGCGGACCAGGCAGGCGTTCCGGGGGAACGGGGCGAATGGGCATGGGGTGAGTGTATGGCGGAGAAGGAGGGAGTCGAACCCTCGATACGGGTTTTAGCCCATATACTCCCTTAGCAGGGGAGCCCCTTCGGCCACTCGGGCACTTCTCCGGAAGGCGCGAATCATACTGGAATTCCACCGGTGGTGCAGGGGGCGGGCATCGTTACCTTTCCTGTTTTCCATTCTTGACGACCCCGGGCACCGTCCCGATAATGCGCGCCTCTTGCGAGACGCACCGCGATACGCAAGTCCACGCGCCCGTAGCTCAGTTGGATAGAGTACCTGGCTACGAACCAGGTGGTCGGGAGTTCGAATCTCTCCGGGCGCGCCATTTCGATACACAAAAACGCCGGCTGAATGCCGGCGTTTTTCGTTTCGGGGCCCGCGTATCGGCGGACGCTCCGCCTGCCGGTGGCCGCCGGTGCCGGCGATGACCGGTGCAGATTCCTGCGCACGACAACCTTGTCCCCCCGGACCCTTGCCTCCAGAATGCGCGGCACCTGCGAGACCGGCCGGTCACGACCCCGGTCCCGCCCTGTCGCCAGCCCCTTTCCCCCCTGCCGGTTGCCGGAGTTTCCATGGACGACATGTTTGCCCGCGGTCTCGAGTTGATGCTGGTTGGCATGGGCGTGGTGTTCGCCTTCCTGCTGCTGCTGGTCTGGCTGGTTGGCCTGATGTCGCGATTGGTCGCACGTCTTGCGCCTGACGCCACGCCGCCGGTTGCCGCCAACACTGCTCCCGCCGCCCCGGCGGCCGGCGCCGCGGCGATCGATGCCCGCACCCTCGCGGTGATCCGTGAAGCCGTGCGTCGCCATCGCGAGCGCTGATCCCTCATTCATTCCCGTCTTACCCGTCCGGAGCCTGCCATGAGCCAGCCCAACAAGCCGCTGGGTATCACCGATGTCGTGTTGCGCGATGCGCACCAGTCGCTGCTTGCCACCCGCATGCGCCTCGACGACATGCTGCCCATTGCCGACAAGCTCGATCGCGTCGGTTTCTGGTCGCTGGAATCCTGGGGGGGCGCGACTTTCGACGCGTGCATCCGTTACCTCGGCGAGGATCCGTGGGTCCGCATCCGCACGCTGAAGGCGGCGATGCCGAGGACGCCGCAGCAGATGCTGCTGCGCGGCCAGAACCTGCTGGGCTACCGCCACTACGCCGACGACGTGGTCGACAAGTTCGTCGAGCGTGCCGCGAAGAACGGCGTCGACGTTTTCCGCGTGTTCGACGCGATGAACGACGTGCGCAACCTCGATCGCGCGATGAAGGCGGTGGTGCGCGAGGGCAAGCATGCGCAGGGCACCATTTCCTACACCGTGAGCCCGGTGCACACCATCGACATGTGGGTCGACATGGCGAAGCGCATCGAGGACATGGGTGCGCACTCGCTGTGCATCAAGGACATGGCCGGCCTGCTGGCGCCGTACGTGGCCTATGACCTGGTCAGCCGCCTGAAGCAGGCGATCCGTATCCCGGTGCACATGCAGTGCCACGCCACCACCGGCCTTTCCACCTCGACCATCCTCAAGGCCGCGGAAGCGGGTATCGACAACGTCGATACCGCGATCTCGTCGATGTCGATGACCTACGGCCACTCGGCCACGGAGGCGGTGGTCGCGATCTTTGCCGGTACCGGCCGCGACACCGGGCTGGACCTGGTGCTGCTGGAAGAAATTTCTGCCTACTTCCGCGACGTGCGCAAGAAATACGCGAAGTTCGAGGGCTCGCTCAAGGGCATCGATCCGCGCATCCTGGTCGCGCAGGTTCCCGGCGGCATGCTCACCAACATGGAGAGCCAACTGAAGGACCAGAAGGCCGATCACCGCCTCGACGAGGTGCTCGCCGAAATCCCGCGCGTGCGCGCCGATCTCGGCTATATCCCGCTGGTGACGCCGACGTCGCAGATCGTCGGTACCCAGGCGGTGCTCAACGTGCTGTCCGGCGAGCGCTACAAGTCGATCGCCAAGGAAACCCAGGGCGTTCTGAAGGGCGAGTACGGCGCGGCGCCGGCGCCGTTCAACAAGGAGTTGCAGGCACGCGTGCTGGCGGGCGGGCAGCCGGTGACCTGCCGTCCGGCGGACCTGCTGCAGCCGGAAATGGACAAGCTGGTGTCCGAACTGCGCGCCGCGGCGAAAGAGAAAAATATCCGTCTCGAGAGCGGCGAGCGGGAAATCGACGACGTGCTCACCTATGCGCTGTTCCCGCAGGTCGGCCTGAAGTTCCTGCAGAACCGCGGCAATGCCGCGGCGTTCGAGCCGGCACCCACCGGCAAGGAATCCAGCGCGCCGCGCGCGCCGTCGGGCGATGCCATCTACACCGTCAACGTCGAGGGCCGCGATTACACCGTGACCGTCAACGACGGTGGCGATATCACCGGCATCGTGCCGCCGGCGGCGCTGGCCGGTGCCGCCGCAGCCGGGGGTGGCGCGATGCCTGCCGCGCCGGTCGGCAGCGGCGAGCCGATGGCAGCGCCGCTTGCCGGTGGCATCGTCAGGGTGCACGTGCGCCCGGGCACGCTGGTGCAGGAGGGCGACCTGCTGCTGATCCTCGAGGCGATGAAGATGGAGACGGAGATCCGCGCACCGCGCACCGGCACCGTCGTGTCGGTGAACGTAAAGGAAGGCGACATGGTCGCCGTCGGCGACACGCTCGCCTGCATCGGTTGAGGACGCGTCATGGAGATCTTCATCAAGCTCTGGCAGAGCACTGGCCTGTATCACATCGAGCCTGGCCAGGCGGTCATGATCCTCATCTGCATGGGGCTCATTTACCTGGCGATCCGGAAGGGCTTCGAGCCGCTGCTGCTGTTGCCAATCGCGTTCGGCGGCATCCTCGCCAACATCCCGGTCGCCAACATGGCGGGCGAGGGCGGCATCCTGCACCTGTTCTACCAGGTCGGCCTGCCGACCAGCGTGTTCCCGCTGCTCATCTTCATGGGCGTGGGCGCGATGACCGACTTCGGGCCGATGCTCGCCAATCCGCGCACGCTGTTGCTGGGTGCCGCGGCGCAGTTCGGCATCTTCGGCACGCTGCTCGGTGCGGTGGCGCTCACCGTGTGGGGCGTACCCGGATTTGAATTCACGATGAAGCAGGCGGCGTCGATTGCCATCATCGGCGGCGCCGACGGCCCCACCTCGATCTTCGTGACATCGCGGCTGGCGCCGGAGTTGCTCGGGCCGATCGCCGTCGCCGCCTATTCCTACATGGCGCTGGTGCCGCTGATCCAGCCGCCGATCATGCGCGCGCTCACCACCGAGGCCGAGCGCAAGATCGTCATGACGCAACTGCGGCCGGTCGGCCGCACCGAGAAAGTCATCTTCCCGATCGCGCTGGTGATACTGATCGGCCTGCTGTTGCCGGATGCGGCGCCGTTGCTCGGCATGTTCGCCTTCGGCAACCTGATGCGTGAATGCGGCGTAGTCGAGCGGCTGGCCGACACCTCGCGCAACGCGCTGATCAACATCGTCACCATCGCGCTCGGCCTCACCGTCGGCGCCAAGCTGAGCGCCGAGTCGTTCCTGCAACTGACCACGCTCGGCATCACCGTGCTGGGGCTGATCGCGTTCTGCCTCGGTACCGCCGCCGGCGTGCTGATGGCCAAGGGCATGAACCTGTTCTCGAAGGACAAGATCAACCCGCTGATCGGCTCGGCCGGCGTGTCGGCAGTGCCGATGGCGGCGCGCGTGTCCAACAAGGTCGGGCTGGAAGCCAACCCGCAGAATTTCCTGCTGATGCACGCGATGGGCCCGAACGTCGCCGGCGTGATCGGCTCGGCGGTAGCTGCCGGGGTGCTGCTGTCGTTCGCCGGCTGATGTCGGCGAGAAGACCGGCCGGAGGATCGGCCGGGATAAAAGGTGGCGCCCCGGACAGGAATCACATTCAGCGCGCATCATGCTGATTTTGTTGGGGTAGGTGGCTGGCGGTTTGGTGGTGTGCCCCCAAATGTGCCCCCAGCGCGCACAAGTGCCCCTCTGTTCTCGCGTGCGTGAGACTCGCCAAACGCGCGCGCGTACTGGTCCGAAAACTCTCCGGCACAAAAAAGCCCGCACATGGCGGGCCTTGGTTTTGCTGGGTGGCCGGCTAAGGGCGGAAGCGCAGGGTGGCGGTCATGCTCCGGTCGCCTTCGCTGTCAAAGGCCGCAACCCCGACCCACAGCTGATCGGTGATCCGGCCCATGATGCCGGCCGACAACTCGTTGCTGCTCGCATCGAAGGCCGAGAAGGCAAGGGCTCGCGCAAACAACTCGACAGCATCGGCAGGCGCGTACCTGACCGCAGCGCCGCCGCGTGTTCCGGTGTCGGTGTCTTTGAGGCCGAGAATGGCAAATTCCGCCTCGACACTCGCAGCCCCTGCGATCAGCTCAAATTGCAACTCGTTGGACGGTGACAGCCTGGCCACAAGGTCGGCGCCAAACGCGGTGGTGCTGAGGTCGTAGCCGTAGATGTCGGCGGTGGTCCAGTCGCCATAGGGGCGGATGGCTGCGATCTTGCCCAACTCGATGCTCGCACCTACTTGTCCGCCGCTGGTATCGAAGTCGACCCCGCCAACCTCGACACTCCCGCGCAGGCCGGCTATCTCCACATACCGATCGACGATCTCTGCCCGCGCCGGGATGGCGGCAAGCAGCAGGCAAAGCATGGCAAAACGCTTCATCGCTCTCTCCTTGAGAAAATTACCCGCCCGACGATCTCGAACACTGTCCCTGGGAGGCGGGTGGATATGCCAGGTTCAGCAGGTGAAGCCAACACTGGCCCGCCTGCCCGGTGTGCCGCGCGAAAACGGCGTGGACCGCAAACGAAAGCCGGCGGGTCAGCTTAGCGGTCAGCGAATCGAGAATAGGGGCGGGGGCGGCGTTAGGGTAGTGCCGTCGGGTAACTCGCGCGCGTCCCCGCGCGATGGGTGCGGAAACGGGGCCTGCCTTAACACGGGCGAGCGGTCCTTACCTGAAGAGGCTCCGAGACCTTGGCCCCGCAGGCTGGAAACTCTCTGGAAGGACCCGCGTGAGAGAGGGCGCCTTCTCTGTTTGTTATTCGCCGGTTCTCAATGGGGAGCAGGTTGCGCCAACCTGCGCGACGCCTCCGTGCTTCGCCGCTCCGCTTGGTAGATTCTAGAAGGCGTCCGGTTTCCGGATCGGAGCAGGCGCCAATACCCCCATTTTCCGCTCCGGTTTCCGGATCGGAGAATGTCGATTTTCTACTTCTCCGCTCCGGTTTCCGGATCGGTCCGCTCCGATTTCCGGACAGGGCGTTTTGCAAGGGTGGCGGGTTGGAAGGATCGCAGTGGCTTGTCGGTCGGTGCGACGGTAAGCCGCTTGCCCGGGCAGGCGTCAATCGGCCTCCAGGTTAGGGCGAACAGCGCGCACGTTGACGCGCCTCCGCAAAACATTCCGTCCCGCGTCCGGACGATCAGGCTCGCTTGTTCCAGCCTGCGCAGGTTGGTCGATACGGTGTCGCTGGAATTAAGTCCGTAGTTACGCACGACGGTAAGGGCGGCGCACAGGTTGCCGTTGTTGTTGCCGTTGTATTGGGCGGCCAGCGCCAGCAGCACGCGGACCGCTCCTCCCGGGAGTTGGTGGTACTCCGGGCTTCGCAGGACCGCATCAGGGAGCATGGCAAAGCGGCCGCCATCCTTGCGGCCCTTGGCTTTCAGTCTGCTACGGGCCATTGCCCCACCTCGCGCACGGTGCAGACGCGGGCCGTAAGCCGCTGCGGCGTGCTGACAAGCTCGCCGCTATACGGGCCTGCCTCCAGTGCCATGCGTGCAGCCTCGCCCTTGCTGGGGGCCGCGATGGCGACCCCCGCGCGTACACGGGCCTCCAGCGTCACAAGGAACGTCGCTTCCCCGATCATGGCGTCACTTCCTGCCGTGCCCGCTCCAGGGCGGCCAGCAGGTTGGGCAGCTCGCCGGGCTGGATTGCGCAGCCCTTGCGGCTGGGAAGCCATGTGCCATCGGTGCTGAGGAAATACAGGCGTAGGTCGATTAGCTGCCGTCCCTTGAAGTGCGAAACGGAAAGCCGGACCTCGGTGCGGTCGGTGCGCGGGAACGTCGCCAGCAGGTTGCCAGTCATGCCGCACCTCCAGGGCGCTGGAGGACATAGCGCGCGCAGCGGTGTGCCCGCCCTTGGGCGTCATGCTCTAGCGTCCAGACGGTTGCGATGCTCCAGCCACTCCGGCGCAATTCCTTGATGCGGCCGGCGGGGTGCATGGCGTTGCACAGCTCCCGCAGTTGGATTGTGGTGGCGCTTCCATGCTCCAGCAGGAAGGCCGCAATGCGGCGCTGTTGTGCTCTGCGGTTGGTGTCGGTGATACGCTCTGCCTTGCTACGGGGAGCGCTCAATTCGGCAACGGGTTGGGCGTTTTTCATTACTGCGCCCCTCCGGCCGTCGCTAGCAGGCGGTTAATGTCCTCCGCTCGCCAGACGGTGACGCGCCCGAATGGCGACGGGCGAACAGGGGCGGGGTACTTGCCCGCGCGCACACCGGCCCACCACGACGACTTGCCGATGGGGATGTGGGCGAGGATTTGCGGGAGCCGGACAAAGCCCCGTTCGGGCAGTGCGGCTGGGTCAGGGTGTTTCTTCGCGGTGGATTGCATGGTCTTTCCTCTGTGCAGCGCCGGCTATCGGCGGACAGGGGAAGGTTGGATTGAGCGCGTGGCGCTGTTGTCGCTATCGCTTGGGGCGGGATCTTCCGGAAGAACCGCTGCTATCCGATCTTCCGGAAAGTCTGACTATCCACGGTCTTCCGCAACGAGTGCGGCTGACCTTAAGCGCGAGATCCCAGTTGTCGTGGTCATTCGCTCTATAAAGGGGAAAATCATTTTTCTTATGTCGTCCTCGCCACGCTCTCCGTTTGGGAAGATGGCGGCGCGGAGCAGTCTTAGGGGTATAGAAGATCCTGCTTCCTTTGCCCATATCACTAAGTCGAGCAATGGAATGACTCGATAGTGGGAAATTTTCTCCAAGTCTGAAAACGCGGGAGTGCCGGAGGAGAGTTCCTGTCCGATGATCTCGGAGAGGGACTTTCTCCATAGGGGTAAAAGTTCCCGCAACTCACGCAGGATTGTTTGATCGGAAAGAGTTAGGTCAATTTCGCACTTTACCCGCTCGCCAAAATCGTCGGGGGAGTCGACCTTTGATGCCATGTAGGCGTCGAAGGAGATAGTGTCGCCGCCCATGAGGCTGATTCCATCCTGATGCGGGGGAGAAGGTAGATGTTCTGCGAGCCTGTTGGCCAGGTAGGTAACGTAGTTGACTTGGAGAGGCGATACGGCCGCTCCTCGGTCTAAGACCAAGCCGATATTCTCCCCAATTTGTTGTGCAAGCTCGCGCTCGAAATCTTGAACCGATGTCGACTCGCTATTGGGAATAGCGCTGTTGCTGACAACGCGGCCATTTCCACTGGTTATCAGCCTAAGCATGTGTGGCCATCCGGGGTGAGATTTCCCCGCGTCATGTGTGATGGCCCGATAGGAGAATTCGATGACCAGCTCAACAGGGTCGATTGTCTTGGTCCAACTGTAGCGGGGTAAGTTGAACCAGTCCGGAAGATCGGAAAGTGCCTGAATTCTTTTTGTCATTGCGCCCCCTTGGCGCCGGTCCCTAGTAAGGATCGCCGCGCCAGCGGGGGTAGGGTTCCCCCGTTTTCGCCCCGTCGGGCTAGGCGCAGCGGTTCGGTTAAATCATTGAGCTCGAAATATGCCCCCGCGTGCATCAAGGTGCGTTGCCTTGGCGCGGCGCAGCGCCTTTTTCATTTGCAGGCGGGAGTGCAGCGGTCCGGCGATGACCTCCGTGACTGTCTGACCGATGGCATTGGTTCGTTTGTCTGTGACGTAGTACTGCTTGGGTTTTGCGTTGCTTCTTTTGGGGAAGCCCCGGGCCAAGTGCCTCGCCGTGTTCTGGAGTGCGCCTCGGTTGGTGTCGATGTGAGCGCGAATCATGGCAAGTTCCTCTAGAGGCAAGGCGGTTAGCGTTGCCTCAAGCGGCAGGGCGCGTGGGCCGACAAAGGTGGAAAGCTCGAAGGCGCAGGTCTCGCCGCTCTCACGTTGGAAATAAGCCCATTGGCGAAGCTTCGATGGCGCGTCAAATGACAGCAGCTTGATCGGGCGGTGGCCCGGTTCGGTTATGGGATGAAGGCTCATGCGTGCGTCCCCTTTCGTTGATTGATTGGTACCACCTTCCCTCCGACTTCCAGTGCGGCCAGGTAGTCGCCCCATTGCCGCATCATGTCCCGGCGCTCCTCAAGATACTGCGCCCGGTTGTACGCCTTGCGGACCTTGTTGCGCTCCCCGTGCGAGAGCTGGCGCTCGATAACGTCGGCGCGGAAGCCCATTTCGTTAAGGATCGTTGAGGCGGTGGCGCGAAAGCCGTGCGCCGTCACTTCAAAGCCCATGTCGTGCAGGGCCTTACGGAACGTGTTGTCGCTAATGGGGCGCAGGCTGTTAACCCGCGACGGGAACAGCAGGTCGCCAAAGCCGGTCAGTTCTTTCAGGGCGCGGAGTGTTTCGACGGCCTGCGCGGGCAGCGGGACAATGTGCGCCTCCCGCATCTTCATGCGCTCCGCCGGTATCTCCCAAGTGGCGCCGTCCAGGTCAAATTCGCTCCAGCGGGCGTTCCGTAGTTCCCCGGGGCGGACAAACGTGAGGGCCAGCAGGCGCAGCCCCATGCGGACCACGGATGATCCCCGGGTGTCGGTCGCCAGCCGGCGCAGGAAGGTCGGCAGTTCGCTGGCGGTCAGCGCGGCGTAGTTGGTTTCCTTGTGTGTGTGCAGCGCGCGGGACAGGGAGGCGGCGGGGTTGTTGTCGGCGCGTCCGTCGATCAGCGCCATGCGGAACACTTGGTCGCTGTACTGGCACAGTCGCTTGGCGGTGTAGGGCGTGGACTCTCCCACCTTCTCCAGTACGTCCAGCAGGTTGCGGGCGGTGATTGCTTCCAGCGGCTTCGCGCCAAGGGTCGGGAACAGGTGCAGCTCCATTTGTTCCATGACCTTGGAGGCGTGGCCGGTGCTCCAGGTCCGCGCCTGTTTCTTGTGCCAGTCGCGCGCGACGGCCTCAAAACTGTTTTCCAGTGCGGCGGCGGCTTTGCGCTTGGCTTCCTTGCGCGCTTCGCCGGGATCGGTGCCTGCCGCCAGAGTCTTGCGCGCGGCGTCACGCTTCGCGCGTGCGTCGATCAGGGAAACGTCCGGATAGACCCCGAGGGCGAGGCGCTTTTCCTTGCCGCCGTAGCGGTACTTCCAGCGCCAGTAGCGCCCCCCAGCGGGAGTGACCTCCAGGTACAGGCCGCCAGCGTCCGCAAGGCGGTAGGGCTTGGCCTTGGGCTTCGCGCTACGGAGTTTGGTATCGGTTAGCGGCATGGTGGGGGCACATTGGTTGGGGGCACTTGAATATGCCCCCAAATATGCCCCCTTGTGCCCCCGGATGGCAACGCACGGGGAGGGATGGCTAGAGCCTGACAATCAGGCGTAAGCCGCGTGATTGCTGGGTTTCTTGGGTTTGGGTGGAGGACGGTGGATCAGGAATTGGTGCCCCGGACAGGAATTGAACCTGTGACCTTCCCCTTAGGAGGGGGACGCGCTATCCGCTGTGCCACCGGGGCGTGGGCGGCTATTCTAGGCAACCGCAGCGGAACTCTCCATGCGGGACCGCCGGAGGTAGCAACGCCGTGACGCAATCCATGGATGGTCGGCCGCAGGATGCGGCGGCGCGCGCACAGCTGGACCAGGACACGCTGCGCGAGTTGCGCGCGGTGCTCGGCAAGGACTTCCGGATGCTGGTCGACACCTGGGTTGCCGACAGCCGGGTTCGCCTGCAGGCGCTGCAATCCGCGCTGGCCGGGCAGGACGCCGCCGCATTGCGCGAGGCAGCGCACTCGCTGAAGGGATCCAGCCTGAATCTCGGCGCGCTGCGCCTGGCCGATTTCTGCCTGGCGCTGGAAGTGGCGGCGCGTGCCGGCGACCTTGCGCAGGCAGCGCGCCTGCTGCCACCCGTCGAGTCAGAGTACCGGCAGGTGGCGCCATTGCTGGTCCGGATTGCCGGCGGTTGATTAGACCGGCTTGTCAGCCGGTTCCTGCGGCCCCGCGCCGCTGACCCGGGTGCGGTCCGCGGCGGGCGCTCCGGGCTATACTCGCCACCCGCGAAAACTCCTCCTGCCGCGCCCTGACCGACGCCGATGCCTGACGTTCCCTTCCTGCACGCCGTCGGCCTGGCGGCAGCCCGCGACCAGCGCGGGCTGTTCCGCGGGCTCGCGCTCGATGTGGCTGCCGGCGAACTGTGGCGCGTCGAGGGTCCGAACGGCTCCGGCAAGACCACGCTGCTGCGCATCCTTTGCGGCCTCGACCAGGATTTCGAGGGCTCGATCGCATTTCCGCGCGCGCAGGCCGCCGGCCACCCGTGGCGGGCGGACATGCTTTACCTCGGTCACTTGCCCGGACTGAAAGCCGCGCTTACCGCCGTCGAGAACCTCGACTGGCTGTGTCGCCAGCGCGGGCGCCCGCAACAGGTTGATGCATACCAGGCGCTGGCGCGCGTTGGCCTGCGCGGCTGCGAGGATTTGCCGGTGTCGGCATTGTCCGCCGGCCAGCGCCGGCGAGTGGCATTGGCGCGGTTGCACATCGAGCAGGCGCCGCTGTGGGTGCTGGACGAGCCGTTCACCGCGATCGATCGCGCCGGCGTCGCCGGGCTCGAGTCGCTGCTCGCTGCGCACGCGGCCAATGGCGGTGCGGCGATCATCACCACCCACCACGAATTGTCGATCCCGGTGCGCTCGCTGGTATTGGGAGCGGCGGCATGAGTGCCTTCACCGCGATCTTCCGCCGTGATCTCGCGCTGGCCTGGCGCGCGCGCGGCGACCTCGTCAATCCGCTGGGATTTTTCCTGCTGGTAGTGTCGTTGTTCCCGCTTGGCATGAGCCCGGAGCCGAAGTTGCTGGCGGAAATCGGCCCCGGGCTGGTATGGATCGCCGCGCTGCTGGCGGTGTTGCTGTCGCTGGAAACGCTGTTCCGTGCGGATCGCGAGGATGGCTCGCTCGAGCAACTTTTGATGTCGCCGACGCCGTTGCCGTTGCTGGCGCTGGCGCGCGTGGGTGCGCACGTGCTGACCGTCGGCCTGCCGCTGGTGGTGATGGCGCCGTTGCTGGCGCTGATGCTCGGCATCGGGGGCGATGCCTTCGTTGCGCTGCTCGCCGGGCTCGCGCTGGGCGTGCCGGTGCTGTGCATGGTCGGCGCGATCGGCGCCGCACTTACCGCCGGCCTCGCGCGCGGTGGCGTGCTGGTGGCGCTGATCGTGTTGCCGCTTTATGTGCCGGTACTGGTGTTCGGCGCCGGCGCTGCCTGGAGTGCGGGCCTCGGCCTGCCGTATGCAGGACAACTGGCCGTGCTCGGCGCGCTGCTCGCGCTGTCGACGGCCCTCGCGCCGTTCGCCATTGCCGGCGGCTTGCGCATCAGCGGGAGTCAGTGAGATGTGGGAAGCACTGGAACGTCTCTGGCATCGCCTCGGTTCGCCGCGGCATTTTTACGAACTCGGTGGCCGCTGGTTGCCGTGGCTGGCCGTGCCGGCGGTGCTGTTGTGCGTGACCGGGCTCGCCTGGGGCCTGCTGTTTGCGCCGGCGGATTACCAGCAAGGCCACAGTTTCCGCATCATCTACCTGCACGTGCCGGCGGCGAGCCTGGCGATGTCCGGCTACTTCGCGATGGCGGTTGCCGGCGTGGTGGTGCTGGTGTGGCGGATGAAGATGGCGGAGGTCCTGTTGCAGGCGATCGCGGTGCCCGGCGCGGTGATGTGTGCGCTGGCACTGTTCTCCGGGTCGCTGTGGGGCAAGCCGACCTGGGGCACCTACTGGTTCTGGGACGCGCGCATCACCTCGATGCTGGTGCTGCTGTTCCTCTACTTCGGCGTGATCGCGCTGGGCAGCGCGATCAGTTCGCCGGTGCTGGCGGCGCGGGCTACGGCGGTGCTGTCGATCGTCGGCGCGGTGAACATCCCGATCATCAAGTACTCGGTGGAGTGGTGGAACACGTTGCACCAGCCGGCGACGTTCAAGCTCACCGAAAAGCCGGCGATGGCGCCGGAGATGTACCAACCGCTGATCGTCTGCATGCTCGGTTTCTACCTGGCGTTTGCGGTGGTGGTGATCCTGCGCGTGCGCAACACGATCCTCGAACGCGAGGCGGGTGCGCGCTGGGTGCGCGAGCTGGCAGCCGGCAACGGCGGGGGGCGCTGACATGATTTACGCGAGTGTCGACGAATTGCTGCACATGAACGGGCACGGCGGCTACGTCTGGGTGTCCTATGGCGTGACCGTGCTCGCCCTGCTGTGGCTGGCGGCCTCGCCGCTGTTGCGCCGCCGCCGGCTGCTGGCCGACATTGCGCGCCGCGCGCGGCGCGATGCTGCATCCGGCGGTTCCACCAACCGGCAAGAGGGGGAATGACGATGCATCCGGTGCGCAGACAACGACTGCTGATCGTCCTCGGCGTATTGCTCCTGGTCGGGGTAGCGGTGGGCCTCACCGCCTGGGCGCTGCGTGAAAACCTCAACGCGTTCTACGCACCGGTGGATGTGGTTGCCGGCAAGGCGCCGGTGGAGCGGCGGATCCGGGTCGGCGGGCTGGTGGTCGCCGGCTCGGTGAAGCGGGCTGCCGACACCCTGCACGTCGAGTTCGATCTCACCGATGGCAAGGCCACGTTCACCGTGGGCTACGACGGCATCCTCCCGGACCTGTTCCGCGAGGGGCAGGGCATCCTCGCTACCGGCGAGCTGGGCGCCGACGGCCGCTTCACCGCCGAGGAGGTGCTGGCCAAGCACGACGAGAACTACATGCCGCCGGAAGTGAAGGACGCGATCGAGAAGGCCGGTCACCCGGCCGGTGCGGGCCAGGCGGAGTCTGCGCCGGGGCTGAATCCGGCGCCCTGATACGGTGCAATATCGTCCGACAATTGGACGGTAAAGGGCCCTCTCGGCTAAAGTTGCCCGACATTCCGTCACCTCCCGCCCGGCCCCCGCATGTCGTCCTTCAAAGCCCAGGAAAGCCTGTCCGAACAGATCGCCCAGCACCTGGCGCGACAGATCATCCATGGCGACCTGCTGGCCGGCGACCGTATCCAGGAGTTGCGGGTGGCCGGTGAGCTGGAGGTCAGCCGCGGTTCGGTGCGCGAGGCGCTGCTGATCCTCGAGCGCTGGCACCTGATCGACATCCTGCCCCGCCGCGGCGCGGTGGTGAAGGACATGTCGGAGGAGCATGTCCGATCGCTCTACGAGATGCTGAACCTGCTGTTCGGGTTCGTGGCGGGCAAGGCGATGGCGCGGGTCAGCGAGGACGAACTGGTGCCGTTCATCGAGCTGATCCGGGCGATGCAGGCGCAGTCAGCGGCGCGGCAGGTGGATGAATTCCACGAGAGCGCGTTCCAGTTCCTGTCGCAGGCGACCCGCTTCGGCGGCAACAGCTTCGTCGAGGAGATCCTGGACGACATGCAGCCGGCGGTCAGGCGGGCGTTTTACCTGGCGTTGCACATCAACCGCGACGAGATGCAGGAGTCGCTGGCATTCTTCAAGGCGCTGATCGAGAGCCTGCTGCAGCAGGACGCCGAGGCTGCCCGCGAGGTGATCGGCGAGTTCGTCGAGCGTCAGCGCGACCTGGTGCTCGACTCGATCATGCGGGCGCGGATGGTGGAAGAGGCCTGGAACCAGCGGCATCGCCGGTCGTAACGGGGGGAGCCATGTTGTCGTTGCTCGATCGTTTGCTGGCCGCGCTGCGTGCGCGCTCGTCGATGCCGTCGATGGTGCTGTTCTTTGCCGCCATGTTCCTGCTGTCGCAGTTGTCGATCGGCGTGGTGCTCGAGCCGGTGGGCCTCGACCGGGTGCTGCAGCTGCAGACCACGCTGTCGACGGAAACTTTCATTGCGCTGGTCGCCGACATGTACCGCCACGGCACGGTGGAGGCCTACCTGGCCCACTACTACTACGACTTCCTGCACCCGGTCTGGTACGCGACCCTGCTTGCCCTGGTGCTGGCGGCGGCGATGAACCGGGCGGCCTTGTCCCCGCAGGCCAACCGCTGGCTGCTGGTGCCGTTCGTGGCCGGGCTGCTGGACCTGCTGGAGAACAGCCTGCACATCTACATGGTGGTCGACACCGCCAACATCGCCCCGGCCTGGGTCCTGCTGGGCAACGGGGCGGCGCTGCTCAAGTGGGCCCTGGTCGCCCTGACGATGGTGGCAGTCCTAGTGTTGTTTGCCCGTCCGGGCCACAACCGCTAGTGCCCCGGCGGGGGGCATCCGCTACACTTTCGGCCCATTGAGGCCGGGGGTTTCCGGGCCGGCCGCGGATGGCCGGCGAGTTCCCCCGGCAGGCATGCCGCGGCGCCCGGCCGCCGGCTGCCGAGCCAGGGAAAAGAACGAAAACCATGCGCCTGAAGAGCATCAAGCTGGTCGGCTTCAAGTCCTTCGTGGACCCGACCGTCGCCAACTTCCCGGACAACATCGCGGCCATCGTCGGCCCCAACGGTTGCGGCAAATCCAACATCATCGACGCCGCCCGCTGGGTGATGGGCGAGATCTCCGCCAAGCACCTGCGTGGCGAGTCGATGGCGGACGTCATCTTCAACGGCTCCACCGCCCGCAAGCCGGTGGCGCAGGCCTCGGTCGAACTGATCTTCGACAACAGCGACGGCCAGCTCGGCGGCGAATACGCCAAGTACGCCGAGATCTCGATCAAGCGCCAGGTCACGCGCGACGGCCAGTCGAACTACTACCTGAACGGCACCAAGTGCCGGCGCAAGGACATCACCGACATCTTCCTTGGCACCGGCCTCGGTCCGCGCAGCTACGCCATCATCGAGCAGGGCATGATCTCGCGCCTGATCGAGGCGAAGCCGGAAGACCTGCGCATCTACATCGAGGAAGCGGCCGGCATCTCGCGCTACAAGGAGCGCCGCAAGGAGACCGAGTCGCGCATGCGCCGCACGCGCGAAAACCTCGAGCGCCTGACCGACCTGCGCGACGAGCTCGAGCGCCAGCTGGCCCACCTGCAGCGGCAGGCGGCGGCGGCGGAGAAATACAAGCTGTACCGCGAGGAAGAACGCACGCTGAAGGCGCAATTGCATGCGTTGCGCTGGCAGGGCATCGACGCCACCGTCGGTGAGCGCGAGGCGGCCATCCGCGAACTGGAAGTGAAACTGGAAGCGCAGGTCGCCGAGCAGCGTCGCGCCGAGGCAGAGATCGAGAAATACCGCGAGGCGAACCACGAGCTGATCGAGGCGTTCAACGAGGTGCAGGGCCGTTACTACGGGCTCGGCGCCGACATCGCCCGCGTCGAGGCGCGCATCGACAACCTGCGCCAGCAACACGCGCAGTACTCGGCGGAACTGCAGCAGGCCGAGCGCAACCGCCAGGAAATGGCCGACCACCTGGCGATGGACCGGCAGGGCATCGAGGAAATCGCAGCCACCCTGCTGGACATGGAGCCGGAATTCGAGCGCCTGAAAATGGCCGACGATGCTTCCGCCGATGCCGCCGCCGATGCCGAGGAGCGGATGCAGCAGTGGCAGCTGGCCTGGGACACGTTCAGCCAGGGCGCCGCGGCGCCGCAGCAGCGCGCGCAGGTCGAGCAATCGCGCATCCAGCACCTCGAGAAATCCATCCGCATGCTCGACGACCGCATCGAGCGGCTGGAGCAGGAAAAGAAATCGCTGACCGCCGGCCCGCTGGCGCAGGAAGTCGAGAACCTGCTGCGGCAGACCGCCGAGCTGCAGGCGCGTATCGACCAGCAGCAGCAAAGGGCCGACGAGGCCGGTGGCCTGATCAATCGCCAGCGCGAAGAGAACAACCGCGTCAGCACCGAGTTGGACGCGCGGCGTGGCGAGTTGCAGTCGCTCAAGGGGCGCCATGCCTCGCTGGAAGCGCTGCAGCAGGCGGCGTCCGGCGACGTGAAGGGTGGTGTGACCGAGTGGCTGCGCGAGCGTCGGCTCGACAACCGCAAGCGGCTGGCCGAGAACCTCGAGGTCGACAGCGGCTGGGAAAAGGCGGTCGAGACCGTGCTCGGCGACACCCTGCAGGCGGTCTGCGTCGACGGCCTCGATCCGCTGGCCGGCGTGCTCGGCGGCGTGCAGCACGGCCGGCTGGTGTTGATTGAAAACCGCGCACCGAACGGCGAGGGCGGCAGCCGCTTCCCGCGGCTGGCGGACCGCGTGCGCGCTTCCGGCGTCGACGTGCGCGGCCTGCTGGCGGGGATCTACACCGCCGACAATCTCGCCGATGCGCTGAAGAAGCGCGTCGAGTTGTCGGTTGGCGAGTCCATCGTTACCCGCGACGGCATCTGGATCGGCCCGAACTGGCTGCGCGTCACCGGCGAGAAGGACGCGGCCAGCGGCCTGCTGGCCCGCAAGCAGGAGCTGGAACAGCTCGACGAGCGTATTGCCGCCACCGAGGAAGCCATCACCGATCTCAGCGAGAAGCTGGCGGCCGGTCGCGAGAAGGTGCGCGAGATGGAGCAGTCGCGCGAGCAGGTGCAGCGCGAGATGGGCACGCTGAACCGCGAGTTCAGCAACGTCAGTGCCGAGGTCAGTGCCCGCCAGGTCCGGCTGGAGCAGTTCACTGCCCGCCGCGAGCGCATCGAGCGCGAACTGGCCGAAGCACAGCGGCAGCAGACCGAGGAACGCGAGCAGATCAGCGATTCGCGCAACGCCCTGCAGGAAGCGCTGGACGCGATGGAGGGTTCATCGAAGGAGCGCGAGGACCTGCTGCGCCGCCGCGACGAGACGCGCGCCCGGCTGGACGAGTTGCGGCAGAAGGCGCGCCACGATCGTGACGCGGCCCACCGCAAGGAAATCGAGATCCAGGGCCTGAAGACGCGGCAGGCATCGCTGCAGCAAGGCCTCGATCGCCTGGCCATGCAGTTGCGCCAGCTGGAAGAGCGTCGCGACTACCTCGAGCAGCAGTTGACCGGTGGCGACGACCCGGCCGCCGAGGCCAAGGCGCAACTGGAAGAGTTGCTCGGCCGTCGTGCCGAGGTGGAGGAAGAGTTGCGCGACGCCCGGCGCAAGTCCGAGGCGGTGGACCACGACCTGCGGCAGATGGAGCAGCAGCGCTCCCGCTTCGAGCAGGGCGCGCTGGTGGTGCGTACCAACCTCGAGCAGCAGCGGATGGAATGGCAGGGCCTGCAGGTGCAGCGCAACACCATCCTCGATCGCCTGCGCGAGGCCGAGGTTTCGCTGGAGGAAGTGCTGGCCGGCATGCCGGCGGACGCCAACGAGGCCGAGTGGGCGCAACGCGCCGACGAGGTCGGGCACCGCATCATCCGCCTTGGCCCGATCAACCTGGCGGCGATCGACGAGTACGCGACGCAGAGCGAGCGCAAGACCTACCTTGATGCGCAGAACGCGGACCTGGAAGAGGCGCTGAAGACGCTGGAGAACGCGATCAAGAAGATCGACCGCGAAACCCGCACCCGCTTCAAGGAAACGTTCGACAAGGTCAACAAGGGCCTGCAGGAGCTGTTCCCGAAGGTGTTCGGCGGTGGCCATGCCTACCTCGAACTCACCGGCGAGGACCTGCTGGAAACCGGCGTCGCGATCATGGCGCGGCCGCCGGGCAAGAAAAACTCGACGATCCACCTGCTTTCGGGCGGCGAGAAGGCGCTGACCGCGCTGTCGCTGGTGTTCTCGATCTTCAAGCTGAACCCGGCGCCGTTCTGCATGCTGGACGAGGTGGACGCGCCGCTGGACGACGCCAACGTCGGCCGCTACGCCAACCTGGTGCGTTCGATGAGCGACCAGGTGCAGTTCATCTACATCACCCACAACAAGATCGCGATGGAAATGGCCAGCTCGCTGATGGGTGTCACCATGCACGAGCCGGGCGTGTCGCGCCTGGTGGCGGTGGATGTCGACGAGGCGGCCGAACTGGCAGCGGTGTGACCGGCGCGAGCCGTACCCGGGAGGCAGGTTGACGTGGAACTCCGCACGATACTGATTGCTGTCGCCGTACTGGTGGTTGTCGCCTTGCTGGCCGACGGCGCGCGCCGGATGATCCGCGCGCGCAAGCCGCCGGCGCCCAACCTGAAGAGCCCGCGGGTGGAAGTGCCCGATTTCAACCCGGAACTGCCGGGTGGCGGCGCGCGCGTGCGTCGCCGCGAACCGCGGGTCGATGGCTCGACGGCTGCAGTTGCCCCGGATGTGCCGGCGACCATGCCTGCTGTCGCGCCCGAACCGGCGCGGGTGGTGCGCCGCATCGAGCAGGTCGACATGTTCGGCAACGAGGAGATTCCTTCCGCCGAGCCGGCGCCGGCACGCGAGATCCAGGCGCGCGGTGAATTACCGCGGCGGGAGCCGCCGCTGGCAAGCCAGCAGCGCGAGCGCGAGGCAGCGGCCCGCGCTGCCGAGCAGGAAAGGGCGAAGCGCCAGGCACCGGAAGAGGTGATCGTGGTGCACGTGATGGGCGGCGAACAGCGCCTGCCCGGCAAGCCGCTGCTGCAGGCGGTGCTCGACAGCGGCATGCGCTTTGGCGAGTTCAACATCTTTCATCGCTACGAGAGCGGCGCGCACGATGCGCAGGCGATGTTCTCGATGGCCAACGCCGTCGAGCCCGGCGTGTTCGACCTGGACACGATGGAAGGGCAGTCTTTTGTTGGCGTCAGTTTCTTCCTGATGCTGCCCGGCCCGGCCAACAGCCGGCAGGCGCTGGACCTGATGGTGGAGTCGGCACGCCGCGTCGCGCGCGAGGTCGGTGGCGATCTGCACGACCAGCATCACAGCGTGCTGACCACGCAAACAGTCGAGCACCTGCGGCAGCGGGTGATGGAATACGAGCGTCGCCGCCTCGCCCAGCAGCGGGTGCACGGTTGAACCGATGACGCGGGACCTGTTCTCGCCCGACGAAACGTCCCCGGCGTCGTCCGCGCTGCAGCGCGAGGCGGAAAGCCTGCGCCGGCAACTGGCCGACTGGAGTTACCGCTACTACGTGCTCGATGAGCCGTCGGTGCCGGACGCCGAGTACGACCGCGCGTTTCACCGGCTGAAGAAAATTGAGCACGATCATCCGGAGCTGGTGACGCCCGACTCGCCGACCCAGCGCGTGGGCGAGAAGCCGGCCACCGGCTTTGCCGAGGTGAAGCACGAGTTGCCGATGCTGTCGCTGGACAACGTGTTCAGCGACGACGAGGCGCGCGACTTCGATCGCCGCGTCCGCGAGCGGCTTGGCAGCGACGAACCCGTTGTTTACAACTGCGAGCCCAAGCTCGACGGCATCGCGCTCAGCGTGCTGTACGAGGATGGCCTGCTGGTGCGCGCTGCAACGCGTGGCGATGGTTATACCGGCGAGGAGATCACCCTCAACGTGCGCACCATTGCCTCGGTACCGCTGCACCTGCGTGGCAGCGGCTGGCCGCGCCGGCTGGAAGTGCGCGGCGAGGTGCTGTTGCCGCGGGCCGGCTTCGAGGCGATCAACCGCCGCGCGCAGGAAGCCGGCGAAAAGACTTTCGTCAACCCGCGCAACGCCGCCGCCGGCAGCCTGCGCCAGCTCGACCCGAAGATCACGGCAGCCCGCCCGCTGGTGCTGTATGCGTATGGCATCGGCGCGGTGGAAGGTGGCCGGATGCCGGCGCGCCACCACGACATCCTGATGCAGTTGCGCGACTGGGGCTTCAAGGTCAACGAGCACGTGCAGGTTGCCAGCGGCATCGACGCGGCGCTGGCGTATTTCCATCGGCTGGAAGCGCTGCGGCCGACGCTGCCGTACGAGATCGACGGCATCGTTTACAAGGTCAACGAGCTCGCGCTGCAGGAAAAACTCGGATTCGTGTCGCGGGCACCGCGCTGGGCCACGGCCCACAAGTTCCCGGCGCAGGAAGAGCTCACCGAGTTGCTCGATGTCGAGTTCCAGGTCGGTCGCACCGGCGCGATCACGCCGGTGGCGCGGTTGAAGCCGGTATTCGTCGGCGGCGTGACGGTCAGCAACGCGACGCTGCACAACATGGACGAGGTCGCCCGCATGGATATCCGCGTCGGCGACACGGTGATCGTTTACCGGGCCGGCGACGTGATCCCGAAGATCGTCGGCGTGGTGGCCGATCGCCGGCCGCCGCACGCGCGGGCGGTGCAGTTGCCCGCGCGTTGCCCGGTCTGCGACTCGGCGATCGTGAAGCCGGAGGGTGAGGCGATCGCCCGCTGCACCGGTGGCTTGTACTGCCCGGCACAACGCAAGGAAGCACTGCGCCACTACGCATCGCGGCTGGCGATGAACATCGACAAGCTGGGCGAGAAAATCATCGACCAGCTGGTGGACGGCGGCTTCGTGAAGACGCTGCCGGACCTGTACGCGCTGACCGTGCCGCAGCTGGCGGAACTCGAGCGCATGGGGGAGAAATCGGCGCAGAACCTGGTCGACGCGATTGCCCGCAGCAAGGCCACCACTTTGCAGCGGTTCCTCTACGCGCTGGGCATCCGCGAGGTGGGCGAGGCGACCGCGCTGGCGCTGGCGCAGCATTTCGGCCGGCTGGCGCCGCTGATGGATGCCAGCGAGGAGCGCCTGCAGCGGGTGCCGGATGTCGGCCCGGTGGTGGCGGCGGCGATCGTGGAATTCTTCCGCCAGCCGCACAACCGCGAGGTGATCGCCGCGCTGCAGCAGGCCGGCGTGCACTGGCCCGAGGGCGAGCCGGTGGTCCAGAGCGCCGCCACCTTGCCGCTCGGCGGCAGGACGGTCGTTCTCACTGGCACGCTGTCGGCGCTCACCCGCGAGGAAGCGAAGGAAAAACTGCAGGCGCTGGGGGCGAAGGTGTCCGGCAGCGTGTCGAAGAAGACCTCGTTCGTGGTGGCCGGCGAGGAAGCCGGGAGCAAACTCGACACTGCGCGCGAACTCGGTATCGAGGTATGGGACGAGGAGCGCCTGCTCGGCTTCCTTAAGGAGCATCTGCGCGAGCATGCGGGGGATGGCCGGTGACCGTCTTCCTGCGTGCCGCGTTGCTGCTCGCGCTGCTGGCACTGACCGGTTGCGCTACCTCGCCGCCGCGTGACGTCGAGAACATCTGCGCAATCTTCGAGGAGAAGCAGGGCTGGTTCATCGAGGACTGGTTCGACGAAGCCGAGGAAGCCGAGGAGCGCTGGAAGGTGCCGATCCCGGTGATGATGGCGACCATCTACCAGGAATCGAAATTCCGCGCCAAGGCCAAGCCGCCGCGCAAGCGCATCCTTTGGATCATCCCGTGGAAGCGGCCGTCGTCTGCCTATGGCTATGCGCAGGTGCTCGACGGCACCTGGGATGTCTACGTCGACGAGACCGGCAACTCCGTCGCCAACCGCAAGGATTTCGGCGACTCCGTGGACTTCGTCGGCTGGTACCACGATCGCAGTGCCCGCAACCTTGGCATCGCCCGCAGCGATGCCTACCGGCTTTATCTTGCCTACCACGAGGGCGAGGGCGGGTACCGGCGCGGCACCTGGAAGAACAAGGGCTGGTTGCTCGGCGTGGCGAAGAAGGTCGATGGCCGCGCGAAAACCTGGGATGCCCAGCTGAAAAAATGCCGGGACGATCTCGATGGCTGGTTCTGACGGGAAGTATTCGATGCGCATGGACCAGGAATCCATTGTTTACGGTTGCATCAAGGACCAGCCGGGCGACGCCGCCGAGCGCGAGGAGCGTTATCGTGCCAACCTGGCGGCGATCGCCTCGCTGCCGGAAGACGACGGCTTCCCGCTGCTGGCGCGCGAGATGTTCGGTTCGTCCGGCCGCGACCTGTTCGAGGGCACCTACCACACCCAGGTGATCCACTTCGGCGCCAGTTACCGCGCCATCGAGTACGAGTGGGAGCAGTGGCTGCAGCGCTTCGAGACGCTGCTCGGGCGGATGTACTGGGTGAACGCGGTGGTGCACCTGCAGACCGAACTGTCCGGCAACCACACCTTCGTGTATGACCCGCGCGGCGGGATGTACAGGCCGGGCGACGGTCCGCTCAACGTGCGCTGCGAGTGGGAGCGCGAAGTCTTTATCGGCGCGCGGCGTCGCTGAGCCGGCCATGGGCGATGCCGACGATACGCCGTGGATCGAGGTGCCGTGGGACCAGGTTCCGGCGGACACGCTCGAAGCGCTGATCGAGGAGTTCGTGACGCGCGACGGTACCGATTACGGCAGCAGCGAGGCCGGCCTTGCCAGCAAGGTCGGGCAGGTGCGCGAACAGTTGCGACGCGGCGAGGTGTTGATCGTGTTCGATACCGCCAGTGAAACGGTGAATCTGCTGACTCGCCGCGACTTCCGCGAGCGGATACGCCGCTTTCAGGGCATGGCATAGTCATGCGCAGGCTGCGCATTTTCCTGGTGCTGCTGGCCATGTCGTGGTCAATGTCGACATTGCCGGCCGGCGCCGGCGAGCCGTCGCCGTACGATCGCGTCACCGAGATCATCGGCACCCATCGCCCGGCCGAGGAATTGTTGCCGGTACTGCTGCCGCTCGCCGGCAGTGACGTGTCGGTGCAGGCCTACCACGGCCAGCTGATCATTGGTGGCCCGGCGGCGCGCGTTGAAGAGATGCTGGCGGTGCTCGCGGAACTCGACCGGCCATCGCGCAACCTGCGCATCAGCGTGCGGCGGCTGGATGCCGCGGCGCAGCGGCGACAGGACGTGCAGGTGCGGGTGCAGGATGGGCGAGCCACCGTCGGTATCGACGATCGCGCCACGCGCTCCGCCGCGGCCGGCGTGCAGCAACTGGTGATGCTGGAAGGCGAGGCGGCACGGCTTTCGCTCGACACCGAAATTCCGGTGCTGGGTGCCGCGCCTTCCGGTGCGACCACTACCGGGTTGCTGCCACTGGGCAATGCGCTGGAATTGCGGCCGACGCTGGCCGGCGAGCGGGTGCGGCTGGAAATCCGTCGCCGCGATGCGCAGGCGGCGAACGGCGCGATCAACGCGCAGACCGTGCAATCGGTGCTGTTGCTGGAGCCCGGGGCGTGGACGGAGCTGGGTGCCGTCGCCGGATCCGGCTCGACATCGCGCTGGGAAGTGATGGTCGAGGCATTGCAGGAGTAGCGGCTGTTACAGTAGCCCGCGGGCTATCAGCGCTGCGTAGAGATCTTCGGTGAACGGGCCTACCTGCCGTTGGTCCAGGTGCGACCCGTCCGGCGCGCGATAACCTGCAAGTGCTGGCTCGTCGGCGAAATGCAATCCGGCACCGCCGGTGCCGGCGAGGAAGGGATCCCAGTACATCTCCCGTGGCGTGCGCACGTCCTCAATTCGCCGGATCATGCCGCTGCGCGGTAGCGCGATGAATATCACCTTGCCGCCGCGGGACCGGATCGCTGTCGCCCATTTGCCGATTTGCAGGATGGTTTGCTCGAGGCCCGCGGGATTGCGCGGTTGTTCCTGTGCCAGCAGTGATTCCAGTCTTGCCTCGAACCCGGCGATGTCGGTGATGCCCCGGCCGTCGAACGGCTTTACGTAGTTGCGCAGAACGCGGCTCACGTAAAACTGCGCCTGTGCTTCCGGCGGGCCATAGTCTGCGCGTCGGCTTCTATCGGGCAGCGTCTGCAGGTAACTGGAAGTTTTCCGGCCGGCGACGATGCGCCGGAAAATTTCCTCGCGTGGCAGGTCGGTGGCGAACCAGCCGCTTGTTCCCTGGAGTTGAAGGCCTAGCCAGGCATTGATGTAGGCCGACCACTGGCCCTTCATGCGCCGGTGCCAGTGATCAATCAGCGCATTCGCTTCGCGATCGGCGGTTCCTATGGCCGGCGGCGCGTTGTTGGCCGCAACCAGTACGGTTCCGCGGAAATTCGGGTCGTCTGCGAGGTCGCGCAGTACGGGCAGGTAGGTCTGCCCGTCGATGGCCAGTTGTACCACTGGCCGGTCGCTGAGTTGCGAAAGCCTCGCGACGTCGATATCCAGTTGCATGCGCGAATCGCCGATCAGTACCAGCGCATCCGGCGCATTTGCGCGGGTTCGCATCAGCCCCCACAGCGATGCATCGTCGCGCACGCCGGGCATGTTGCCCAGCATGCGCATCACTACCTCCAGCAGCAGAAACAGCAGCAGCGCGACCAGCGCGCCGCCGGCAAGTGGTCCACCCCAGCGGTTGTTCGGCCGCCTGCCTTCAGAACTGGAAGTAGATGAATGCACGGCTCTCGCCCTTGCTGAAGATGATGACAAGGAAGATCGACAGCGCAACCAGCAACATGCGTGCCGCGTTGGGCAGGCGCAGGAAGCGGTGCATCGGTCCGGTGTCGCGGGTCGCTACGTGCCAGGCGAACAGCCCGCCCATAACGATCAGCACGGTGTTGATGTCGGTACCCGTTGCCTGCGACGGAAGATCGCCGGCCATGCGCAGCAGTGCGCCGGTGAATCCGTCCCAGGTCGGTGCGCGGAAAAACAGCCAGGCAAAGGTGACCAGCAGGAAGGTGGCAGCCTGGCCGGCCAGCGACTGCCAGAAACGGGCGGCATGCGCCGAGATCTTCAGCGTCAGGCGTTCGATGACCAGGTAGAGGCCGTGCAGCGCGCCCCAGATCACGAAGCCCCAGGCAGCGCCGTGCCACAACCCGCCAAGCAGCATGGTGAGGAACAGGTTCCGCCAGGTTTTCCAGTTGCCGCTGCGATTGCCACCCAGCGCGATGTAAAGGTAGTCGCGCAGCCAGCGCGACAGCGATACGTGCCAGCGCCGCCAGAAATCGGAAAAGCCGCCGGCCGCATAGGGGGAGCGGAAGTTGGCCGGCAGCGTATAGCCCAGGCACATTGCCGCGCCGATCGCGCAGGTCGAGTAGGCGGAGAAATCGAAGAAGATCTGCCCGGAGAAAGCGAACAGGCCCAGCCAGGTGTCGAGGGTGCCGGCAGCAGGGGTGAAGCCGCGGTCGGCAATCGGCGCCAGCAGGCCGTCGGCGAAGACCACCTTCGCGCAGATACCGAATACCAGCAGCGTCAGTCCGCGTGCCAGCCAGTCGGCGCGAATGAAGCGTTCGCGCTGGAGTTGTGGCAGGAACTGCGAGGCGCGGACGATCGGTCCGGCCACCAGCTGCGGGAAGAATGTCACGAACAAGGCGAAGTCGCGCAATGACCAGTCGGCGCGCATGCGGCCGCGCCAGACGTCGATGGTGTAGGACATCGACTGGAACGTGTAGAAGGAAATTCCCACCGGCAGAACGATGTCCCAACCCGGCGGTTGCCACGCGATCCCGACGCCGGCCAGCAGCGTCTGCGTGTTGTCGAGCAGGAATCCGCCGTACTTGAAATAGCCCAGCACGCCGAGGTTGGACACGAGGCTGGCCACCAGCCAGGAATTCCGTGTCGACTGCACGCTGCTCGCCGCGATGCGGCGCGCGACGTACCAGTCCAGCCAGGTCGTTGCCATCAGCAACAGGACGAAGGGCGGGCTCCATGCCATGTAGAACAGGTAGCTGCCGGCGAGTAGCAGGTTTTTTTTCGGTCCGTTGCCACGCAGCAGCGCATACAGCGCCAGCACGATGGCAAAAAAGGCGGCAAAGGTCAGTGAATCGAACTGCATTCGGGGGGCCGGGTGTTTTGTGTGCGACGGGTATGCGCAGTGTGTGGGGCAGACAGCAGGCGATCAGGCCAGCGGCCAGGCTTTGACCAGCAGGGCGACGGCGAGGCCAATCGTCACCGTCCAGGTCAGCACCATGCCGAGCTGGCGCCAGCGGTTCACCGTGCGTCGCCGTGTCAGGCCCCACGCATGCAGCACGCGGCCGGCGAGCAGGGTGATGCCGGCGAGGTGCAGGCCGGGGGCGCTGCCGCCATTCAGTTCGAGCAGCAGCATCAGCAGCAACGCGATCGGGATCGTCTCGGCCGCGTTGGCGTGCACGCGGATGGCGGCGAGCATCGCCGGGTTGTTGCCGTCACCGAGCGACACTTTTTCGCGGATGCGGGTGCGCACGACCTGCAGGCCGAGCACGACCAGCAGCAGTGCGAGCAGGGCGGCGTAGAGCGCGGTGAGCGGGGCGGCCATGGCGTTTGCCTCGGTGGAAAAAAGACCGCCCCACGCTAGCGGCGGGGCTGGCCCGCCGCAAGCCTGCGGTCAGACCGGCGGGCGGCCGTCGATCTCGTTGATGTCGCGCGGCGCTACCTGGCGGATGCGCGACTGCCCGTCGAAGCTCACGGTCAGCACCCGGCTCTTCAGCCAGAACTCGCGCTGCACCGGGTCGACGCCGAAGGCCCGCGCGATCTGTTCGCCGCTGGCATCGGCCATGCGCTGGCGGTGCTCGTGGCCGCGGAAGCGTACCTGGTTGATCCGGGCCCAGACGAACAGCGCCAGCGACGACAGGAAGATGACCAGGAGCCACAGCGGCGCGGCATCGGTGAGCCAGCGCCAGCCCTGGTATTCGATCATCTGGTGCCAGGCGACCTCGCCGAGGATGAACCAGAAAAGCGCGGTGCCCAGCGGCGCCAGGATCCACAGGAACAGCGACCAGCCCGCCAGCAGCGCGGCAATGGCGCCGGTGTGGTGCGCAGCGGTGACCCGCTGCGGGCTGCGGATGATGTACTTGTCGGCGTGGGTATCGTTGCTCATGCCTTGTGCGCTCCACGGTCCGGGCTTTCCCACACGGCCTTGCCGTGGCGGCGATGCAGGATCGCCTTCGGCACGCCGGTCACGACGGTAAACACATTGATCACCCAGAACGCCATCGGGTACCAGACGATCCAGAAGTAATCGCGCATCAGCCCGCGTTCATAGCGGCTGTCGATGGCGAGGCTGACGAAGAACTGCAGCAGGCAGACCAGCGCCAGCACGCTGCCCTGCCAGGCCGGCAACAGCGACGGTACCTGCAGTGCGGCAGGGAGGGTGGCGAACTTGCCGGCCAGCCACAGCAACACGCCGGTGGCGAGCAGCACCGCCCACGCCACGCCGGCCACGTACTCGATGGCGACTCCCCACATGCGCCGGCTCTTCCAGTGGAACAGGTCACGGAAATAGCGGCCGAATGCCTCTGCACCACCCTGTGCCCAGCGCAGGCGTTGCCGCCAGATGCCGCGCAGCGTTTCCGGCATCAGGATCCACGACATCGCCTTCGGCTCGTAATGGATGTCCCAGTGCTTCAGCTGCAGTCGCCAGCTGATGTCGATGTCCTCGGTCGCAGTGTCGTTGCGCCACCAGCCGACCTGCTGCAGCGCCGTCTTCCGGTAGGCGGAAACGACGCCGGACACGGTGAAGACGCGGCCGTAGATGCGCTGCGCGCGGCGGATCAGGCCGATGATCGACGAGAATTCACCGACCTGTATCTTCGCGATCATCGTCGTCCGGTTGCGGATGCGCGGGTTGCCGGTGACGGCACCGACGCGCGGCGCGGCGAGGAAGTTGGAGATCATCCAGTGCGTCGCCGTCGGCTCCGGCACGGCGTCGGCATCGACACATACCAGGTACTCGCCGCGGGCGACCAGCGCCGCGGTGTTCAGGCCGGTGGCCTTGCCCTGGTTGGTGGCGAGGTGGATGACGCGCAGCCGCGGATTCTTCGCCGCCAGTCGTTCGAGGATGGCGCCGGTGTCGTCGGTGCTGGCGTCGTTGACGGCGATCACCTCGAAGTCCGGCCAGTCCTGCGCCAGCAGTGCGTTGATCGTTTCCTCGACGTTGGCCGCCTCGTTGTGGCACGGCACCAGCATGCTGACGAACGGGTACTCCGCCAGTTTCTGCGGCTTCGTGTAGTCCTTGCCGCCGATGTTTTCCCAGTGCAGCCGGTAGTAGATCGCCCCGAACATCCACAGGAACGCCATGAACAGCGGGTAGTAGAAGACGAACGAGAACAGGTCGTTCAGCGTCATGGTCAGGGGCTCCACGGGAATCCGGATACGGACATCGCCGGCCGGATGTCGGCGGCCTTCGGCTGGTCGCGCAGGAAGTCGTCCGGGTAATAGCCGTAGCTGACGATGCCCTGCTCGAGCAGCCGGTCCATGTGCTCGGCCAGCCAGTCGCCGGCAATGTCCTGCCTGCGATCCCAGTCATGGGCCTGCAACTCGAATACCACGCGCGCGGTGTCGACACCGCTGGCCTTCACCTTGCGCGCCAGCCGGTCGAGGAACGCGCAACTGTCATCGGCTTTTTCCAGTTGCGGCATCGCCATCAGCGCGACCTGGTCGTAGGCAGCGGCGAAGGCCGGCAGCGACTGGGCGAAACGCGCCTCGGCGGCAGGATCAAGCACGACCGGTGCAAACAGGTTGCGGGCGGTGCGCAACTCCGGGCGGTGTGCGCGCACCACGGCGGCGAGCTCGGCAGTGAAGTCGACCAGGGCCGCGGTCTTCAGTGCGCTCCAGCGGGCGTTGGCAGCGGCATCGGCCTGCACGCGGGCGAGGTCGAATTCCGGGAAGCCGTGCGCGCGGTAGTAATCGATGGCGGCGGGGTTCACGTCCTCGTCGGCGCGCAGCAGGCCGTCGTCGTGGAACAGCAGGCCGTCAACGTAGGCGTGGCGGCCGAGGTCGTCGTAGATGTCGCGGATGGCCCTGCGCACGTCGGCGCGGAAGAACGACAGCCGCCGGTAATCGCCCGCGGCACCGCCGCCGGCGGCCATCACGCGCCACTCCGGCTGCTCCTGCGGGAAGCGGAACGCGGTGACCGGCAACCAGCCGTAGACGCGCACGCCGGCGCGGCTGTGCAGTTGCCAGGCGGCGTGCGCGAACAGGTCGGCGCGCAGCGGCAGGTGACGGTTCGGGAAGTAGAGCGCGTCCGCTTCGCCGTCACCGTCCGGGTCGGCGAATGCCTGCAGGTAGACGGTGCCGACGCCGAGCGCGCGCACGCGCTCGACCAGCGCATCGAGGTTGCGCGCCTGCTGCGCGGCGTCGGCGTCGTGGACGCGATCGAGATCGACCTGGATGACGCGCAGCGCCGGCCGCGGATCGGCCGGCAGCAACTCGGCGGCCAGTTCGGCGGCGTCCGGATTGTTCATCACCAGCAGGCGACCGATGTGGGTATCCGCCGGGTTGGCCGGGCGGGTGTCATCGAGCGTGAACGACAGGCGATAGCCCTGTTCCTTCGCTGCCTGCCAGCCGACGCTGCTGTGCGCGCCGTACGGCCAGACCAGGACGCGAGGCACGGTGCCCAGCCGGCGCAGCAGTACTTCGCGGCTCTGCAGCAGGTCGGCGGCGACGCGGCGGTAATAGTCGGCCAGCGACTCGTACTTGCCGTCCTGCCACGCGCGCGTGGTCGCCGCCGGTTGCCGCGTACCCTGCGGCGCGGCGACGACGTCGTGGTGCAGCGCGTGGGTCTGGCTGGCGAACTCGACCAGCCCGGAGTCCTGCATCTCGCGCGCTTCACGCCAGCTGATGAAGTCCTCGCGCGGCAGCATCTCGTCGCCATAGGCGACATCATTGCCGGCCGGCACTTCCAGCCAGCTGGTGACCACCGCCACGACCGCCGGATAGGCATACAGCTTCAGCAGCGGATAAGCCTCCGTGTATATCCTGCGGCTGCCATCGTCGAAGGTGATCAGCACTGCCTTCTCCGGCAGCGGGCGCTTGCCATCGCGGGCAGCGAGCACGTCATCGACGCGTACCACCTGGTAGTCGTTCTGCTTCAGCCACTCGAAATGCCGCGCCAGGTTGGCGCGACTGATGGCATAGGGGTCGTCGTCGGTGTTGCCGGCAACATCCTTCCTGACGTCGTGGTAGGCCAGCACGTGGAACTCGCCGGCCTGGGCGCCGGCAACGGCCAGCAGCGAGGCGACGGGAAGGATCAACTTCAGCAGAAAGCGCTTCATGGCAGCCTCCACAGCAGCGAGGCGAAGAATTCGCGTTGGTCTTCCGTGTCACCGTCGTAGGCACGGCGACGCCATTCAATGCCGGCGCCGAGTTCGAGGCGATCGCCAGGTGCCCACAGGTGTTCCCAGCGCACATCGCCGATGGTGTCGCTGCCGAACCCGGTTTGCTCGCTGGCGCCGACGCCCAGCGTGACGACATGTTCCCAGCGCAGGGTGCCGCCGGCGAGCAGTACGCCGCGGTATTCCAGCTGCACCTCGGCGGCCGACATCCGCTCCGGGCTGAAATACGGCACGGCGAGTTCATCGCTGGCCGAGGTCTCGATCCGCTCGAGCAGCGCCCACTGGTGCGGCTGGTCGGCGTACAGCGGCTGGCGACCGCTGAGCGCGAAGGCCAGCGACCGGTTGTCGTCGTCGAGGCCGAGTTCCTGCGCGTCGAGCCGGTAGTAATGGCCGGCGCGCACGTTGTACTGCAGGCCGACATCGACCGACCAGGCGTCGATGCCGTTCTCCAGCGCCAGCATCGGCGTGGCGGTGCTCTCGCTTTGCAGCGTGGCGTCGGCTTCCCAGTGATCGTTGAAGCGCACGTGGCCGGCGAGGGTGGCGCCGGTCGCGTCTTCCGGCGTACCGCGGCGACCATGCACGCTGAAGCGCGCATCCCAGTCGCGGTGGCGGGTCATCATGCCGAGGCCGACGCGCAGCGGGTTCGATGTTTCGGTGGCGTACTCGCCGACTTCACCCTGCTCGAAGACGAACAGGCGGGTGTCGCCACGCCGCTCCCAGGCGTGGCCGTAGAACGTGGCTTCCTGCCACAACTCGTCGCTGGCGTTGATGGTGCCGGGGCCGTCGCTGCGGGTGCTGCTGACCGACGCCTCGATACGCGGCGTGGTGGCAAGGTCGTGGCGACGATCCAGTGCCGCGATGGCGTCGTCGGCCGGCCAGGTGGCGCGCAGTGTCTTCAGGTCGCGGCGCGAATCCTGGAACTCGCCGTCGTCGATGGCCTGGTCGATGCGCGCTGCCAGCAGTGTGCGGCTGTCCGGTTCCAGTGCTCCGGCCTTGCGCATTTCGGCATCGGCGAGATCGCGCTGGCCGTTCTGGCGATAAAAATCCGCGAGCTGCAGTCGCTGGTCGGTGTCGGCCGGCGCTGCGGCAACCAGCGCCTGCTGGCCGGCGATGGCTTCGCGGATTTTTCCGCGCCAGGCCAGTGCGCGCATCTTCTCGCTTTCCAGCACCACGCGATCCCAGTTCGGGCGGACGACGCTGCCGTCGGCGCTCTTCAGGTGGGTCGGTGTCTGCGCGATGCGCGCGTCGATCGCCTTGCTGGCATCGCGCAACTGTTCGCGCGCGAACAGGCGGTCAATCGCGAAGGCATGGTCGGCGGCTGCGGCCTGCGAGCGGCGCGCCCAGGCTTCGTCGGCTTCGTCGGCGGCGCCGCGGCGCGTGGCGGTCAACTCGAGCAGGCTCTTCGCGGCGGCGGTGTGCGCGGCATCGTCCACCTTGTTGCTGGCCGGTGCGTAGGTGTCCACGGCGGTCTGGTGCAGGCCGATGCCGGACAAGTAGACCACGCGCTGGCCGGAGCAACGGTTCTGCGCGGTTTCCAGGTTGTTTGTTTCGGCGTAGTTGCAGGCGCGGTCGATGGTGGCGACGGCGCGCTCGCGCAACACCCGGTTGCGGTCGGCGCGCGGCTCACCGCGAACGGCCAGCGCGATCGCCTGGTCGGCGACGTCACCGTGCAGCGCGGCAAGTTCGGCTGCGCTGAACAGGTCTGGCGCTACCTCGGCGACTGCCAGCGCGCGCTCGGGCAGGCCGGCTTGCTGCAACGCGAATACCAGCGCGCGGCGGGCGTCGTTGTCCCGCGGATGCCGACGCAGCAACTCGGTGCGGTCGGCGGCTGCCTGCAGGTAATCGCCGCTGGCTTCGGCGGCGCTGGCACGAGTGGCGAGCCCGCTGTCATCCAGCGGCGAGGGCGGGTTGACCGGTTCATCGGCGGCTGGAGCCGCAGCGGCGCCGGTCGCGGCAACGATTTCGACGGCAGCCTCCGGCGCCGCCGGCCCTTTCCTGGCGGTGGTGGCCGGTTTCGCGCGGACTGGCGGCGGAGGTTCGGCGGTGGCTGCATCGGCGGGCCCCGGCACCGGTGCGGGCGCCACCTCGGCC